>JAEWSD010000198.1 GCA_023398615.1 Bacillota bacterium
AAAGAAGTTCATGAGCTGAAACAGTTTCAGCTTGTAAAAAGGGATGGCAACATACTTCTGCTGCGCATGGAATGCGGTGGCTCTGACAGGCAGATTGCTTTCGAAAAGGCAAGAGCGGCAGTTAACCGCTATCTCCATGAAAGCGGAATTAATGAGGTGCTCTGGGAACTCTCTGATGAGATGCCCCGGAGGAATGAGAAAAGCGGCAAATTTAACCATATTTATGTGGAACGCTAGAATAAAACCCGGTATCTGTATGCCATAACTACATTCTCTTTCTATTCAAAATAATCATCCAGACCGTCTGCAATTCCCTGAACCAGTTTATCCTGATAGTCTTTCGTTGCCATCAGTGAATCCTCTTTCGGGTTCGTCATAAAACCCATTTCTATTATCGTAACCGGCACCTGGCACCAGTTGACTCCGCTCATGGTGTCGGTTTCCCATACCCCCTTGCTGTTCGCGCCGGTCTTGTCCAGCATGCTGTCCAGAACATTCTTTGAAAGGGATTTACTGCTTTCATACAGGGAACCGTTATACGGATTATCCCGTGTCTGGCATATCGTCATGATACCGTTATCCGAGCTGTTACTGCTTCCGTTCGCATGGATTCTGACGAATGCGTCGGCTTCCGCATTATTTGCGATAGCCGCCCGTTCGCTGTTGCTGATATCCACCTCATTGGTTTCCCTTACCATCATTACCTCATAGCCCCTGTCTTCAAGCTCCGTTTTAAGAAGCTTTGCTACGGTGAGGTTTAACTCATATTCTTTCAGTCCACTCGTTACGCCTGCAGTTCCGCTGCTTACCTTCGGTTTCGTTTCGGAAGCTCCGGGGCCGATCGGTTCCTGTCCGCTGTTTCCTTTGGCCTGATGTCCGGCATCAATGACAATCAGCTTACCGTTTGTCTTCGGTTCCTCGGTTGTTAAATACCTGCTGGCGATATAACACTCCTTACCGCCTAACTTTATTTTACTCCATTCCGCGTTATAGCTTAACCTGGTAACCTGAGTATTCCTGCTAAGCAAATCAATTGCTTCCGATTCGACAGAGGCTTCTTTCCGGACATTGACTATTGTTGTTGTATAGACAGTTCCCTTTTCTTCCGTCCATTGCGGCTCTTCCTCCTCAAGTGTCTCAGCTTCGCCCGTTTCTTCCGAGGTTTCGGCCGGCGCTGCCGGCGGCGCAGTTACCTCCGGTGTTAAAGCCGGTGTAAGGTCTCCCACAGCTCCTGATGACGGAGCTATTGTTGTCTCAGGGCTCGATTTTGGCACCGAATCCTTTGCCCCTCCGCAGGCAGTTAATAAATATACCGTTAAACCCAGCACAAAAGCCAGTAATCGTATCCTTTTTCCCATCACGTTATTGTTTCCATCCTCTTCTTTACTATATATTCACCCGATTTTCAAGGCACTCCGAACAGAAGCTGGCATCATCCGGTATTTCCGCCCCGCAGTTCAGGCATTTCCTTTTCTCATTGATTTTAACCCCGCACTTCGGACAAAAGACTGCCTCTTCCGGTATTTCTCCCAAACAGGACGGACATAAGAAAATCTTTCGTTCCTCCTGAGGCGGGCTTACCGGCGCTTCCTTTGTCTTCTTGTCAGGCAACGGCAGTTTAAGCTTTTTCACATCATCCGCAATGCCGGAAACGGAGCTCTTCACCTGGCCGGCAGTTTCAGATAAGACAGTCTTAAACCCCTTTTCTTTTAATACGTTCCGGCTCAGTTTAAAATCTATCGCCAGGGTAGCTGCAATGATTGCGATATAGGAAAGCAGGGACAGCCAGAATCCGATACTTCTGTTAACCGATATCTCAATTCCAAGATCTTCCCCGCCGCCGGTAAGGGAAGCACCTGCCGTACGCAAAACTGCAAGGATCATAAATATTATCGCGGCAAGAGAGCCAAAAAGATAAATCAGCTTCCCGTGCTTATAAAGGTTTTCAAAAAAATTCATTCCGATAAACAGGAGAGGGATCAATAATACAATAACCATCAGAAAAGACTTTCCTGTCAGTCCAAAACCCGTATACTTTACCGCTTCCATAGCCTGTGTATAGCCGAACAGCTGAAATGTCGAAGAGATGCTTACCCAGGGAAATAAAAATAATATTACGTTGATAACTGACAATAGAATCCTGGGTTCTTTTTTAATTTTTTCCAAATACTCCATATCATATCCTCCAATGAGTTTTTTTATCCATATATAGTGTATCAGATATTACTTTATTTTACAAATTTATTTTGTAAAAATTCCCAGTAAAATGAATAAGCCTACGGGCAGTATTTGGGATAAATATATAAAAATCTCAGAAAGCTTTATGATATGTCATCGATATCTGCGGGCTTAAACGCCCCATTTGATATGATGCCTGTATCTCCTATGGCACTTAGGTTTACTGTATAAATGCTTCCAGCAGCTTAAGCGTATTCTCGAGCGCTTTCCTGTGGGTACGCTCCATGCCGTGGGAAGCATGGATGCCCTGTCCGATCAATGCTCCTCGGATATTATTGCCGCCCTTTAAGGCCGCGGACACATCGGAACCGTAGTGCGGCGCATAGTCAAGCTGGTACTCCTCCGCCAGCCGAATGAGCCGGTTGGTCATTTCGTAATCATACGGCCCTGCGGAATCCTTTGCGCATATGGATACCGCATATTCATTGCCATTCAGATCGTCTCCGACAGCACCCATATCGACCGCAAGCAGCTCCGTAACATCTTCCGGAATCCAGCTTGCCCCAAATCCGACCTCCTCATAATTACTGATCAAAAGCTTTAAATTCCTTGCAGGATTCAATATTCCTCCCGCAATATCCTTCAGTAATCCGAGAAGGACCCCTGCCGACGCTTTATCATCCAGGTGCCTGGACTTTATGAAGCCGCTCTCTGTATACTCAAAATTCGGATAGAAGCTTACATAATCTCCGCTGCCGATTCCCAGCGCGACTACGTCCTCTTTATTTCTTACAATCTCATCGATTCGTATCTCCATATTTCTTTCATTACGTTCCAGTGTCCTGGCATCATCATAGGTATGCACGGACGGGCTTTTAACAAGTATGGTACCGGTATATTCCCCGCCGTTTCTCGTATGAATCCGGCAATAGCTTCCTTCAACACTGTGCAGGGTATAACCGCCTATTAAGGTAAAGCGCAGCATGCCTTCGGAAGATATGGAACGAACCATCGCGCCCAGGGTATCAACATGCGCCGATATCCCTAACGTATCCTTGCTTCCGCCGGGTACGTATATCGTCAGGCCGCCTTTGCGGTTTTCCTCACAGGAAAAGCCAAAGCCCTGCGCCTCGTCCTTTATAAATGAGGTCACAGCCTGCGTAAATCCCGAAGGGCTCGGGATATTCACCAGTTTTTCTATCGTTTTTATAATATAATCGATTGTCTCCATATTTTCCTTTTATTCCCCTTCAGCCATATCGATCAGCACAGCCCTGCAGGGAGCTCCGTCACAGCCTCCCATTTTAACAGGTGCCGCAGATAACAGGTAGTTTCCTTCCGGCACCTCACCCAATCTCAGCCCTTCCAGTATGACCGCCTCATGGGTAAGCAATTCCAGATGGGTTTCCCTCGGCGCTTCTGCCGGGCCTACGCTCTGGCCTTCGATTCCGATCAGTTCAATTTGATGCCGGTTCAGCTGCCTTGCCATCTCCGCAGTGACCGTAATATCTCCTTTTATCAGCAATCTTTTCTCACATTTCTTAAGTACCTCTTCCCATTCTTCCGCCTCCGGCTGCTTTGTAAAGCCCGCAACGGTACATTTCCCGATGCACTTGCTTAGTTCCAGCTGTTCTATTGTCTTGCCTCCTTTGAGGAAGTGGAACGGAGCATCCACATGCGTTCCGTTATGGGCGCACATATTCACAACCGTAACGTTGCAGGGGTCTCCCTTATCTATTAACAGCTTTCTTTCATAGGTCGGCGGCACGTCTCCCGGATAGACAACCGAGGTAAACAGTTCCTGGGTTATATCATATAGTTTCATTCTCATACCTCCCGTCATACCGCCCGCAAGCGGCATAAATAGTATCCCGATCCCGGGATCTCTTTAAATAATGATATCCAGCTCCACCGGACAGTGGTCACTGCCAAAGACATCATTATGAATGATGCTGTCCTGTATCTGCTCCTTCAATTTATCCGAAACAATAAAGTAATCAATACGCCATCCCGCATTGTTTTCCCTTGCATGAAACATATAAGACCACCAGGTATACGCACCGGCCGCCTCCGGATAGAGGTAACGGAAGGAATCAACAAAACCGCTGTTTAACAGCTCCGTCATTTTGCCGCGCTCCTCTTTCGAAAATCCTGCGTTTCCCGTATTGGACTTCGGATTCTTCAGATCGATTTCCTCATGTGCGACATTCAGATCGCCGCAAAGAATCACCGGTTTCTTTTCGTCAAGGCTTAACAGGTAGGCACGGAAATCATCCTCCCATTCCATCCGGTAATCTAACCTTGCCAGGCCTCTCTGCGCATTCGGCGTATAGCAGGTCACCAGATAGAACGATTCGAATTCCAGTGTGATGACCCGTCCCTCATCATTATGCTTCTCCATACCAAGATCATAAGCTATGGATAACGGCTCGATTCTTGAAAATACGGCCGTGCCGGAGTAGCCTTTCTTAACGGCGCTGTTCCAGTACTGCTGATAACCTTCCAGGGTAAGTTCGGCCTGCTCCTGCTGCATCTTTGTTTCCTGGATACAGAACACATCCGCATCCGCATCCCGGAAAAACTCTTCGAATCCTTTTGTAATACAGGCCCTTAATCCATTCACATTCCATGATACTAATTTCATAGTTTGCTCCCATCCGCGTCTTGTATACGCTTATTATTGCAGGGAAAGGAATTTCTCTTCCCTATTCTCCTAAGTTAAACAAAATTCTCCCTAAGTCTTTAACCGTTTCCGCAATCTGTCCTGCTCCGGCCGTCTCTAATTCCTGCCTGCTTCCGTAACCGTACAATACCCCTATGGATGCAATCCCGTTTTCCTTTGCGCCTATTATATCATGTTCCCGGTCACCTACCATGACTGTCTGTGCCTTATCGGTTATCCGGTTCTTCTCCAAGGCATAACGGATTACATCCGCTTTCCGTTCCCTTGATCCATCCATGCTGCTGCCGCAGATATCGGTAAAATATTTTGTAAGGTCAAAATGTTCCATGATCTGTTTCGCAAAGCCTTCCGGTTTTGAAGTAGCTATAATGAGCTTTTTCCCGTCTTCCGCCAGCTTCTGCATTAATTCCCGGATTCCCGGATACCTTTCGTTCTGATAGATGCCGGTAACCGAAAAATATTCCCGGTATTTTAAAATTGACCGGGCAACTTCTTCCTCACTTAAATGGTAGGATTCCCGTAAGCTTTCCCTGAGCGGAGGCCCGATAAATTTGCATAAGGAATCCAGATCCTCAACCTCAATACCCAGATTCTTAAGCGCATATTGGACCGATTTTGTGATTCCCTCTTTGGGGTCCGTTAATGTTCCGTCCAGGTCAAATAAAATGTATTTTGTCATGTGTCCCCTTTCTAATCGTACAGGCTGCTGTAATCATCCAGCCTTTTTTTCAGTAACGTAAAGATATCCTCCAGTGACATGTCTCTTGCCCGGTCTGCACGTATGGAGAAAGGCGGGCATTTCATGTTGATATTTGATTTCGCTATGGCCTGTTTCACAGGAGAAAGTTTTCCAAGGAGCAAAGATTCTTCCTTTAGTATGATTCCGATTACCTTTTTCCCATATAGGCTTACTATGCAAAAACGCTCGATATCCTGAAAGGAAATGTAACCGGCGGAGCTTTTTGAGGAATTGTCAATAATACCGTCGAAGGTTATGGTAAGCAACGCTTTACTTTCAAAGGTCCGCGTAAGCAGAATTAAAAAATAGATTCCGAAAAAAATGATTCCTATAAAACCGGCTGCCCAGAAAAAAGCTGCTTTTGCTTTCATCCCCAGTATGAAAAGGGCCGCCGATCCGGATACCATCAGGAATCCGGCAAATGCAGCCAGTATGGCTTTCCATTTTGTCTCCTCTATAATGATCTCTTCCACCCTTTTATCCTCCCTTAAGGCTTGTCGCCTGAACTATTCGTAATTATTTTAAAGGCTAACGATAAAAAATGCAAGCCGGCTCTTTGTTTTTATATAAGATAATACTAAGATTTCATGCAAAAACACAATTGACGTAATATTATGCAGGCCGTATACTGATAAGGTAACTGATGATTCATATTTCCATATAATACCTTTCATACGGATTGGAGCACTTATGAAGACCTTATATATCTCAGATTTAGACGGCACTTTATTAAACGGTGAAGCTGAGCTCTCGGAGTATACCGTACAAACAATAAATACTCTGATTAAACAGGGAATCCATTTCACCACGGCAACCGCAAGAACTGCCGCTACCGTGGCAAACATACTGAAGCCGCTTGACGTCAATACTCCGGTCGTACTTATGAACGGGGCTCTGATCTATGACATGGCAGCTATGAAATATTTGAAAATACATTACTTTACAAAAGACGCATTCAGGGCCGTAACCGACGTACTTAAGGAGTTCCGCCTGACAGGCTTTTTGTATGAGGTACGTGATAACACCTTAAATACCTATTATGAACACTTAGCTTCCGATTATATGCGCGAATTTTATGAGGAACGCGTGAGGAAATACCGAAAACCTTTCAAGCAGGTATCCGATTTCTCCCTTCTTAATCCGGAACATATGGTATACTTCTCCATATTAAATAAAAAAGAAACCATCGAGCCTGCTTATCGGCTGTTGAAAGAAATTCCGGGCATCGCAATGGCATTTTATAAAGACATCTATTCTGAGGAGGATACCTGGTACCTGGAGATCTTCAGTGACAAGGCTACCAAATATAACGCCGTACAATATCTGCGGACCCGTTACCAATATGATTACGTGATAGGCTTTGGAGATAACCTGAACGACCTTCCTTTATTTAAAGCGTGTGATGAAACCTGTGCCGTTGCAAATGCCAAGGAAGAAGTGAAGACGGAGGCGACTCATCTCATAGAAAGCAACCAGAAGGACGGAGTTGCCCGCTGGCTTAAAGATCATGCCGTTCAGCACACCTATTTCTATCAGACCGTGCTTGGAAGGATCGGCATCACGGAAAACGGTACTGCCATCACCTCCGTGTTCTATTGCAGGTCCGATGAGACGGAGGATATTCCGGATACAATCATAGAAGAAACGCCCCTGTTAAAGGAAGCCGTCGGACAGCTTGAGGAATATTTCTGCGGAAAACGCGAAACCTTTACCCTTTCTCTTGCTCCAATGGGCACACCATTCCAAAGAAGGGTATGGGAAGCATTAAGAACGATACCGTATGGGGAAACCCGGAGCTACAAACAGATAGCCGAGTATGTCGGTAATCCGAAGGCCTCCCGCGCAGTCGGCATGGCAAACAACAGGAATCCCATTGCAATCATGATACCCTGTCACCGTGTGATCGGTGCAGGCGGAAGCCTGGTCGGATATGCCGGCGGCCTGACTATTAAACAGCAATTGCTTGATATAGAAAATATAAAGAAAAAATATTCTTCCTACCCGGAAGGCTAAAATCTACAGAAAGATAAAATTGGAGGTACTATGGAGAAACTGGCAAAACAGTTGACTGTTAAGTATGCTTTTTTACAGGGCACATTCTGGATGAGTGAATGCAGCATATGCAGCTTTGCTGCGGTATACCTTAAATCAAGAGAATTCACAAATGTTCAGATCGGACTTGTATTGGCGCTTGCCTCAATACTTTCCATACTGCTCCAGCCCCTTATTGCTTCTTTCGCGGATAAATCGAAGAAAATATCCCTTCGTTCTATCGTTATCCTGATTATGATTATTACAATGGCACTGGGTATTACTCTATGGGTATTGCCAAACTCTTTCTACCTGGTAGCAAGCTCGTATGTCCTGATCAATTCGCTCCAGTATACCTTGAGTCCTCTTTTCAATTCGCTGGCCATAGAGTACATAAATAAAGGGGTTCCACTAAATTACGGTCTCGCCAGAGGACTGGGTTCCATCTCATTTGCCGTGATATCTTCCGTTCTGGGAGTCCTGGTGAATCGCTTCGGGCCTAATATTCTGCTTAATATCTTTCTCATTAATTACATATTTGTTATTATATCCGCCTACTCCTTCAAAGCTGAGCTTCCGCAGACGGCAGAGTCCAAAGCATTCCATAGTAATACGGAGGAAGACAGAACCGCACCCATCGGAATCTTTCAATTCTTTATTAAGTACAAGAAATATATGCTGCAATTAGTTGGAATCGCAATGCTTTTTTATTCGAGCAGCCTTATTAATACCTATCTGATCAATATTGTTGAGAATGTCGGCGGCAACAGTACGAATATGGGCATTTCCCTTTCCATTGCCGCCAGTTTGGAGCTACCGACAATGGCGGCTTTTATCTTTCTGGTAAAAAAAATAAAATGCAGTACCCTGGTGAAGATATCTGCATTTTTTTTCCTTATTAAGGTTTTATTAACCTGGCTGGCGCCAAATGTTCCAACCGTATATATCGCAATGGCATTCCAAATGATTTCCTTTGCATTATTTACACCTGCTTCCGTTTACTATGTCAATGCCGTCATCGGCGGAAAAGACAAGGTGAAGGGCCAGGCCATGCTGGGTGTTGCATCCAGTGGGATCTCCGGTACGGCTGCCAGCATAACCGGCGGAAAGCTGCTTGATACCGTAGGCGTTGCCGACATGCTGCTCGTCGGGTCAATAGTAACCGGGATCGGCTTAATTATAATATTCCTTACCACAGAGAATACCGGTAAGTTTAATCTGAATGATATAAGATGACTTCCCTTTATTGTTCCCTTACCTGGCGCTGCTTTTTGAAACCGGCGCTGGACGGAATGAATACGACATTCTTTAACGGCTGCCATACAAAAGACGCAATTCCGAAATCAATCATGCTGTGTATAACGGTACCGATTCCTACAAGGCCGATAACGGCAACCAGGTAGCCCTTACTATAATAGAGCTCAGTCATCTGGTTCCCCCAATAGAAAACAGTAACAACCGCTACCTCACATACTGCATGTACAAGTGACATAGCCAGTCCGAATAGCACCGCTCCTTTCGTAGACTGCAGGATATTTCCTTTCTTCTTTAACAGAAAGGCACCTAACCCTGCAAAAACGATATGGGACAAGGCCCGCAGGACGATAATCAGCGGAAAGCCTGCAAGCAGGAAGCCAAAGCTGGTAACAAGCGCAACAGATACCGCAATCGGAGGTGACAGAAACATCGCTATAAAAATCGGAACATGGCTTGCCAAAGTAAAGGAAGCAGGCTCCAACAGAATTTTAAAGGGAGAATACACAGGAATTATGATCCCAATCGCACAAAGCAGTGCTGCAATAACCATAGATTGTAATTTGTAATGTTGTTTCATCATAACCTCTTTTCCGCAGCTTAAGCTGCAAGCTTAGAATGGTGATTTTTGTATCGGAACAGATGCCTTCC
>JAEWSD010000250.1 GCA_023398615.1 Bacillota bacterium
TCCTTACTGAATGGATTGCATAATTAGGACATGATAACTATTGCTTATATACCCTATAATAAAGTATTTCCGTGTAAAATACAATATCTTTTGATAATATTTTACTCTTATCGGCGGCGTTTTTACAGCGAACCTCCGGTGAAGATAAGAGATACCGAATGCATTTACCGTTCGGCAAATGTGTGATATAATCGTATTAAGGAAAATTTTATGAAATTATATATTCATTCGTTGGAATCTGTGATAGAATGAATATGAAATATTTGTAAATATGATGTTTGGCGGTGTAGTTTTAAGAGAGGGGATAGGTATGATTTGGAATGCAGCAATTGTTATTATTATTTTGATTATTGCTGTCATCGCAGGCTCATGGGTTTTGTCGAATGTTTTGCTGAAGCCCAGAGTAATAAAATATGACAAGCTTTATCAAAGAGAGATTCAGGAAGGGCGGCTTACTGAGAAAGTATATCAGGGCTGGAGTAAAAAAGATTTTATCATAAAATCAAGATACGGCTATGATTTATCGTGTCAGATGATCAATGATGAAATAAGCTCCAAGCAGTTTGAAAGCCCAAACACAAAGCTCAGGATTGCGATCATTTGTCACGGATATACGTGCGGTAAATACAGCAGCATGATGTATGCGGAACTGTTCTTAAAAAGGGGAATAACGGTATTGACATATGACCACAGGAACCACGGATTAAGCGGCAAGGCTCATACCTCTATGGGCTATTATGAGAAGTTCGATTTACAGACGGTAATTGACTGGTGTTTTGAAACATATGGGACAAACATATCCATAGTGGCACATGGGGAATCAATGGGTGCTGCGACCGTATTATCCCATCTTGCGATAGACGGAAGGATCCGATGTGTAATTGCGGACTGCTCCTATTCCGATTTAAGAAAGCAGGTGAAGCACCTGTTAAAATATCGTTACCATATCCCGAAATTTCCATTCCTGTATCTGGCAAGATTCATTATCAGGCTGCGGGCAGGGTTCTGGATTGATGATGTGGTCCCGATTGACGGTGCCGTTCGAAGCAATGCTCCCATCCTGTTTATACATGGGCTGGAGGATAATTTCATACCCTGCTCCATGTCAAAGGAGATGTACGATGCCAAACCTGACAGGAAGGAGCTGTATCTTGCACCGAACGCAAGGCATGCCGAGTCCTGCCAGAAGAACAGGGAGGAGTACGGGCAGTTTGTAAACGATTTCCTGGATAAATACTACTTTAACTGATGAAAGGTCTGTCTTTAATGATTCATTAATATTTCTCGGAACTTGTGCTCCGTAATGCGAGAACCAGCGGCATTCTATGTCTTGCCGCTGGTTCTTATGCATACCTTGCATCAATTATCTGCTATTTATCCTTATCAACAGCCGCCATCTTCATTGCGCGGACCTTAAGCGACAGGCCGAACAGGTTGATGAAGCCTTCCGCATCGTGATGATTGTACAGTTCTCCGGTTGTAAAGGAAGCGATGCTTTCATTATACAGTGAATAAGGGGAAGCAGTACCCTGTTTTATGATATTACCCTTATACAGTTTTAATTTCACTTCGCCGGTTACGTATTGCTGTGTAACATCTACAAATGCCTGCAATGCTTCACGGAGCGGGGTAAACCATTTTCCTTCGTAGACCACATCGGCAAATTTATTGCCGATTTCTTTTTTACAGGTAAGCGTCGCACGGTCAAGGATAAGCTCTTCAAGCTGTGCATGGGCTTCCATTAAAATCGTTCCGCCCGGTGTTTCATATACGCCGCGCGATTTCATTCCGACAACACGGTTTTCAACGATATCCACGATACCGATGCCATGCTTGCCTCCGAGCTTATTTAATTCCACTATGATTTCGGAAGGCTTCATGGTGTTGCCGTTTAAGCTTGCGGGGATACCTTTCTCAAATGTCAGCGTGATTGTTTCCCCTTCATCCGGTGCCTTTTCCGGAGATACCCCAAGTACCAGAAGATGGTCGTAGTTCGGTGCATTTGCAGGGTCCTCCAGCTCTAAGCCCTCATGACTGATGTGCCATAGATTCCTGTCGCGGCTGTAGCTGTTATCTGCCGAGAAAGGAAGGTCAATGCCGTGATTCCTGCAGTACTCGATCTCTTCCTCTCTGGAGGATACATCCCAGATTCTCCAGGGAGCTATAATTCTTAGATCAGGTGCCAGCGCTTTAATCCCCAGCTCGAAACGTACCTGGTCGTTGCCCTTGCCGGTGGCACCGTGGCAGATGGCGGTTGCGCCCTCCAATCTTGCGATTTCTACTAATCTTTTTGCAATTACCGGTCTTGCCATAGAGGTTCCCAGTAAATATTTATTCTCATATACGGCACCTGCTTTTACACAAGGCATAACATATTCGTCTACGAATTCATCAACAACATTTTCAATGTACAGTTTGGTTGCACCGGATAATTTTGCCCTTTCCTCAAGGCCGTCAAGTTCGTTTCCCTGTCCTACGTCGATACATACACAAACCACATCATAATCATAATTTTCTTTTAACCAGGGAATAATCATGGTGGTGTCAAGTCCGCCGGAATAAGCGAGTACTACCTTTTCTTTCATAATAATTGCCTCCTTACAGTATTTCATTTTAATGATTATTATAAATATACATCAGATTGTTATTTTATGCAATAGCTAAATGAGAAATATTTTAAAATTTACCTAATTACTATCTACGATAATTTTATTCTATATTTTGCTTCTCCATATATTATTAATGTACAATAAATAATGGACAGAATGAATATTACTTTATCGGAAATAGTAATAAAGCAGAATAAAAATCCTAGGATAATGCAGCAGATTCCGGCAATCATATCGACTATTCCCATATAGTTTGTGTATTTGTCCACATCTACCGGTCGCTTATATAATCCCTGATGAATCCATAAGTATTTTTTAACTTTGATACCAATTCCGCACATAATCCAAAATAATCCTAAAAATAAAAACAAAATATTCATTATTTAATCCCCCGATTCAAAAATTTTTAATATCCACTATATAATAAATTATATTACATAAATTTACCATATGTAAATTTTAATCAAGCATTTATTATCGGTTATCGATTTTGTAACACAAGCTGTTTCAGTCTGAATATTCCTGGATAAAACTTGATATCACCAGGGGTTTATGCTAGACTAATCGAAGAAATTACGAGAGAGACAAGAGGGGCGAAGATAAGTATCTTTTGCCGCCCTGAAGAAAAGGCATGACTTATCATGCGGATGGGAGTTACATCATGCATAAAATTATATTAGCATCCGGTTCACCCAGGAGGAAAGAAATATTAGAGAAGACCGGCGTCACTTTTACGGTCTGCCCCAGTGACCGGGAAGAAATCACTACCAGAGAAAAGCCGGAGGAAATTGTAGCTGAGCTTGCAGCCGTAAAGGCAGAGGATATCGCGGAAAGGTCCGGCGGGGATATCATTGTTATCGGTGCGGACACTATGGTTGCGGTGAACGGACAAATCCTGGGAAAGCCCAGGGATATAGAGGATGCGAAAAGAATGCTTCGACTGCTTGGCGGAAATATCCATAAGGTGTATACCGGAGTTTCCGTCATTATTAAGGATATGAGTAGTACATCGGGATTACGGGAAAGGACGGTCAGTTTCGTAGAGAGCACCGATGTATTGGTGAAGCCGTTAACCGAAGAACAGATAGCAGCCTATGTCGCTACCGGCGAGCCCTTTGATAAAGCCGGTGGTTATGCAATCCAGGGCAGGTTTGCCGTTAATATAGAAAGAATAGACGGTGACTATAATAATATAGTAGGTTTTCCGATTTCCAGGCTATATTCAACCTTATTAAAAGAGGGGATAGATATATTGAATCCCTGATCCTTGCCGGGTATGAAAAAATATGCAAATTATTTTAAAAATTTTTTAAACTGCTATTGCATAATAATCAATTTGGATGTATAATTATGAGAAATTATTGCAGAAAGTATTGCTGAAACGGAGGTAAACATATGATAAAGGTTGGTATTATCGGTTCGACAGGCTATGCAGGGCAGGAATTAGTCAGAATTCTTTTACAGCATAAGGATGCCGAGATTGTATGGTACGGTTCGAAAAGTTATATAGATAAGAAATATGGTGAGGTATATCCGAATATGTTTCGGCTTGTGGAGGATATCTGCCGGAATGATAATATGGAGGAACTGGCAAGTCAGGTCGATGTGATCTTTACCGCCACGCCGCAGGGTTTATGTGCTTCTTTGGTAAATGAGGAGATCCTGTCGAAGGTTAAGGTAATCGATTTAAGCGCCGATTTTAGGATTAAGGACCTGGCTGTCTATGAGAAATGGTACGGTATTACCCATCAAAGCCCGGAATTCATACCGGAGGCTGTTTACGGACTTAGTGAGATCAACCGGGAGCAGGTAAAGCAGGCAAGGCTTATTGCCAATCCGGGCTGTTATCCGACCTGTTCCGTGCTTTCCATATACCCATTATTAAAGGAGGGCTTGATTGATCCGCATTCTGTTATAGTAGATGCGAAATCCGGGGTATCGGGAGCGGGAAGGTCGGCAAAGGTAGGCAACCTGTTCTGCGAGGTGAACGAGAATATAAAAGCCTACGGTGTGACAACACACAGGCATACGCCTGAGATTGCGGAACAGCTGTCCTATGCGGCGGGCGAAGCGTTGGATGTGATCTTTACTCCGCATCTGGTGCCGATGAATCGGGGGATTCTGGTTACCGCCTATGCGAATCTTACAAAGGATGTAACCTATGAAGAGGCAAAGGCGGCATACGACAAGTACTATGGAAAAGAGCATTTCATCCGTGTTTTGGAGAAAGGAATCTGTCCGGAGACCCGATGGGTGGAAGGAAGTAATTTTACCGATATTAATTTTGTAATAGAACCGAAGACAAAACGCATCATCATGATGGGTGCCCTGGATAATGTAGTTAAGGGTGCGGCAGGCCAGGCGGTGCAGAATATGAATATTATGTTTGGACTTGAGGAAACAGCCGGATTAAATATGATACCTCTGTTCCCGTAAAATGATTATTATAGGAAGTCAAGAGTGTTACAGTTCAGCTATAAGCTGAACTGTAGACGAATAGGAGGAAGAAGCATGGAGACAATTAAGGGCGGCGTGACCGCGGCAAAAGGATATAAGGCAGCAGGATTGTATGTTGGAATCAAGAAGAAAAGAAAGGATATGGCGCTCATATACAGTGAAATCCCGGCCAAGGCGGCAGGTACCTTTACTACGAATATAGTAAAGGCCGCACCCGTAAAATGGGATATGAAACAGATTAAAGAGAATGAAACCTCACAGGCAATCGTATTAAACAGCGGGGTTGCAAATGCCTGTACCGGGGCGGAAGGGGATATCAACAACGAAAAGATGGCAGCAGCGATAGCAAAGAGCCTTGGAATACCTGCTAATGCGGTTCTCACCGCATCTACCGGGGTAATCGGGAAACAGCTTCCCATTGATGTGATTGAAAAAGGGGCGGCATTGCTTGCCGGCGCCCTGGAAGATACGATAGAGGCCGGTTTACTGGCGGCGGAAGCCATTATGACAACCGATACCTATGCAAAGGAATGTGCGGTTTCCTTTGAAGTGGACGGCAAGACGGTCACAGTCGGCGGAATGTCAAAAGGCTCCGGCATGATACATCCTAATATGGCTACCATGCTGGGTGTGGTAACGACGGATATTGCAATCAGCAAGGCATTGCTGCAGGAAGCGTTAAGCGCAGATGTAAAGGATAGCTTTAACATGATATCCGTAGACAGGGATACCTCCACGAACGACTCCCTGATCCTGTTTGCAAACGGTATGGCCGGCAATAAGGAGATTACCGAAAAGAATGCGGATTACGAACAGTTCCGTAAAGCTTTGAATATAGTTACCACCGATTTGGCAAAGAAAATGGCTGCCGACGGGGAAGGTGCCTCTAAGCTGCTGGAAGCAACGGTTATTGGTGCGAGCGATAAGGCACAGGCGGTAGCCTTAAGCAAATCGATCATTACCTCCAATCTTGTTAAAACGGCTATATTCGGAAACGACGCGAACTGGGGCAGGATTCTTTGTGCAATGGGCTATGCCGGTGTGAAATTTGATCCGGATAAGGTAGATTTATTCATCGAAAGTGAGGAAGGTAAACTACAGCTGGTTGAGAACGGTATGGCTGCCGACTACAGCGAGGAAACCGCTACCAGGATTCTGTCCGCAAAAGAGGTAAGAGCGGTTGCCGATGTGAAAATGGGGAATGCCTCCGCTACGGCATGGGGCTGTGATTTCACCTATGATTACGTCAAGATCAATGCGGACTACCGTTCGTAGGACATAAGGGAATCGGATATAAATATTTCAGACCCAGGGAGGAATTACGGAATGGAACATATGGACCAGATACTGATTAAGGCACAGACTTTAATTGAAGCCTTACCTTATATACAGAAATTCAACAATAAAAAAGTAGTAGTAAAGTACGGCGGCAGCGCCATGCTGGATGAGAACCTGCAGTTAAATGTAATTAAAGACGTGGCGTTATTAAAATTGGTAGGAATGCAGCCGATTATCGTACACGGAGGCGGTAAGGAGATAAGCAAATGGCTCAGTCTTCTTGGCCATGAATCCAGATTTGTGGAAGGCTTAAGGGTAACCGACGAGGAAACTATGGAAGTAGCCGAGATGGTGCTGGGAAAGGTCAATAAGGGGCTGGTTCAGATGGTGGAACAGCTCGGTGTTAAGGCTGCCGGGATCAGCGGTAAGGATGGAACTACCCTTAAGGTGGAGAAGAAGCTTGTTAACGGACAGGATATCGGCTTTGTCGGAAATGTGACGGAGGTGAATGCCGATCTTATCAATACCTTAATTGATAATAATTTTGTACCGATTATTGCCCCGATCGGACTGGACGAACATTACCATGCATACAACATTAACGCGGACGATGCCGCATGTGCGGTAGCGACCGCCATCGGAGCCGAGAAGCTGGCATTTTTAACGGACATTGAAGGGGTTTACACAGATCCGGAAGACAAGAATACGTTGATATCGGTACTGACTCTGGAGAAGGCGGACGAATTGATTAACAGCGGTTTCATTGGCGGAGGCATGCTTCCGAAATTAAAAAACTGTATCGATGCGGTCCGGAACGGTGTATCGAGAGTTCATATCCTGGACGGAAGGATGGAGCACTGCCTGCTTCTTGAATTCTTCACAAACCGCGGTATCGGCACCGCGATAATTAATAACGAAGGAATATTGTATGATCATGAGGTAAATCATTCTAGATAGGGAGGTTTTATTTATGGAGATGCAGGAATACATTGAAAAAGCGGATAAGGTGCTGATGCACACCTATAACCGGTATCAGATCGTACTGGATAAGGGAGAGGGAGTATACCTCCATGATACGAATGGAAAGAAATATCTGGATTTTGCAGCCGGAATAGCGGTTTTTGCCTTTGGCTATGCGGATAAGGAATATAACGACGCATTGAAAAACCAAATCGATAAGGTATTACATACATCGAATCTGTTCTATAATGTCCCGGCCATTGAAGCCGGCACAAAACTGACAAAGGCTTCCGGTATGGACCGTGTATTTTTCACCAGCAGCGGTACCGAAGCAATAGAAGGCGCAATCAAGCTTGCCAGGAAATATTACTGCAAGAAAAAGAATCATGCGGACAGTGAGATTATTTCCATGAATCAATCCTTTCATGGAAGAAGTATGGGCGCCCTGTCCGTAACCGGACAGCCAAAGTACAGGGAAGCTTTCGAACCGTTAATCGGCGGGGTTGTTTTTGCCGAATATAATGATCTGGACAGCGTGAAGGAAAAGATAACGGATAAAACGAGTGCAATCCTGCTGGAACCGGTGCAGGGAGAAGGCGGAATCTATCCGGCAGACCCCGAGTTCCTGAAAGGGGTCCGGAAGCTGTGCGATGAAAAGGACATCCTTTTGATCTTTGATGAGATCCAGTGCGGAATGGGAAGAACGGGCACGATGTTTGCCTATCAGAGCTATGGAGTCAAGCCGGATATCATAACTTGCGCAAAGGCTTTAGGCTGCGGTGTTCCGGTGGGTGCATTTGCCGCAACGGAGAAGGCTGCCGCTGCTTTTGAACCCGGTGACCACGGAACCACCTATGGCGGCAATCCGTTTGCAACGGCGGCGGTAAGCAAGGTCTTTGATATGTTCGAAAGCAAAAACATCCTTGCAAATGTCAATGAAGTATCCAGTTATCTTGAAACAAAGCTTGATGCCCTCGTAAAAAAATACGATTTTATCCTCGAAAGAAGAGGCAAGGGACTGATGCAGGGCCTGGAATTCAGTAAACCGGTAAATGAGTATATCCTGAAGGCTATGGACAACGGACTGATCGTAATCTCGGCCGGAAAGAACATACTCCGTTTCGTTCCGCCGCTGATTGTAACAAAAGAAAATGTGGATGAAATGATTACGATACTGGAAAAATGCTTTTAAGAAAAATCATTCTCAGATAAACTATAAAACAATTGAATATATAATTAATGTGTTTCCTTTTACCGGGCACTGCGAGTCCATCGTCCTGTTGCAGCGGAATGATGAGTGATAAAAGTACAGATTAAGAG
Source organism: Bacillota bacterium (assembly GCA_023398615.1). Classification (GTDB taxonomy): domain Bacteria; phylum Bacillota; class Clostridia; order Lachnospirales; family Lachnospiraceae; genus Anaerocolumna. The sequence continues at coordinate 8,625 of JAEWSD010000250.1, forward strand.
AAAACCAGAAAAATTCAGAACGCAAGGGTAAAATACCTTTGCGTTTTTTTGATAGCACTTTTGTAAAGCCCGGGCTGGAAGTTTATTGAAAAGTATGAGAAAAGGATATAAAATTGAATTGATAATGTATGGTAATTAATAATAAAAGCGGTAGTTGAAGAAGGAGTCCTATGTACAAAGTAATGATTATTGAAGATAATGACAGTATCCGCAGGGAATTGTCCGCATTTTTACAACAAAGCGGCTTTGAGACGATTACTCCGTCCGTATTTACTCAAATAAACGAGGCTATAAGAAACAGTAATCCTGACATGATACTTCTTGACATTAATCTGATGGAGGAGGATGGATTTCACTTGTGTCAAAAGATTCGGAAGTTTTCGGAATTACCTATTATATTCGTAACCTGCAGGGACAGCGAGGAGGATGAACTTAGAGGCATTTTGCTGGGAGGAGACGATTTTATACGTAAACCATATCATTTGCCGGTTCTTCTTGCACGTATCCGAAGAATCCTTGAACGTTATGAAAAAGCACATGTATGGCATGTAGATGATGTATACCTGGATGTACCGGCCATGAACTTAAGGACAAGGAATCATACGATAGAATTATCGAAAAATGAATGCCGTATTTTATATCACCTGTTTATTAACAGAGGAAGGACAGTTACCAAGGATGAGTTGATAGAAGCTTTATGGGAAAATAAATTGTATGTTGACAATAACATTTTAAATGTTAACATGTCGAGGCTTCGTAAGCGCTTATCAGAGATCGGACTGTCGGACTTTATAAAGACCGTTCCGCAGGAGGGATATATTATATGACATTGATCCGGTATATACAGGATAAGATGCTATTTATATTATTCAGTATGATTTTTGAATTTTTTATTGGCTTGCTGCTTCTGCTTTATGGGTGCAATATCTTGCTGATTGGTTTTATCTGGATAAGCGGCTTTATCCTATTTGGGATATATCTGGGGATAGAATATTTCCGGCTTCAGGAACGTACAAATCACTGTAATCAGATTATGAAAATGCTTGAAAAATCTTACATGATTAGTGACATGATTACAAAACCTGACAACATTCACGAGGAAATATACTATGAATTGCTGAAAACAGCCTGTAAATCAATGAATGATGAGGTAGAACAATGTAAGCGAAGCCAGGCTGACTATAAAAGCTATATAGAAGAATGGATTCATGAGGTAAAGAATCCGGTATCTGCAATCAAGCTTTTATGTTTTAATAATCCCGCGGAGGTAACGAAGGAAATCGGCAGGGAAATGGAAACAATTGATTATTTACTGGAGCAGGTGCTTTATTATGCACGGAGCGAATTAGTGGAAAAGGACTATTTCATACGAAGATTCAGTTTATCAGACGCAATTAATGCTGCCCTGCTTCGAAATCGGACAATTCTGCAAAACTGCGGCTTTACTATAGAAGATCTCGTTCCTGATGTGTGTGTCTATTCTGATGAAAAATGGGTAACCTTTATACTCAGTCAGCTTATCTCGAATGCTGTCAAATATCATAAGGATTATAATCCGGTATTAAAATTTACGGCAGAAAAGACAGACCGCAACATCTTATTGATGGTTGAGGACAATGGAATCGGAATATCGAAGGCTGATTTGCCGCGCATTTTTGAACGGGGCTTTACAGGCAGTGACCGGAAAAAATGGAATGCTACCGGTATGGGACTATTTATCTGTAAAAATCTTTGTGATAAAATGGGATTGGCAATTTCAGCTGAGTCGAAAGTAAATTGCAGAACAAAAATAATAATTTCATTTCCATGTGGACAGCTTACAGAATTGTAAGTAGACATGAAATCCTCACGATGTTATTATGTGGTAAATAATATTGGCAAGGAGGAGGTTTCATGGAAAAATTATTAAAGGTTGAGCATGTTGTGAAGTATTATGGCAGTAAAAATGTTATTACCCAAGCTCTTAATGATGTGTCCTTTGAAGTAATGGAAAAAGAGTTTCTTGCTGTCATGGGTGCCTCAGGGAGTGGTAAAACTACTTTATTAAACTGTATTTCTACGATTGATACGGTTACATCCGGCCATATCTATCTGTCAGGTGCAGATATAACCGCATTACCCGGATCAAAAACCGCAGAATTCAGACAACGCAATCTTGGCTTTATATTTCAGGATTATAATCTGCTGGATACCCTGACAATAGGGGAAAACATTGCACTTGCACCAATAATCGGCAATATGAAATGCAATCAAATTTCTTCAAATGTGGAAGAGGTGGCTGCAGCTCTGGAAATCCGTCATTTGCTTGATAAATTTCCGTATCAGGTCTCCGGTGGGGAAAGACAGCGCTGTGCCTGTGCAAGAGCCCTGATATGCAGACCCGGGCTGATACTTGCAGATGAACCGACCGGAGCACTGGACTCAAAATCATCTCAGATTCTGTTAGATACTCTTTCGAAAATGAATAAAGAAAGAAATGCCACAATAATCATGGTTACCCATGATATTTTCTCTGCCAGTTATTGCAGCCGGATTTTATTTCTTCGTGACGGTAAGTTGTTCGATGAGCTTTTGAGGGGAGATAAGAGCCGAAAGGAATTTTTTGGAGAGATTCTGGATGTAGTTACGGTGCTGGGAGGTGATGTGAAAGATGTTGGCTGAATTATCCATCCGAAACATGAAACGCTCTCTTAGGGAATACAGCATCTATATTCTGACCTTAACAATCTCCTTTACTTTGATATATGCCTTTAACTTAATCTGTTATTCCCCGGATCTTATGAAACTTAGTGCGTCAATGGAAGATTTTCGTGAAGTAAATAAGCTGATAGCGATTATAATAGTTTTGGTTATAGGATGGTTAATCAACTATATCATTCGTTATATGATGAAACAGCGGGGAAAAGAATTTAGCGTCTATATGCTTCTTGGAATGAAAAGCAGATATATTTACCGCATGTTTTTTGTTGAGAATCTATTGCTGTGTCTGGCTTCGTTAGTAATGGGCATTTTTTTTGGCACCCTTCTTTTTCAGGTCTTATCGATTCTCATTATGAAGGTATTTGAAGTGGATTATCAACCGGCTTTCTTTTTTTCTTTGAAAGCCTTGGGACTTACTGCAGTTTATGCAGCCGGCATGATGCTTTTGTCGCTGCTTTCCAATAGCCGTAAGCTGAGAAAAATGAGTATTTATGATCTGATGTGTTCCGATAAAAAAAGTGAATTACAGGAAGTATATAAAAAAAGCAGCGGAAATATAATCTGTTTTATTGCATTTTTCTTTATCGGAATTTTTGGATTGATTTTTATGCATTATGTAACGGCTGTGAAACCGGAATTAACTACTTTTTCAAACCTGTTAATCAGTATCGTAAGCGTCATTGTCTGTATCTACGGATGTTATATCAGCATATCACCGGCGATGGTACGTCTTTTCCTTTGCGGAAACCGCAAGTACAAAGGAAACCGTATGATTATATTCAGAGCCCTGGCAGCAAAAATGAATACGATGAGATTTACCCTGGGTAATCTTGCTGTGCTGATAACCTTGACTTTTCTTGCAGTTCAAACAGGGATGCTGATGAAGGGCTTTCTGGATGAACTTTTTATATCGAGAGCACCTTTTGATGTCATGTGTACCAGTGTTAACGAGGCAGAAGATTTTCATAAAACAGAGGATTACCTGGAAGGCCAGGAGGGGATACGAGAAAAATATCAATATAATATATACGATGCAGGCTCAGCTGATATCGACGGCTTTTTTCGGAGAGAAATAACAGAATCAGACTGGGGTACCTATATGAAGTACAGTGATTATGCAAGGCTTCGAAAAATGCTGGGATATAAAGAGCCGGTTGAAGGCCGGGAGGGGTACCTGCTGCATTGTGTGGGATATGTTAAAAATGAGGTATCACAGCAGGATAATACGGATATGATCATAAACGGCAAGACCTATCAATTACATGCTATCTATACCGAAGGCTTTGGCCTTGAAGGAATGAATGGGGTTTATTTTGTTATTGTTATCCCGGATGAAACAGCTTCAGAGCTGGGGGTAAACCATACTGTTATGGCGATATCAACAGTGAAAGAAACGACAGAAGCTACCAGAAGTAACATCGAAAGGCTGTTGAAAATAGCCGCGGGAGAGAATGTTCATGAAAGATTGAGTGTAAAAGGGGGACTAAAAGCAGATAACGTGACTGCTGTCCTTATCGTATCTTTTACCATGTTTTATATCGGATTAATTTTTGCCTGCGTGATGTCTGCAATCATGGCAATTCAACAGCTTGGAGATTTGCCTAAGCACCGCCGCCACTATAAGAGACTGTCTCAGCTGGGTATGTCTGGGTATCGTATTGATTGTATAATTTTACAACAGATGTTAATCCATTTTGCGGTACCGCTGCTTCTTTCGATTCCCATTTCCATATCCCTGTTCAATTCCATCGGGCATATTTTTAATTCCTATGTAAATAAATCGATGATGTTTCATTATATGATCGGTGCCCTTATTGGGTTTGGAATGATATATTCTTTGTATTTTATGTTAACTTATCTGAGCTTTGTGAAGGAAATCAAAAAAGAAGTGACTTAAATTCATTAGAATGCCGGATTCTTTCTCTGAACGGCGAATCTGCATAGAGCCCCGTACAGGACTATCCGTCAAAGCGTCAATAATAATTTATAATAATGAATATATTACCTTTGAAATGGTAAAAATATAGAAACTGCAAGGAATACGGATTGCGGTAATATTACGAAGCGGAAGGTGAAGCTATGCTGGGATGGATTATTGCAATCATATCGGGCGCACTCATGAGTATCCAGGGAGTATTTAATACCGGAGTAACGAAACAGACCAGTATATGGGTGGCAGCCGGTTTTGTACAGTTTACGGCATTGATAGTATGTATTGCGGCCTGGTTTATTACAGGGCGTGAAAGTAATTTCGGGGCGGTATTAAAGGTCGATCATAAGTATATGCTTTTAGGCGGGGCAATCGGAGCCTTTATTACCTATACGGTAGTGAAAAGCATGGATTCCCTGGGGCCTGCAAAGGCAATCATGCTGATCGTTACCTCGCAGTTAATTATGGCATACTGCATTGAATTGTTTGGCATATTCGGTGTGGAACAGGTGAAATTCGAATGGAGAAAGTTGATCGGACTGGTATTAGTTATCGGAGGGATCATTGCATTTAAATGGGAATGAAATTTTACATTTTCCTTACGATTTAAAATCTTTCAAATTGCCTATTGTAATAAGACCTTATATTAGGTAGAATAATGTTATGCAGTATGGTATTGAGGATACGATATTGATGCGGCCTTTCTGTAAAGCAAATATGCTTTATTGGAAAGGATGATGAGAATGAGAAACAGGAAATGGCTGACTGCCATTCTGTCTGTAATATTTGTTGTGATGACAGGTATTATTTATAGCTGCGGCAGAGCAAGGGAACAAAACGCACAGATTTTTCTGAATGATCAAAAGACAAATCCTATACAAAGTGACATACAGGTTAATACTGAGGAAGTACCGCCCGGAGAGGCCGGACAGGAAAGTTTAACACGGGATGATAAGGACATATCTCAGGCAGGTGCCGGACAGGATGATTCTGCCTGCATCTATATACATATATGCGGTGCGGTAAAGAATCCGGATGTGTATGAGGTAGAGGAAGGCTCTCGGCTGATCGATGTGATAGAGCTGGCAGGGGGCCTGACCGAAGAGGCGGCGGGTGATTATGTAAATCAGGCGGCAGCCGTGGAGGATGGTCAGCGTATCTATATTCCGACGGAGAAGGAAACAGAGAATATTCCTCCTGACGATTACCGTGCCAATACGGATATGGATGGGGAATCGGAGAAAATCAATATTAATACGGCTTCTGCTAAAGAGCTTATGACATTGACAGGCATTGGAGAAGCAAAGGCAAAGAGTATTATTACTTACCGTGAGGATAACGGCGGATTTCAGTCGATAGAAGAGATAAAGAACATTGAAGGAATTAAAGACGCTGTCTTTCATAAAATCAGTGACAGGATCACCGTGAAATAGATTTCATGGTTGAAGCCGGACGCAGCGGTCAAATATATAGTATGAGGTGATAAAAGTGGGAAAGAAAGTGCTCGTTGTTGACGATGAAAAGTTAATAGTAAAGGGGATCCGTTTCAGTCTGGAACAGGACGGCATGGAAGTAGACTGTGCTTATGACGGTGAAGAGGCATTGGAGGCTGCAAAGAAGAAGGAGTATGATATCATTCTGCTGGATGTCATGCTGCCCAAAATAACGGGTTTTGAGGTATGTCAACAGATACGGGAATTCTCCAATATGCCGATTATTATGCTGACCGCAAAAGGCGATGACATGGATAAAATATTGGGCCTGGAATACGGTGCAGATGATTATATCACCAAGCCCTTTAATATTCTGGAAGTGAAAGCACGTATCAAGGCTATTATGCGCCGCAGCAATAAGAAAACTCCTGAGAATCAGGCCAAAGTGATCAAATTCGGGGATTTGAAGATAGATTGTGAGAGCAGACGTGTTTATATTAGTAACAAGGAAGTTAATTTGACGGCAAAAGAATTTGATTTACTGGAGTTGCTGATTTTTAATCCGAATAAAGTATACAGCCGCGAGAACCTTCTTAACATCGTTTGGGGATATGATTATCCGGGCGATGTAAGAACTGTGGACGTACACATCCGCAGATTGCGTGAAAAGATTGAAGATAACCCAAGTGAACCGAAATATATACATACAAAATGGGGTGTTGGCTATTTTTTCCAGGATTAAATCTAAATTTTGGTTTTTAAAAAGTATCAGGGTACATGAAATTCTTGCGATTACTTTGGTAGGTATCATACCCATCCTGCTCTTTTCACTGGTTTTGGTCAATACCTATATCGATAGAGCAAATGAACAGATGAAAAATGATTTGCGGAGCCAGGGTAATTCGCTGGCTAACAGTATATCGGATTCCGGTTACCTGAAGGAGCCTGCCAATGACGAAGTGGATATGAAGATTTCCCAGATTGCCGCTATCTTAGAGGGAAGAATCCTTGTTGTCGACAGTAATCTGAATATTATAAAGGATACCTACGGCATAGAAGACGGCAAGACTTTGATTTCGAAAGAGGTAATTGAATGCCTGAAGGGTGCGGCGGGTATTGACCGGAGAGAAAAAGGCAGCTATTACGAGATGCTCATTCCAATCACTCATAATGCTACGAAGGAAATTATGGGTGTTATTGTGATGAGCTTTTCTGCGCAGAATATCTATACGATGGCAAAGGTATTGTCACAAAAAGCGTCTATTTTAATGGTTACCGCGGCCATTCTGATACTGGTTTTTGCAATCGTATATTCCGGTTTTCTGACAAGACCGTTATTGAATCTGAAACAGGCAATCGGTCATCTGACGGAAGGGTATATGGATGATGAGGTTACTATCGGCGGTTTCCATGAGATAAAGCAGATATCGAATTCCCTGAACCAGATGCTTCTCAGGATGAAGAATCTGGAGCGATCAAGACAGGAATTCGTATCAAACGTATCACATGAATTGAAAACACCCCTTACTTCGGTAAAGGTTCTGGCTGATTCCCTGCTGATGCAGGATAATACGCCGCCGGAACTATACCGTGAATTTCTGGTAGACATTGCTGAGGAGATAGAACGGGAGAGTAAAATAATAAATGACCTGCTTTCCCTTGTAAAACTGGATAAGGCTGCCAGCGATATGAATATTGTATCAATGAATATTAACGAGCTGCTGGAGCTGGTTTTAAAGCGGCTTAGGCCGATTGCTCAAAAAAGAAATATCGAGCTGGTATTCGAAAGTTTTCGACCGGTTGTCGCCGAAGTGGATGAGGTGAAATTCTCCCTGGCCATCTCTAACCTGATTGAAAATGCCATTAAGTATAACATTGAGGATGGCTGGGTCCGTGTCTCGCTCAATGCGGATCATAAGTATTTCTATGTCAAGGTTGCGGATTCCGGAATCGGTATACCGGAGGATGCGCAGGATTTTATCTTTGACCGTTTTTACCGCGTGGATAAGGCCCGTTCTAGAGGAACCGGCGGTACGGGGCTGGGTCTGTCCATTACAAAAAATGCGGTGCATATGCATAAAGGTGCGATAAAAGTATACAGTAAGGAAAATGAAGGCACTACATTCACCGTTCGTATACCTATCAACTATATAGCTTGAAAACAGCCGATAGCACAAGTGTCAATCATAAGGAAAGGAGAGTCGTATGAAAGGATTGTTTTATGCTGGTAAACGGAAACGTCGTAAATTCATTACTGTGGTAATAATTCTTTTTACGATGAGCCTGCTTATTTCCTGCTCCGGACGCAGAACGGATATGGGTGGGAATGAAACGAAGGAAGTCATCTCCCGGATTTATTATATTAATGCGGATGAAACCGAAATTATCGGCAAGGAGTACGAGCCGAAAGGTGTTACTACAAAGGAACTGATTGCTGAGTATTTACAGGAATTAAAGGCAGCTCCGAAGGATATTTCAACCAAGAAAGCGATACCAAACAATGTTATGGTTAAAAGTGAATTGAACAAGGACGGCAGGTTGAGCCTCTATTTTAACTCCTTTTACAATAACCTTACCGGTACGACGGAAGTACTGAGCCGTGCCGCGATTGTGAAAACGCTGAGCCAGATCGACGGAGTGGATTCCGTTGAATTCTATGTAAACAATGAGCCTTTGAAAGGTTTGAACGGCAAGTCCGTAGGCCCGATGGGAGCAGAAGATTTCATTGATAATATGACGGAGGATGTCTTTGTCAGAGTATATTTTTCCAATCCTAGGGGCAATGCATTGGTACCCTCGGATTTAAAAATTACCTATGACGGAAATGTTTCGATCGAACAGCTGATTATCGAACAGCTTATTTCCGGCCCGATAGAGAAGAATATGATAAAGACATTGCCGGAGGGAACGGAATTGATCAAGGTCACAACCAATGACGGTATCTGCAATGTCGATTTCAATGAGAAATTTCTTGATAACCTGACAGGGATTATGGATGAGGTGGTGATTTATTCCGTAGTGAATTCACTGGATGAATTATCTACCGTTAAAAAGGTGCAATTTACCATTAACGGAGCCGTGAAGAAGAATTATAAAGAAAATATTCCGCTTGACCAGTTTTTCAGTATGAATCTGGAACTGATTGAAGGAAGTAAATAGGGAATAATAGGATTAAAGAGAGGGGATGTCTTTTTGGCATTACGAAGGCCGCTGTTGTGGCTGACGGCAGCCTTTCTGTCCGGTATGCTGTTATACCGGGCGGATAACCGGTTTATTCTGATTGCTGCCGCTGCTTTTATGATACTTTTGCTGTTTCTGATCCGGCATCTGCAAAGAAAGAAAGGAAATAAGCCGGAAAGCCTGATTTTTCTGCTTGTACTCCCGGTTCTCTTTGCAGCAGGACATTTCAGGATGGAAGGGCAGATAGCCCCGTCAGGTATGGATTCGGAGTTCTCTGCAAAAATCCGCGGCACCGTTTACGGACGCCTTGAAATGATAGAGGAGAAGGAACAATATACACTGCTTACTCTGACCGATACGATCATTACGGTTATGCCGTCGCACGGGGGAACGGATTCGGTACAGTATTCAGGCAAGAAGGTAATCGTTTACACAAAATCTGCTGCCGGTTATAGAATCGGCAATATCTTAAATGTCTCAGGTCAAATCATAAAGTTTCAAAAGCCCGTCAATCCCGGGCAGTTCAACGAATATCAATACTATAAAATAAGAAATACGGAATATAAAGTCAATGCGGATAAGATTCAGGTAACCAACAGGAATTACTCGAAATTCCATCATTATTTGTACACCCTGAAGAAAAAGTTCGTGCTTATGTATCGGAGGATACTGCCGCCGAAAGATTCCGGTACCATGTCGGCAATGATTTTGGGAGAAATGTCGCTGCTTGATGATGAGCTGAAGGATTTATATCAGGAAAACGGTATATCGCATATTCTTTCTATCTCGGGGCTTAATGTATCACTAATGGGAGTCTTCCTGTTCTCAATACTGCGTAAAGCGGGTGTTCACCTGCTGCCTGCAACCGGTATCTCAATCTTTATCATATTTTCCTATGGTGTGCTGACCAATTTCAGTGTCTCTACCAACCGTGCGGTAGTTATGCTGATTGTGCGAATGCTGGCGGATATTATCGGTCGTACCTATGATCTGCTTTCTGCGGCTTCGTTAAGTGCCCTTATCATTCTGGTACAATCTCCGATGCAGATAGTAAATGCAGGGTTTCTGTTATCCTTTGGTGCGATATTTGGAATTGCGCTTATTTACCCGGCCCTGTCTAAACTGTTTCTGAAAAGAAATACTGTCATAGATGCCCTGCTCCTCAGTACAAGCATCCAGTGTATGACTCTTCCGGTTATCCTGTACTTCTTTTATGAATTTCCGCTTTATGCGCTACTGATCAATATAATCATTCTGCCTTTATCCTCTATTCTTGTATTAATGGCGGCAGCAGCGGTCATTACGGCATGCTTTTTTATTCCGGCCGGTACTTTTCTAATAGGCTGCGTCCATTATATATTGGTTTTTTATGAAGAGGTCTGCCGTATTGGGTCGGAGCTGCCGGGGAAAACAATTCTGACCGGCCGGCCGGAAATGATTCAAATTGCCGCATATTATATTGTGCTTCTTGGCTTTCTGTTACTTAACGCTAAGGTAAAGGCAAGAAAAAGTATTATATTGTTGTCCGCACTTCTGGTTATATTTATTAAACCAAAAAACGTCAGCTTTAATGTGACTTTCCTTGATGTAGGACAGGGAGACGGAATATTTATGGAGATGCCGAACGGCAATACTTATCTGATTGACGGCGGAAGCTCGGATGTAAAAAAGGTAGGTGAATACAGAATAGAGCCTTTTTTGAAAGCAAACGGGATATGGGAGGTGGACTATGCTGTCATAAGCCATACGGATACGGATCATATATCGGGAATTAAGGAGCTGATTGACAGAATGGAAGAGGATACGAGTACTTCCGGTCTGTATGACGGTTCAATAGCGGTAAGGCATCTGATTCTGCCGGCTATTTCCGAAAAGGATGATGCTTACCTGGAAATGGAGACGGCTTCCAAAATGAAAGGGATTGATATTCTGTATATGGAAAGAGGGGATTTCATATTGGAAGGAGAGGTTGCAATAACCTGTATGCATCCTGAGCCGGACTTTATTTATAATTCGCCGAATGCTTATTCTACGGTATTAAGCATCAGCTATGGCCGCTTTGATCTGCTGCTGACGGGTGACCTGGAGGCAGAAGGAGAGATGAAAGTAAGGAATGAATTGAAGAAGATTACGGAAGGACAAATTGAATGGCCGCTTAAGCCTGCTGTCGATTATGACATATTGAACAAAAGGGTAATGAAATTGATACAATTTCGGTTTCCGTGTTCAAGTCTGTAAATAGCTTATTATAAGGGTCTTGTGGCAAGTTGCTCAGAGATAGTTCTAGATTTTAAGAGAAAAACATTGGGCTAAGTTATAATAATTACATCTTTCTAACTGCGTTTGCACAACCATATTAACGATATAAGTTTAATCGTTATAAGATTTAGTAATCGTTCGACAGTATCGCTCCTATAAAATTCATATTCATTGGATGAATTATGCCCAACTTAAATGATAAATTAAATTACGAACATAAAATATAAGTCAAAGGTGATTTTTTTGTGTAACAATCGTCTCACACCCGCATAGCGGGTGGGTTATATTTCGCACGCATTGCGTGCTCAACAGGGTCACGACCCATAACAAAACATCTGATTAAGATATAACTATTATACTTGATCAGATTTTTTATTATAGGCGTGTTTCATTTGACGCTTACCCTTAAATATAATTCACCCGACTTTAAATGAGTTGATAAATAAGGGCATGGTAGTAAGCGAATATTTTCGTAACGATAGTCCAAGTATTATGATAATCGTTACAATCGTATAACTCATTCCGCAATTCTCGTAACCCCCACATATATTTGAGATATTTTATACCATGTAGCAAAATCTACCACACCGGTTTGGGGAAGATTAAATATTTGTTGGAAGATTCTTACCGCCTCTGCGGTTTGTGGTCCATACTGTCCATCCACAGCAATTTTAGGAATCGTTACATAAGTATCCGAAATACGGTTTAGCTGTTCTTGAATCATCCGTACACTGACTCCGGTGGAACCTATGGTCAGATTTACTCCCGGCCAGGAAGCTGGAACACCAGATACTTCAGGTGCTGTGTTAATAAACATGGAATCTCCATAAAAATGTTGAAGTATCTGGATTGCATTCAGACCATTCTCTCCCAATTCCTTAGATCCCCATTGGGTCATCCAGTTCGGACACTGTACTCTATAA
>JAEWSD010000253.1 GCA_023398615.1 Bacillota bacterium
GGACAACCTCTTTCATCAAAACTTACCGTATCTGTTACTTCGTTAATGCATCACGGTCCGTATACCATTTTGCTTCTGCCGTTTTAAACTCATCCATTGTAATCGGCTTGTCTAACAGGTGCTGTCCCTTATAGCGCAATACGGAAACACCGAAAGCCGCATACTGTCCTTCAAAAACATTCTTTTTATCGATAAGGTAGGTGGAATCACCGTAGCTTAACTCGTAAGGCACGGCCAGTGCGTGTTGAATCAGGTAAGCTTCCGCCTTTGCAAATGCCTCGTAGCGAGCGTCGGTATCGATTGTAATTGCCTTTGCGACATCGACAAGATCATAGTACTCGGAAACAGTTTGTGCCACACCGTCCCCGTTAGCCATAGCGATATCCATGAAGTTATAGCTGTTGCCTGCGGTAAACGGATCGGTCCAGGTCTGAGGGTCCGCATAGTCTGCTCCCCAGTTTGTCAGCATGAACGCATATTTCCCGCTGCGGCGGATTTCCGAAAGGAAATTCGTAGCAGGTCCCGCCTCCACGATGATATCGATATAGTCCTTGCCCAGCAAGCCTTCCAACTGCTGCTCCACGACGGTGCATTCATTTGCCCAGTTCGTGGTATCCGGATTATAGCACATCAGGATCTTAACAGGGAACGTTACACCCTGTGACTGCAATTCGGACATTGCTGCTTCCTTATAGGATAAAGCGGCCGCTTCGTCAAAGCTGTTGCCCTCCGTAATTGCGGCCAGATCGCTGTAAGCGGTATAGTCCTTTCCTTCAAGGGAAACAAAGTTCTTCGGAGTAATCGTATTATTCAGTAGATCCTCAGGTGTATTCGGTTCGTTGACAGCAATTGATTTTATGCGGTCCAGGCCCGCTTTCATGGATTGACGGAAGTTCTCATTATTAACTGCAAGCTTCCAGTTATCCGGCTCATATTCCGCGTCAAACTGAGGATCAAAATTAAAGCTGTAGAAATAGGAGTAATTTACTTTTATACGGCCCTTGCTGACCATTTCGGACTTCGCCGGGTCAGACAGCCAGTCATCTACGATATCGGAGCCGATCTTTGCGTAATCAATCTCATTATTCTGAGCCATAATCGGTGCCAGGGTATTTGCTTCCGCATTATATTTCTCCTCAATTCCGGTTATAAATACCTTATCCGCATCCCAGTAATGTTCGTTTTTCGTCAGTACATGCTTCTCCTGCGGTGCAAACTCGCTCAATATGTAAGCACCGTTATAGTACATCTTCGTGTTGTCCGTACCGAATTCCTTGCCCGTTTCATCCAGCAGCGGGCCGTAAGCCGGCATGTAGCACACATAGGTTAAGGAAGACAGGAAGTAAGGTACCGGCTGTTCCAGGGTATATACCAGAGTATAGTCATCCGGTGCACTGATCCCGACTTCTGAGAAATCAATCGTTAAATCGTTGCCTTCCACTTCCTCGGTGGCCGGATCATCCTCTATCTGACTGTTATAGTATTCCTCTGCATTTTTAATGATTCCAAAATAGTTTTGTACCGTGCCGCTCTCATTAGCGGCCGTAAGTATATATTTCGCAGCACTTACAAAATCCTGTGCCGTTACGTCCCCCATCTCATTGCCCTGATAGTCATACCACTTTTGTCCCTGACGGATCTTAAAGGTATAGGTTAGTCCGTCCGTGCTCATATCCCAGGATTCTGCCAGAGATGGCTGTAATGTGCCCAAATTATCATATTCCACCAGGGTATCGATTACATTGGCAGCAATTTCATACTCCAGCTCCGAATTGGTAACAAGATAATTCATCGTTGTTACCTCTTTCATATATAGTTTCCTGTAAGTCGCATCCCCCGATGCCTTATCTTTCTTGCCGCACCCTGCAAATGCCGATATAATCATGGCAAGGCACAGTGTAATGACGATTGCCTTTTTCCTCATAAATTTCCTCCTTTTATTCTGAACCGGCCGTTCAGTTCTTATGTTTGTTTTCAGTTACACACGGTCAATATGTGCTTGATCCTTAATACCACCGTCCTGTCCGAAGGCTTCCCCCTGCAACGCTTTAAAATAATGCTTTAAGTATATATTATCTTCCTCCCTGTTACAAGAGTCATTTCGAAAAATATCAATGAATCCTATGGAAACATTTACCGTTCAGCCTCGCGACTAAACTGTACCAAATGATACGCGGAAATTACAGGCAGGGTATGGAATTAATTCCGATACCAGGGCTTTCGTTCATACGGATGTAAGCGCCCTCATAAACAGGTCCTCCGGGGAAGGGATCGGTCCTGCATAAGGACGGGCCATCCAGATCGGCTCTCGTAATAATCCCTTTTGCAGCCGCAAGGTGAGCCGCCGCACTTACCGAAAGCTTTCCTTCAAGCATGCATCCTATCATACATTCCACTCCGTATACTTCCGCAACGTCACAAATCTTTAACGCATTATGGATTCCGCCGGTCTTCATAAGCTTTATATTAATCAGGTCCGCCGCACGGCTTCGTATTATCTCTATCGCATCCTCCGGGGAGAATACGCTCTCATCCGCTAATACCGGGGTTGCCACATTAGCGGTAACAAACTGCATTCCTTTTATATCATGGGCAGGCACCGGCTGTTCCACCAGTTCAATATCCAGTCCCTTCTCTTCCATAGCGGTAATAATCCGGACCGACTGCTTTGCATTCCAGCCCTGGTTTGCATCTACCCTCAGCCTGATATCGGGGCCGACCGCCGAACGTATCTCCGCGATACGTTCGATATCCTTCATCCCCTCTTTACCCACCTTTATCTTCAGAATGCGGTATCCCTGTTTTACCGCGTCCAGGCTGTCCGCAACCATCTCCGGTATGGGATTCACACTTATGGTGATGTCCGTCTCAATCTCTGTTTTGCTGCCTCCTAAAAGACGGTATAAAGGAGCCTGATACCTCTTGGCATAAAGATCATATACCGCCATATCCACGGCCGCCTTTGCGGAGGTATTCTTTACGATGCAGGAATCCAGCCTGCCGAATATCCCGTCCAGATTCTCAATCTCCATACCGGTCAATGCAGGCTTTATGAAATCCCTTACGGCGGTTACTATGGAGCCTTTCGTATCTCCCGTAATCACGGCGGTCGGCGGTGCTTCGCCGTAGCCTTCCTGTCCCGTATCGGTAGTGATCTTTATCACGATATCCTCCACATTTTCCACGGTACGAAGTGCCGTTTTGAACGGTTTTGCCAAGGGGATAAAGATTTCGCCGATTTCAATGTCCTTAATAATCATATATGGCATTCCTTTCTCTTATTGTTTTCCCTTCAGTCCGGCTGCCGGAAGGCAAGGAGCTCTGCCGTTACATCCTGCATCAGCCGTTCATAGGCCGGTACATCGACCTCATTCCCGCAAAAGCACACAATAAACGGCTGCTTCGCATACACAATTCCCACATCGTGGGTAATGCCGCTGTCCTCACCTGTTTTATGTGCTACCTCGATGTTCTTCGGCAGCTTGAACGGAATCTTTCCGTTCAGCCTTTGTTTCTTTAAAATACCCAGCATTCCGGTGGAAGCCTGTGCCGAGATTACTTCTCCGTGATACAGCTTCTCCAGCAGCAAGCCGATTTCACCTGCCGTAATATAATTCTCTATCCCCCCGGCGGACTGTCCGGCATCAAAAAGCAGGCGGTTGATCCTGGTATGCGTTAAGCCAAGCTTTGTAAGCGTCCGGTTGATATGATCCATTCCCAGATAATCAATCAGCAGGTTTGTCGCGGTATTGTCACTCAGGATGATCATCAGGGTGTACAGATCCTCCAATGTCACCTTAAGACCGCTGTGCATATAGGTCAACGCCCCGCAGGACGGCAGCTTGTCCTTCTCCCGTACGGTAAAGACCTCATTCCGGTTTATCCTTCCGGATTCCAGCTGCATAAATGCTTCCACTAAAACAGGTATCTTAATTATACTTGCCGCCTGAAGCGGTATATCCTTCCGGAACTCCATCGCATCACCGGTTACCAGGTTCTTATAATAAAAGCCCACTTTGCCGGAAACCGACCGTATCCGTTCCAATATATTTCCTTCCACAAAATTTCCTCCAATATATGAACAATCATTTAAAATTCATTATATATTGCGGAAACCATTATTACAATGGATTATTTTATGGAATTGATGTTACAACAAGGTGTCCTTATTGACAATTGCAAGCTTAAGTAATATCATTTGTGGTAAAGCTGTTCCTGCAAAACATAATCATGAGTTTTGCCGCAGAATATTGTAAATTACAGGCAGATTGGAGGAAAATTATGAGCTATATACCAACCGTTGAAGAGTCCTATGAGCTTCTGAAACAATATAATAAGGATGACTTCCATTTAAAGCATGGAAGGATTGTGTCCGGTGTAATGGGTTATTTCGCAAAGGAATACGATCCCGAACGTGTGGATTACTGGAGGGCCGTGGGTATGCTGCACGATCTGGACTTTGAATTATATCCGGAGGAGCACTGCATCAAAGGCCAGGAGCTGATGAAGGAAGCCGGTATCGAAGAGGGCATTATCCGTGCCGCGGCAAGTCACGGTTACGGAATCACCGTTGATATCAAACCGGAACTGATGATGGAAAAGATCCTGTATGCCGTTGACGAATTAACCGGGCTGATCGGGGCCGTTGCCATCATGCGGCCTTCGAAGAGCGTATCGGATCTCGAAGTAAAATCCGTTATGAAAAAGTTTAAAACCGTGAACTTTGCGGCCGGCTGTTCCAGAGAAGTCATCAGCAAGGGAGCCGAAATGCTGAGCTGGGAATTATCCGACCTGATCGGCAGGACAATTCTGGCCATGAGAAGCCTGATACCTGAAATGGACCTATAAAAATATGAAACAGAGAAGGTATCCGCAAGCGGGACGAACCTTCCGACAGGAAAGGGGCCGTTGAAAAACTCATATTTAGTATGACTCTTCATGAGTTTTACAACAGCCCCTCACATTTACTGCTAAGGATTGCCTTTTGGATTTTCTCCCGCCGCACCACCGTCCTGCCCTCCCTCAGGGTCGCCTTCCGGTTCCTGTATCGGCTTGGGAATTGTTATTTTATTGCTGTCCCTGTTCTTTATGAACTCCTCCGCAGCGGGATCTTTGAATTCGTAGATGCGGTACCATTCCTTTGTCTCCTGATTCTTAACCGTCTCAGAGCGGTTGCGGTACAGGAATTTTATGATATCGTAGCAGTCTATCCATATCTCATTTACACCCTCCTTCTGCGATTCGTCGAAAATCAGCTGGATTCCGAAATGCAGATGGGAGGTATCGATATTATTGGTATTCTCAATCGTACTGTAACCGGTTCTTCCGAGATAACCGATGACATCACCGGCCTGTACGACACTTCCTGCTTTAAGGGATTTATTATAAGGAAAGTTCTTGCGAAGATGTGCATAGTAATAGTAGCGTTTTCCGTCAAAGCTCCGTATTCCCAGACGCCAGCCCCCGTACCGGTTCCAGCCCAGCGCTTCCACATAGCCGGATTCCACGGCAATAACCGGAGTGCCTACCTGCCCCATCATATCATGGCCCAGATGACGCCTCCTGTAACCGTAGGTTCTTGACACGCCGAAATCATCATAATCGCTGTAAGGAAAATGCTTTGCAATCGGCAGAAAGGCTTTCAGTCCGTATTTTTTGACCCATACCCTTTCTTCCGGATTCTCATCACTTTGAACCTGGATCTCAAATTCACCCACAAAGCCTCCCAGTACGGCGGAATAAGCCTCATAATAGTAACTGTAATACTTCATTTTCTCCGTAAGGGTGCCCATGTTTTCTTCTTTGCCTTCCAGCTTTTTCACTAATTCGTTTAAATCCTTTTCCTTATATTTTGAAAAGCTTCCCCCATATTTTGCACCCAGATACGCAAGCAGCTCAATCCAGTTCAGCTTGACCTCCTTTGACTGGGATTCGACATCATACTGGTAAGCTCTTTCAAGGGCCGGGCTGCATATGTCAAAATCTACCCATTTTATGTATTTCTTTTCTTCGGTCGGCAAAAACGCATCCATCGAATCTGACTTAATTTTACGGTAAACAAAGAAAGCTGACAAACCGACTAAGAAGATAATCTCGCATAGAATGACCGTTTGCCTCGCATTGATCCATTTAATCATGAGCACCTCACACACGAACTGTAGTATTATTCTATGTTTTATTTCATGCTCATATTACTGGTAA
>JAEWSD010000014.1 GCA_023398615.1 Bacillota bacterium
CAATCCTGCTCCAAAATTCAGGATTTTATTGAATGCATTTACCGTATGCGTAAGCGGTAAAATATCCGTAATGCCAAACGGGTGTCCGTCGATTGTCAGTACATTAATCTTCGGAAGCGGAAACATGCAGCCGGAAAAGAACATCAGGATAAAGAAGGGAAAGCATCCAATGGTTAAAACATCAAAAACCGTGTTAAGGAAGCTTGCAACAACCAGGCTTATCGAAACCATTGAAAGGCTTGAAATCACTCCGATGAAAAGAATGCTTCCAAAACTTCCTTCCGGTCTGTAGCCTAATGCCAATGCAGTCCAATAAGAAAGGATAATTGCGGCTGCGGCTGTTATCGCCTGCACAATACAAATGCCCGTAAGGAAATTAAATGCTCCAAGACGGCTTAGTTTCAGCCTGATAAGTGTCTTTTTATCGTTTTCTTTTACTATGGAAGCGGATGCCGTAAAAAGAACCATCAAAACGGATAAAGTCATTAAGCCCGGGACATATCCGTCAAACTCATTGGATGGCAGATGCTTTTCTACAAAGGTCTCGGAAACTGAAACCGGGAGCGTTATTTTTGCGGCCGCCATGCCCTGTTTGCTTACTGCGTCGGCAACCATTACAGCCGCTACCGTATACCGGGCATTACTCATGCTTCCATAAAACTTCACAATGGCCGGCTCATCCATCTCCTTCGCATCCGCATCTGAGCTGATTTCAGAATAATCCCTGGGAATAGCGACTCCAATATCGATCGTTTTATCCTTGACTTTGATCTTGAGTTCATCCATATTTTCTATAGTGCTTAAATGGAACAAGCCGATACCGTCCTGTCCTTTTATATTATTTATCGTTTCAACCAGTGTGGCAGAGGATTCTCCTCTATCGGAATTTACAATTCCGATATTATATACAGTCGATGCCCGTCCATACAGGAAATATATGATTAATATAAAAAATGGAGAAAACACTAAAACCATCACAAGTACTTTCCAATCCCTGATATTCTCTATAAAGGATTTTATTACAGAAGCAACCAGTTTCATTCCCGAAGCCCCCTTCCTGTCATGGAAATAAATACATCTTCAAGGGTACGTTTTCTTATCGTCATATCCTCAATAGGTATGTTAAAAGCTTTCAGTGTCCTGATTACAATCGGAATCAGCTCAATAACATCACTTGCTCCAAGCAATAAAAGGCCGTCGGAATACCTTTTTTCGGTAAACTCCTGTGGGATTGCATCTAGCAAGCCGTCAAGTCTGTCTTCACTTAATTCACCTGTTGTTACCTGTATAAGATCTCTCATACCGGATTTTTCTTTCAGTCTTTCAGGAGTATCTATCATGAGTATTTTCCCGTGATCAATGATCGCCACCCGGTCGGACAGCCTGTCGGCTTCATCCATATCATGTGTTGTGAGGATCACCGTTTTTTGTTTTGCCAACTGTCTTATAAAATCGCGAACAAGAATTCTGCTCTGAGGATCGAGTCCTGCCTGAGGTTCGTCCAGTATTATAAGCTTCGGATCATGTACAAGGGCCAGTGCTATATTCAGCCTTCTTTGCATCCCGCCCGAAAGGGTCACTGCAAGCTTATTTTTTTTGCCTGTCAGGCCAAGCGTTTCCAAAAGGCTTTCGGACTTTTTTCCGGCCTCCCTCGCGGACAGCCCATAGGACATTCCGACAAATTTCAATTGCTCCAAACAGGTTAGTTGTTCCCATATGACAATTTCCTGGGGACATAGGCCAATCATATCTTTAATTTGACAATACTCTTTTGAGATTGGAATTCCGTCGAAGACCATATTGCCGGAATCGGCTTTCAGAAGACCGCACAGCATTTTTATCATAGTGGTTTTACCGGCGCCGTTTGGTCCAAGCAACGCAAAAACCTCATCCTTATAAACTGAAAAGCTTACATTATCTACAGCCGGTACGTTACCATAATGTTTGCTTAACCCCTCTACGGAAAGAAATAATTCATCCTTCATAAATAAAACCCCCTTTGAATGCTGTTAAATCCCAAATAATCTATTAATAAATTCAAAAGCAATGTTTCTGTTATCCGTGTCCCCAACAGGCATGAAGCCATTGATCCGAAAGAAGCTCAAACCGTAAATCAGGGCTAATATGGCATACGCCGCGTTCTTGTCATCAAGTTCCTTCGCCGGACATACTTTTTTTGCATTGTGTACCAGCAATGCAATACCGTCAACATCCTTCGCATAATTCTCCTGTATTATATTTCTTAAATCATCATCAATTGATGCCATTGAGATAAACTGAATAAAAATTTTCGCAATCCTTTCTTGCGGCAGCCGGATTTTCTTTGTCCCTTCCAAAACAGAAACGTTTATCGTATCCTGATTTTCATCCGACAGCGGAGGAAGTGAAACTTCCACTACGCTTCTTACCATATCAACCGGATGCATGTCCTTTTCAATAGAGGCACTTATTTTTTGACTATAAGCTGCTAAGAATTCTTTCAGACTTTCAAGAATTAAATTTTTCTTTGATTTAAAATAGTAAGCGACAATTCCCTTGGAAAACCCGGCCTTTGCCGCTACCATATCCAAGGTGATATGATCAATACCATGTTCATAAATGCATTCCAATGCTGCGTTAATTGTCTCTGCTCTGCGTATCGGTTCCATTCCAAGCTTCGGCATAAAATAACCTCCTGTTTTATTTTGACTGGTCAGTATGATATAATTATAAACCGATTTTACCAGATGTCAAGAAGTGCAAATTAGGATAATTCAGTTCTAGCAAAATGCCGGCAATACGTAACTATCGTAAGCGAATAACATTATTTGACAGAGTAAAGGGCTTCCGTTATAATATTTTCTATCTATTCAAATATCTTTTGGGGAGGATATAAAATGATTCATATGGATAACGAAACCGAACAAAATACTGAAGTAAAAAGCTACTGCCGAACACCTCGTATTCTGATGGTAAATCTGCCATTTGCCGGACACACAAACCCAACTCTCGGCTTAGCAAAGACGCTCGTAGATATGGGCTGCGAAGTTACTTATATTCACGCTCCAGGCTGGAAAGAAAAGGTGGCAAAAACCGGAGCGGCCTTTGTCCCATATGACAATTTTCCGGAAAAATGTGATGGGAATTATTGGGCATATAAAAGTTTTGGAGCAGCACTCAGCACTGTGATGCGAATAGGTTCTGATCATGATGCCCTCGTATTTGAGTTTCTTTTCTTTCGGGGCAAGTGTGCGGCAGATAAGCTGGGGATTCTACCAATAAGACTGTTTTCGACTTTCGCATTAAACAGAGCCATCCTTGATGAATTTTCAAGGAGCGGAGGACTGCATTTTACTATTTTCAGCAAGAGTACATTGCTAAATAAGCTCAATTCAAAAAATATCTCCAAGAAATATAATATAGAGACAAGCGACGCGGTCAGTGAAATCACAGATAACATCCCGGATAAGAATTACGTATATACAACCCGGGAATTTCAAATATCCTCCGATTCCTTTCCGGAAGATAAATTTAAATTTGCAGGCCCCTCCATTGCGGACAGACAGGATAACATAATAATACCCTACCACGAATTAAAGAGGCCTATTATTTACATATCTTTGGGTACAATGCTTAACAATTCCGTTTCATTTTTCAGAAAATGTATAAGGGCATTTGCCGGTGAAGATATATCGGTAATCATCTCTATCGGTACAAGATTTTCTGTTGACAAGCTTGGAGTAATTCCAGGCAATATAAAAGTTTATACGTTTGTTCCCCAGCTTGAAGTACTGCAGCATGCGAATTTGTTCATAACTCACGGTGGAATGAACAGCGTAAATGAGTCATTATATTATGGATTACCCATGCTTGTAATCCCCAGAGGCAATGATCAGCCTACCATTGCAAAAAGAATTGCCGAGCTGAAACTGGGAATAACGATAAATAAAAATAAGGTAACCCCAGAGAGCCTGAGAAGTGCCGCATATACCGTTATAAATAATTCCAAATTCAAAGAGAATGCAAAAGAAATGCAAAATTCCATGCTCCAGGCAGGCGGAAATGCATTCATTGCCTCTGATATTATCCATTATGTCAGCGGCAGCGGTAAGAAAGCTGCACGTCTAACTTTATAACCCCGTTTCGGGATGGGCGGTAAAACCTGCATACCGCCCAAAACAGGATTAAGATGCGGACAAAAACCTGTAACCTGTTACTCCCACTTAAAAAAACGGAGGGAAATACCTATACATATCACCGCAATTGCAATCATTACAATGGCGGGAACGAAAACATCACAATTGCCAATTAAACTCTGCTGCCGTAGGCGTAGCGGGCTTTTTGAGCAACCTATTAGATAATTGGAAGTTGTTGTTATGTATTCATTCGCTGTAGTGAAAGAAAGTGTAATAAATCAATTACTTATTTATTTTGAAGTTGCTTTGTTTGCTTATATTTTCATCAGCCTGCTGGAGCAAGAAAAAGGGGTGGTATATCACTAAACACCATTGACTGGTCGTAGTCTCCATAGTTATATTTATCCAATTCAGGATAGTCTTCATTCTTCTCATAGTCAAGTACACCGTCTGCGATTGTTTTCGTTTTAAGCGTTGTTCCTTCCAACATTGATACATCAAT
>JAEWSD010000021.1 GCA_023398615.1 Bacillota bacterium
AACACCGGGTCCTTTACCAATTTCTTTAATTTTGCATCCGCATCTTCCGGGTCGGCGCCTTTTACCCCAAAATAGAACTTGATCTTAGGCTCGGTACCGGAAGGTCTTACCGCACACCATGCATCATCTTCCAAATCAAAATACAGCACATCCGACTTCGGAAGCCCGGTAGGACTAACAGCTCCGGTTGCGTTATCCGTAATCGTATCCGCTTCGTAGTCTCTTACCTTTAATACCTTATATCCGCCTGCCGCCTTAGGAGGATTCTGCCTGTAGCCTGCCATGATTTCCTTTATTTTTCCCATACCTTCGATACCCTTTAGCGTTACGGAAACCAGATCTTCTTTGAAGTATCCGTATTTCCTGAAGACATTGTTCATCTGTTCATAGAGAGAAATGCCCTGGGACTTATAATATGCCGCCGCTTCGCATAACGCCATGACGGCAACTATGGCATCCTTATCCCGGGCATGGGTTCCGATCAGGCAGCCATAGCTTTCTTCAAATCCGAATACATATTCATGGGAACCGGTTTGTTCAAACAGCTTGATCTGCTCCCCGATATATTTGAAACCGGTCAGTACCTCTATCAGGTCCGCCCCGTAAAATTTTGCGATCTGATCTGTTATATTCCCGGTTACGATTGTTTTTATCAGTGCCGCATTGGAAGGTAGTGTATGATGGGCCGCTTTTTGGGAAAATACATATTCCGCAATCAGCGCTCCGGTCATGTTACCGGTCAGCAATACGAATTCGCCCTTCTCATTACGGGTCTGTACACCTAATCTGTCGGCGTCCGGATCGGTTGCAAGAATTATATCCGCACCGATTTCATCGGCTAACTTTTTAGCCAGCGTGTATACCTTAGGGTCCTCAGGGTTTGGATACCCGATGGTCGTAAAGTTGGGGTCCGGCAGCTCCTGTTCCGGAACCACATACACATTTTTAAAACCGAGCTCTTTCAGAATACGCCTTACAGGAAGATTGCCCGTACCATTTAACGGTGTATAGACGATCTTCATCTCCTTATATTCCTCAGGTATCGGATTCACCACTAATTTCTTAAGCCGGTCAATATATTTATCGTCGATTTCGGAACCGACTGTATGATACAGGCTTTTGAAAATGGCAGCGTCCTTATCCGTCGTCTTAACATCGGCATAATCCGTGATAGCATTTACCTCCGCAATGATCTCGACATCCTTAGGATAGGTAATCTGCGCACCGTCCTCCCAGTATACCTTATATCCGTTGTATTCCGATGGGTTATGACTTGCCGTAATGACAATACCGGCAATGCATCCCAATTCCCTGACCGTAAAAGACAGCTCCGGCGTCGGTCTCAAGGATTCAAACACATATGCCTTAATACCGTTTGCATTCAGACACAACGCCGCTTCATCCGCAAATTCCGGAGACATCCTTCTGGAATCATAAGCAATCGCGACACCTTTCTCCGCTCCGCCCTGCTTTACGATATAGTTGGCAAGCCCCTGGGTAGCTTTCCTTACCGTATAAAAGTTCATACGGTTGCTTCCTGCGCCCAGAACCCCCCGAAGGCCTCCCGTACCGAATTCCAAATCTTTATAGAAACGATCCTTTATTTCGTCATTATCATCTTTCAGGTTCAGCAATTCCGCTCTGGTTGCTTCATCAAAATACCGGTCGGTAGTCCATTGTTCATACTTTCCTAAATAATCCATAACGCTTTGTCCTCTCTTACCTTTCTTATGTTTGTGTTTTCTTGATTAAATTATATTTTACTTAATTTTCTTGTATGTTGCAATGCATTATTTTATATTTTATAAATAATAGGCCTTAACTGCCTTATTCTTTCTCTCAAGGGAGATCAGATTGACATTGCCCCGAAAGGATGCTATTGTTAAGCCAGTTACTAATTATGTCGGGGGGCAGTTGCCATGAAGAAAAGCGTAATCATTATCGGCGGAGGTATCAGCGGCTTAGTTTGCGCCGCGTTGCTCTCGGGAAAAGGCAATAAGGTCACGGTTTTGGAGCAGCACGCAACCGTCGGAGGATTGGCTGCAGGCTTTAAGAGGAAAGGCTATTATTTCGATAGCTGTATGGAAAGGCTGGTTTCCGACAATAATGCAGGCTACTTCAATCAATTGGGTATCTATGAAAAGCTTGATTTTTTACCCCATACGGCAGCCGTTAATGTAGAAGGCCGAATATTCGGCCCCCATAGTGTCGAAGAGTATTTCGACATGTGCTATGAGTTGTTTCCCGAATGTAAAACAGGGCTTATGAATTTTTATAAGGACTATATAAAAGACATTGTTCAATTCATGGAAGTGGGTGCAAAAACGGCTGCCATGACTTATTCCGGGACGAAGCTGATAAGACAGATGAGTAAATTATTCCTGGATTTGCTGAAAAACGGAAGCTTTCGCGGAGCTTCCTTAATGTTCAAAGGCATGAGCCTGAATCTGAATACTGTTTTGTCGAAATATGTTGATAAAGACTCGAAATTGTTTGCTCTCCTTACGGGAGGAGACCATTTTAATATCTTTCAAAAGGGTGAGAATCCAAATATTATGCTATTGGCGGGCGCGCTTTGTTCCATGTATTCCTTGAATAAGGCACCGCAAAACGGCTTTCAGTCCCTGTGTGACGAAATTGCAAGGAAGGCTGAAGCTGACGGCTGTGATATCATCACCGGAGCAAAGGTTAATAAAATATTAGTTCAAAATATGCGTGCCGTTGGAGTCGAATATATCAAAGCAGGAAAAACGGCTGTCGTTCACGCCGACGAAGTAATTAATGCGGCAGATCTGAAAAAGGCATATTTCAATTTACTGCCGCCCGACTGCTCCTCAGAGGAAGTTTTACATAATATCTCAAGCTCACAGACGACAAACGCCATACCGATTATGTATCTTGGAATAAAAATCCCGCCTGAACGGGTAAGAGAATGCTTCGGCGGTATGAAAGAACTGGTTTATTATCCGAAGCTGATTGCAAATAATGAAAGCTTTGATGAAAAGGATTATTATAAATATGCCCAGCTGATTCTGCATGCAACCTGCTTTGATAACCCGGGACATGCACCCGCAGGCTGCACCAATATCCAGGTATATTTAACCTGTGCGCCAAACGGATGGCAGAATAACTGGGGGTTGTCCGAAGGGAAAAAAACCGATCGATACACGGAGATAAAAAAGGTGGTCATTGAAGATGTGCTGTCAAATATAGAAAAAGTAATACCGGATATAAAAGACAGATCTCTGATTGAGATATGTGAATTAGGTACCCCCTATACAATAGAACGCTATACCGGCAATACGGGCGGTTCTCACTGCGGCTTCACATGTGACCGCAGCAATAATCATATCAACACCAAACTGGGGAAGTTCCACTACCGGCATGAAAAGATATCTCATCTTTATTTTATCGGGCACTGGACAGGTTATATGGGCGGTGTCACAAATGCCTGCTGGTCGGCGGTTCACCTGGCCAAAAAGTTATCGTAGATCTTACTACTTCAGAAAGTCTTTCGCTTGCCTAATAAAACTTTTCCTATCAAAAATAAAATAACCGCCTGTTTTTAGTACAGCTTTTATAACAGCAAGCAGCTGATATCAGAAGGTGCACTTAGAACAGGCGGTATTATTTAACAGAGTTTTCGCTTAAATTTATGCCTTGCCTACGGAACCAAACAGTTCCATCTTTTCTTTTACCGTTTCCTTTATTGCTTCAAATCCGGGAGCCAGAAGCTTACGGGGATCAAAGCCCTTGCCGGATAAATCCTTGCCCGCTTCTATGTATTTGCGGGTAGCAGCTGCAAAAGATAATTGGCATTCCGTATTCACATTAATCTTGGCAACACCGAGAGAGATTGCTTTCTTAATCATATCTTCCGGAATACCTGTACCGCCGTGAAGTACTAACGGCATATCCCCTGTCAGCTTCTGAATGGCATCCAGGGTCTCGAAGCTGAGCCCGGCCCAGTTATCGGGGTATTTTCCGTGAATGTTACCGATTCCTGCGGCAAGCATGGTAACACCAAGGTCGGCGATCGCCTTGCATTCCTTGGGATCTGCTACTTCTCCCGCGCCTACAACACCGTCTTCCTCGCCGCCGATGGATCCGACTTCGGCTTCCAGAGAAAGTCCCTTCTCATTACAAACCTTAACTAATTCCTTTGTTTTCGCAATATTTTCATCTATCGGATAATGGGAACCATCAAACATAATGGAGGAAAATCCTGCTTCTATACATTTATAGGAACCTTCGTAGCTGCCGTGATCCAAGTGAAGAGCTACCGGAACCGTGATCTTTAATTCATCTATCATAGCACTTACCATTGCCGCTACTGTCTTATAGCCGGTCATGTACTTCCCTGCGCCTTCAGATACACCAAGAATAACCGGTGAATTCTGTTCCTGCGCGGTCAGTAATACTGCTTTCGTCCATTCCAGGTTGTTGATATTAAATTGGCCGACTGCATAATGTCCTGCCTTTGCTTTATTAAGCATATCTTTTGCCGATACTAACATAGTATACCTCCATTTATTCTATTCATTAGTTTTACAACTTTTTGTTATTATAACCTATTTTGTATAAAAATGAAATACATAAATTGTTTTAATGCAATTTTGTCAATATTGTACTATAGCAAAAGAAAAGATACCATAACAGTTCAGCTTATGGTAGTGCGAGGTGTTTTTTGTGAGTGCAGTGAAACGAAAGTCACAGAAAACCCGAGATATGTCTGTGCGAAATTATGCATTTTGCATAATTTCTGCACATCGTTTGTTACAGTTTAGCCGTAGGGCCGAACTGTAACAAGATACCAGATTTTATGCAAGAATTTATGTATCATCCTTTCTTTTCACCACCATAATTGATATAATTAAATTATAATTCGATCGGAACGGAGGCTTCCTATGTATAAAGATATTATATTCCATGTTGATGTCAACTCGGCATTTTTAAGCTGGGAAGCCGTATACCGTCTTAACATACTGGGCGAGACCCTGGATTTAAGAACGATTCCCTCCGCAGTCGGAGGAGATGTAAGCAAACGCCACGGAATCATCCTTGCCAAATCCACTCCTGCCAAGCAATACCATATCCAAACCGGCGAACCCATTAACCAGGCACTCCAGAAATGTCCTGGGCTGGTACTTGTTCCGCCAAATCATGGCTTATACAAGCAGTGCTCCCGAAGCCTG
The DNA here is from genome assembly GCA_023398615.1 of Bacillota bacterium. Lineage (GTDB taxonomy): Bacteria > Bacillota > Clostridia > Lachnospirales > Lachnospiraceae > Anaerocolumna. The sequence continues at coordinate 5,196 of JAEWSD010000021.1, forward strand.
CTGGAACTGTTGTATCAGTATACTCCCGATATCGAACCGTTTTCCATTGATGAAGCATTTCTTGATATGACGGGTGCCTTAGCAGGCTATAGTTCTCCTGTCGAGGCAGCAAACATCATAAAGGACCGTATCCGTAATGAACTTGGCTTTACCGTAAATATCGGCATCTCGACGAATAAGCTTCTGGCCAAAATGGCCTCCGACTTTAAGAAGCCGGATCTCGTCCATACCCTGTTTCCGGAAGAGATCCCTCAGAAAATGTGGCCGCTGCCTCTGGAAGAGCTGTTCCTGGTGGGAAAATCCTCCGGCAAGGTGCTGCACGGCTTAGGCTTAAGTACCATCGGCGACATTGCCAATACCGATTTAAGCATATTAAAGGCACATTTGGGCAACAAACACGGACAGGGCATCTATAACCATGCGCATGGTATCAGTGAAGATGCCGTAGAAACAACTGCGGCTCCATATAAAGGCTATGGGAACAGCACCACCCTGTCCCGGGATGTTACGGATTACGAGGATGCCAAACTGGTCCTGCTCTCACTGAGCGAAACCGTCGCGGCCAGGCTTCGTGCCGATGACATAAAATGCGGCTGTATCACCGTCGAACTGACCGACAGTGATTTCAAGCATCAGTCCCACCAGTCGACCTTACTTTCGCCTACGAATTCCACTAATACCATATACCAAACCTCCTGTAAGCTTCTGAAAGAATTCTGGGACGGCAGGCCCATACGCCTGTTAGGGGTCCGAGGTACAAAATTAGGCAACGGTGACTATACCCAGCTGAATCTCTTTGATATAAGCAAAAGTGATAAGTTTGCTAAGCTTGATAAAGCACTTGACAGTATACGCGACAAGTTCGGAAACGATGCCGTAAAACGTGCCAGCTTTATCGAGCCCGACAAAAGGGACAAAACCGGAAAATCTTAGTTACTGATGACAGACGCAGCTTTCGCCGCAGGATTCCTCATCGCCGTGATCGTGATGGTCACAGGAAGGCTGTGCACTTTCCGCCAGGCTTCCGTCGAGATAAGCAGCAACGGCCACATCAGCATCTCCCAGGGTTCCCGGTACGACGAGGATTCCTTTTTCCATAAGTCCTTCCATTGCTCCCATACCGATTCCGCCGCATATGAGTACGTTGACCTTCTCCTGTGACAGCAGATCAACCAGCTCCGAATGCCCGCTTCCGTTACTGCTTAAGCGTTCCTTTCGGACTAATTCCTTTCCCCTGATTTCATATACCATAAAGCTTTCCGTCTTCCCGAAATGCTGGAACACATTATTTTTCTCATCGGCAGCAACCGCTATTTTGACTGTTGCGGCATTTTCGCCGGCATCGGCACTTTCACTTTTCACGGGATGTACTCTCTCCAGAGTTTCTGCCGTTTTATCCAACCAGCTGCCCCGTAATTCTTCCACTTTCTCCCCGTCGATTGCCGCAGATATGGACGGATCGATCGGTACCTTGCCAAGTACCGGAATATTATACTTTTCGGCTATTTCATCGATGTGGCTGGTTCCGAATACACTGATCCTTTCCCCGCAGTTCCCGCACTGAATATAACTATAGTTTTCCACCAGGCCGAGTACCGGGATCTCCATTGCATTTGCCATGTTTACCGCCTTGGAGACGATCATGGACACCAATTCCTGCGGAGACGCAACGATAATCAGCCCGTCTATGGGAAGGGACTGGAATACGGTAAGCGGAACGTCTCCTGTTCCCGGAGGCATATCTACAAACATATAATCCACTTCATCCCATACTACTTCCGACCAGAATTGCTTCACAGTGCCCGCAATCACCGGCCCGCGCCAGATTACCGGCGTATCCTCCGTCTCAAGAAGGAGGTTCACCGACATAATCTTCGTACCGTTTTTACTTACGGCAGGCATGATTCCAAGCTCGTTTCCTGCCGCCTTTTGATGGATTCCAAATGCCTTCGGAATAGACGGCCCGGTAACATCCGCGTCCAGTATGGCAGTCTTGTATCCTTTCCGGTTCATAAGAACAGAAAGGTAAGAGGTAATGAAGGACTTCCCAACCCCTCCCTTGCCGCTGATAATACCAATTACTTTTTTTATTTGGCTGTATTGGTTTGCCGGTTCCAGAAAGTCCTCCTTTGATGTTTTCCTTGAGGAACAATCGGCCTGACAGCCGGAGCAATCATCACTTGTGCAATTGCTTTCCGTTTCATACACTTCACTCATTTTATTATCTCCTTTCAACCTGTAATCGTCTAGGTAATCATTATGAATTATAGCCTGCTGCATTTCCTGCACCGGGGATGGCACTGGCAATTTCCCTTCATAATCTCATAGTTGCCTCCTTCAATCAGGATTCCTCTCCCCTCACACAAAGCTTCCGCGGTTTTTCTCCTGGCTGAATAGAGGATACGCTGGAAGGTTCCTCTGGATACCGCCATCCGCTTTGCTGCTTCCTCCTGCTCGATATTCTCCATATCCGACAGCCGAAGTGATTCTAATTCATCTACACTAAGTGTAACATACCCTTTTTCACTTTCTTCCGATGTAAATACTCTATGCTGAAATTCGGCGCACACCTTTCTGCATTTTGAATTCCTTGGCAAACAGTATTCCCCCTTCCATAAATTTTTAGGATGTCGATCGGATTACTTGTATCATTTTTAAATGTGCATATGCACACTTAAATTATACTGCCCGCAACAATATTGTCAACCATATTTATTATTTTATTTTTCAGAAAGAATTATTTATAAGTAGCAAGCATGGAAAATTTGAATATCATAGTAATATAGCTTTAAGGAGTTGTAATCTTGCCTATTAGAATATTCATAGATCAGGGCCATAACCCGAGCGGAATCAATGCCGGAGCAGAGGGATTCGGTCTGCAGGAACAGGATGTCACCTACAATGTAGGGATATACCTGGCAAATATACTAAATGAAGACCCAAGATTCGAGGCACGTACTTCCAGGACTTACCCGGAACAGTCCCTGGGCTACAGCAATACTTCAAGCCTCGCCGAAAGGGTACGTCTGGCAAATACCTGGCCGGCTGACTACTTTATCAGCATTCATTGCAATGCCAATGTGAATCCTGCCATAAACGGTACGGAAACATATGTTTATCAAAGTTATACGCAGGCTTACTGGCTGGCGGAACGTATCCTGACAGCAATCGTCAGCAGGGTCGGTACCAGAAATAACGGCCTGAGACTTAATCCGTCCCTGTATGTATTGCGTAATACCAATATGCCGGCCGTCTTAGTAGAACTTGCGTATTTAACCAATCCTGAGGATAATGAAAAATTACGGAACAACCAGTATGATTTTGCTTACGCAATCTATTCCGGATTACTAACATACTTTGGATTTACGGCTTAACGGATCGTTTTATCCAGAAGAAAGCGCTATTAGTATTCTCAACTCCCCTGCCTCTCACCCACGAAGGGTCTGGGGCTCGTGGGGAATGTCGTATTACATAAAAGTCCCCCTGAGAATGGCCACTGCCGATTCTCAGGAGGACTTTCATGATTACAAGGCTTTATCAGAAGTTGCTTCCGTTCCAGCCCCAGTTGCTTACTTCTTCATACTTGACATAGATCTGGTTCGGGGCAATGTTAAGCTCATCCGTTAATATATCCGTTATCGCTGCCGTCAGCTTATTATATGCACCCGTGCCCGCACTGCCGAACAGCTTTACTTCAACAAAGGCCACCGGCTGATCGGACTTCCCCTTAAAATATAAGGAATATCCATCCTCAAAGCCGACCATGAGCCAGCCTTCGCTTTTGCCCGGAATCAGTTCGATAGCTTTTCCCAGCTTTTGTTTCATAGCAATTTCTTTGTCCTTTGAAATTGAAACATTCGTTTTTGTGTTAATAAAAGGCATCTTTCTCCTCCTTTCCAGGTTACATGGATCATAAGAATAATTTATTGCTATCAAACGGTTTTGTCAAGTAACAGATCAAAACCCTATCCTGCCATTGTACCGTCAGTAGTTGGATTCTTCTATTCTAAATGTTTCAATATTCGTTTTTGCCGCTAACAGTAAAGCCGCATTTTGAATACCGAACAGTTCGGTATTTGTGTGGCTTCCTATTAGCAGGCTGATCTTCCGGTATTTTGCATATAACAGGAATTCCAGATTGTATCCGCCTGTTATATAGACGTCACAGTCATCCTTAATTGCTTCCTGCAGCTTGGGTATTGCATCCCCGCCGCCTGCGTTTATACATACCTTATGTATTGAGACATTATTGTTTTTATAAACCTTTAACGGTTCGTTCAGAATTTCTGAAAGCTTTTCCTTAAGCCTTTCAAATGTAACCGCTTTTTGAAATCTACCCGTAACCCCCCAATAATAACCGTTTTCATATGGAATCGATTTTTTACAGTCAGTAAGCCCTAAAGCAGCTGCCAGGGAATGGCTGTTGCCAAATTCGGCGTCATCCAGCGGCGCATGGAAAAAAGCATGAATCAGGTTGTGCTTTCTTAATAATTCATCACACTTCTCCTTCATCTCAAAAACAGAAGGATGATGGGTGATAAACAGATCGGCTTTCCTGTTGGCGGCTTTTATTATGGTTTCAGGAGTCAGATTCACGGCAAATCCGATTCTGCCGATTTCCCGGTTATCCTCATTAATGAATCCCCATTCCTCAGGCATAGCCGCCAGTTTTTTGCCGTCAAACAGTAAGATCAGTTTTTCCTTTACTTTACTATAACGCATAGACCTGCCTCCATTAATTATGATGTGTTCCGCCAGATATCCTGCCCCCAAAATGAAACAGGAACAGCCCGGACAAGATAACCACTCCGCCAAGGATTGTCCGGGAATCCGGCCTTTCGCCTGCGATAAGAAAACCCAGCAGACTTGTCAGAAAGGGTGTAATAAACATATAGTTGCTTACCGTCGAGGTCTGCTTCGCCTTTGCAAACGCTTCCGCCCATGCAGCATAAGCAACGGCGCTTGAAAAGATTCCCAGTATTGCAATGTAAAGCAGATGTACCGGCGGAGCGTTCCGCGCCTCCTCCAGGGATACCGGCATAAAGACGGCAAGCATGATAGCACCCGCAAAGATACTGTAAGCAGAGGTCTGCAAGGCGGAATAGCTTTTAGTCAGCCGGCGCACGAACAGATTATAGGCGCTTAACGCAACCGCCGCAAGAAGCAGCCACAAAAGCCCTGTATTTACCGTGAAAAATCCACCGGACAATGTTAAAACAGCGACCCCCAGGAATTCAATCCCGATTGCAAGCCATTGGAAGCCCTTTAATTTCTCACGGTAAGAGAAACGCGCAAGCAAAGCGGTAATAATGGGTACGGTCGCAATAATCACACTGCTTTCAGATGCCGTTACGGTCTCACAGCCTTTGTTAAAAGCAATCATGTATAGAAAAAACCCCAGTGCTCCTGCTAAAAGGAACCATTTCAAGTCGGCTGCTTTCGGCAGCTTCATTTTTGTCGGTAGCGCCACGGCAATAAAAGCGCATGCGGCTGCAAAATATCTTAAAAATCCCAGCGAGAATGCCGAAAAATGCCGCAGTGTCAGACGGGTAAGCACGTATGCCAATGACCAAAAGATAATTGTTATGGCGGCATATGGATGAGGGCTGTCCTTTATCTTCATAGTTTATTTATCCTCCGATTCGTTACCTGATATTTACATGCTTTACATGTAGTGGTAAAATCATAGCATATAAAACCGGCCCATAAAAGAACCGGTTTGCTTCTTATTATAGTAAGCCGGTTGAGAAAGGATCGCAGAAATATGCTGTATATCGAACTAAACAAATCTCAAAGACGGTCATATAAATTGCAGATTTATAAGCAGCTGCGCGGAAAAATCTTAAATGGTGAATTAAAATCCGGGGAGCAGCTTCCGTCCACCAGAATACTGTCAGCGGAATTGAATGTATCCAGAAATACCATACTGTATGCCTATGATATGCTGATCTCGGAAGGCTACGCCAAAAGCGTATCCGGTTCCGGAGTTTATGTAAACGATGGTGCACAGGCGTTTAAACGCCCGGAGGAAATCCTCTGCAAACCTGTCACATCCCTTTCAGCCGAAGAGCTTCCTCCGGAGGTAATAAATTTTGACAGCGGCATGCCTGCACTTGATTTATTTCCGCGGGGTAAATGGAACCGGTCTGCCGCACAAGCCTTTAACGAAGCTCCCGATTCTATACTCGGATATGATTATCCGCAGGGCCGGCCGGAGCTTCGGCATGTACTGGCGGATTACCTGAGGAAGGTAAGAGGAATCAGCTGTGATCCCGGTCAGATCATCATCACAACGGGTGCAAAGCAGGGAATCTCACTGATTGCAAAATGCCTCCTTCATCAGGAGAGCGAGGTCTGGCTGGAGGATCCCTCCAACAGCAATGTAAAGCAGATTTTCTCCTATCATACCAGCCATATTACGCCGATTCCCGTTGATGAAGAGGGAATACAAACGAGTTCATTTCCTTCCGGCAAAGTACCGGACATTATCTTTACCACCCCGTCCCATCAATTTCCTCTGGGCGGGATACTGTCCATACAAAGAAGATTGGAACTGACTCGGTTCGCCCGGAATAATGGATGCTATATCATAGAGGATGATTACGACAGCGAATTCCGCTATAACGGTGAGCCTGTTAACTCCCTGTATGAGCTTAACAGTGAACAGGTTATCTATGTCGGTACCTTCAGTAAGATACTGTTCCCTTCCCTGCGGCTTGGGTATCTGGTATTACCCCCGCCGCTTGTCGGGCAATGCACGGAATGGAAACGTCTTGGGGACCATCATTCGAATTCCGTCAATCAGCTCGCACTGATGCGTTTCATTGAAAACGGTGAACTGGAACGGTATATCATGCGGATGAAAAAAATTTACCGCAAGCGCCGTAATTACCTGCTTTCCTTGCTTGCCGAGCATTTCCCGGACCAGGTCAGGGTATACGGCAGTCCTGCCGGCATGCATATTGTTGCCGAATTTGACGGCGTGATTTTTTCACCGGAGTTAGTCTGCCGTATAAAAGACGCGGGTGTCCATATCATCCCGGTTGAGAATCATTCCATTGCAAAAGGGAATCATCAAAACCAGATTATTTTAGGCTATGCCCATCTTGACCCGGCAAAGCTAGAGGAAGGAATAATAAAGATGAAATCCCTGCTTCTATAAGTAAGCGAAGCGGAAGCTATAAAATTGCCGGTGATTTATGGCAAATATGTCTTGACAATGCCCGGGATTGCAGATATACTCATAGCCATAAGGATTTTTGTTTAAACCGTTGATTAAGAGGAGTACGCATAGCATTTCATTTACAGAGAGTCTCAAAGAGGTGGGATTGAGACAATTGGAATTATGCCGAATGGACTTATGAGGTCGGGAAGAACGGCTGCAAGCCAAGTAATGCCCGACGGGAATTCCGCCCGTTATCAAAGGAACATATATGACAGTATATGAGCAAAGTGGGTGATTTTCACCAAACAGGGTGGTACCGCAGAAGTAATAACAGACTTTTGTCCCGGTAATAATAGGGATAGAGGTCTTTTTTTTTATACCACAAAATATTAACGAAAGGAGAAAATATTATGGCTAAAATACCACACAGATTATACTTAACGGAGGATCAGATGCCGACAAAATGGTACAACCTTCGTGCCGACATGAAGGAGCAGCCGGATCCGATGTTAAATCCCGCAACCTTAAAGCCTGCGACAGAGGAGGAGCTATATCCGGTATTCTGCAAGAAGCTGGCCCATCAGGAAATGGATGCCGAAACCAGGTATGTTGATATCCCGGAGGAGATTCTTGATTTTTATAAGATGTACCGCCCGTCTCCGCTTATTCGGGCCTATAACCTGGAGAAAGCGCTTGGCACCCCCGCAAAAATCTATTACAAATTCGAGGGAAACAATACCTCCGGAAGCCATAAGTTAAACTCAGCCGTGGCACAGGCTTACTATGCGAAGGAGCAGGGACTTACAAGTCTTACGACAGAAACCGGCGCCGGTCAGTGGGGTACCGCTTTAGCAGAGGCTTGTTCGTATTTTAAGATTCCGCTGACGGTGTACATGGTGAAATGCTCCTACGAACAGAAACCCTTCCGCAAATCCATTATTCAAACCTTTGATGCAGCCATAATTCCAAGTCCCAGCGACACCACCAATGCAGGTCGGAAGATCCTTGCGGAAAACCCGGATACCGGCGGCAGCCTGGGCTGCGCCATCTCCGAAGCGGTCGAGAAGGCCGTTACTACGGAAGGCTGCCGGTATGTACTGGGTTCCGTACTGAACCAGGTTCTTCTTCATCAATCCATAATCGGACTGGAATCAAAAGCTGCACTGGAGCTTTTGGATGAATATCCCGACATCGTTATCGGCTGTGCCGGCGGCGGTTCCAATCTGGGCGGCCTGATCGCACCTTTCATGCAGGATAAGCTTACAGGCAGGACCAACCCCAGAATCATAGCCGTAGAACCGGCTTCCTGCCCATCCTTTACCCGCGGCCGCTATGCATATGATTTCTGTGATACCGGCAAGGTGACGCCTATGGCAAGAATGTACACCTTGGGCAGCGGCTTCATTCCTTCCGCAAACCACGCCGGCGGATTGCGTTATCACGGGATGTCTCCGATTCTTTCGAAGCTGTATCACGACGGATATATGGAAGCTGTCTCTGTGGAACAAACCAGGGTATTCGAAGCCGCCTGCATGTTTGCAAAACAGGAAACGATTCTGCCCGCACCGGAATCCGCACATGCCATCCGGACAACCATTGATGAAGCTTTGAAATGTAAGGAAAGCGGGGAAAGCAAGACGATCCTCTTCGGACTGACCGGAACCGGATATTTTGATATGCTGGCATATTCCGCCTATATGGACGGTACCATGAACGATTATATCCCGACGGACGAGGACCTCGCACCAGGCTTTGCCGGGCTTCCCAAGATACCGGGAATTCAGTAACAAACAGTTACGCATAACGATAACAGCGGTATTTTTTATTCTGCCGCTGTTATCGTTTTTTGCTCTATCGAAAAAAACTACACAATCCGATACATTATTTAACATTTGAATGAAAATATACTACATTGTGCTGTTAATCCGCCTATGATATTCTATTCCCAGAATAATCCGAGAGAGAAAATCTCTGTTCCGCAGATTTAAAGCGGGATATACAAAATTATATAACAGGAGGAATTTTAACATGGAGAATGATTTGAAAGCCTATCACTTACATATGGGGACGGCTAAATGTGCAGTCGACCTGGGTGACGGCAGCGAACGAGGCTCTTATGTAAACCAAGATTATATCCTTCATAAACTGGGAAGACCGCATCGTGCCATTAATCTGATGTATTGCTACTATCCTCTCGATAAAGGCTGGCCGGTCCGCGCAAGTATTGCACATGCAAGCGATAGCGTAAGCTTCGCGTGGGACTATCCGTATGATGATTATTTTACCTACAAGGGAGGATTAGGCGGAAACCTGAACGAGGAGCCCTTTACCTTTATGAGGGACATCAGGCGTCATGGCCAGGATGTAATCCTGACTCTTACCATAGATCCTCATGTAAGCGATGAACATCTTACTGCAATCGCAAAGGATTTGACCGTCTTCGGACGGGTGCAGCTTCGCATCAATCATGAAGCGACCGGGCACTGGTTTTCCTTCAACAAGCGCTGCAGCTATCAGGAGGTTGCCGATTTCTATGTGCGTTTTCACAAGATCATAAAAAAGTACGCTCCCAATGTCAAAACGATACTTTGCATCGGCGGGATCGAATACCTTGAAAAAGAGAAAATGGAGAAAGAAAAGGAATTTACGGAGGCGGTAAAGCAGACGGACATCTGGTCTGTCGATAAATATATGGCGCTGCATTGGGGCTGGCCTTATGATGTGGCCGAACGCGGCGGAAGCAGTCACAGAAGGGATAAGGTCAGTAAAATCTATGAGCTTACCAGGAGAAGCTATGAGCGCTTCAAGTTCTTAAATGACGGTGTCGGCAAGCCGATGGTAATGTCTGAGCTCAATGCCGACGGCGATGTAACCGGCCCTTATGATCAGGCGGCAATGATTAAAGAGTTCTGTGACATGCTGAAGGGGGAACCTGCCGAATGGTTCAGCGCCTTTACCTTTTACCAGTTCCGGGATGACGGACGGCTCGGCCTTGAGATTACCGATCCCAATAATAAAGAGGTCGGTATTGAGCAGCCTGCCTTGAAAACATATAAGGAAATAATCCATGATGATTACTTCAGCCCGGAAATGACGGAACAAGGCGAAGCCACCCTGCCCGTAACACTCCGCTGGGGCGGTTCCGAAGACGCAACCGGCCTATCCGTTCCGCTGCATTTTGAAAGTAATCCGGTATTTGCCGAAGCAATCTTTGATGATGATATCAAAGACCTGAATCTTATGATGGAGCTGAACGGACACTGGTTTTACAAGGCGCCGGGAGTAAAGACGATCGATATGATGCCGGCTTTCTTTGAAAGGCCCCTGTCCTCTTCGGCCGAATTAGCCTTAAAGCTGTTCGCTCCACCTGCTTCCGGAGAAAACAACCCCTCCCAGGGCAAGGACTGGGCCGAGAATTACTACACAGTAATAAAGAAGCTCCCGCAGTTACGTTTAAGATTTGAACCGATAGAACTTTAAGATAAACTTAATTCCATGCATCAGGACATTTCCTGTCAGGGTGCATGGAATTTTTAAATTATCAAAGCATGACCTAGCAGGGGCTCCTTACCGGTTAAACTGTATTTTGCCTCCGGCATGGACCAGCAGCGGATCATCGCCCATTTGAACGTCTGATCGAAGATAGGTACTGACAAAGGGTATGAAGCTCCTAAGCTTTATAAGAGATTTATTCTGAACACCAATTTAAGCCTGGTAAGCAAAATGCAGCGGTATTAGCCACTGCAAATGAAAAAGATATAAATTCTATAGAAGAATATATCCGTTAAAGGGAGGAATCCTATGAAAGCAAACGTTTTAACCATTATCGGAAGTCCAAAAACAGGAAAAGGGCTTGAGGAAGTATCCGGAACCTACAAGAAAGTTATGGTATCATTGGACATGCAAGACCTTTCGGAATGTAATTAAGAAAAATATTTCTTTCCTTCTTGGCCGGCCTGTGCTATAATGATAATTGGTGATAATATCGTCCCAAGAAACTTAT
>JAEWSD010000101.1 GCA_023398615.1 Bacillota bacterium
TCCAATGTATAAGCATCGGGATAATGATTCGGTTTCCTGCAGGTATCATACGGCAGAACGGCTCGTTTCTTCAATATCCATTTCTCCATTGCAACAAACTGTTCAATATCCCGCAGCATAAGATGAACATGCGGCAGGTAATCGCAAAACATCCGGTAAGCCCCTTCTTCGTCCCCTTTGACAAAGGCATCGTATATCATATGATACGGCTTTATGAGCGCGGCACCCGGCATGACCGCACATGCCCCTCTTTTTAATGCCTCATAGAGGCATTCGCCGCCGTTTCCCACGATAATATCATAACGCTTCCCCGTGGCCTCTCTTAAAGCCGTTATGGCCGGACCCGTAGGCATTGCTTCAAGCTTAATATACAGTTCCCTGTCCGTATTCTCATTCATCCGTTTAAAAGCTTCCTCTGAGATGGATACCCCCGTCAGCGCCGGGGCATACTGTATAATCGCAGGAATCTCAACGGTTTTACAGATATCGATCACATGCTCCGTTATCATCCGTCCATTTGGGGAAGCAAAGCCCGGCGGCATAATATTTATCGCCGATGCCCCGTTTTCCTGTGCATAGAGTGCTTCCCTCTGTGCCAATATAGTTGCATGTGAACTTACCGTCACAATCAAAGGTACTCTTTTGTCGCATACTTCAACAGCAAGCCTGAAAAGCTCACATTTTTCCTGCTCCGATAATTTATAGAATTCCGCCCCTCCGGCAAACAGACACAAGCCGTCCGCTCCGTCCGTTATTGCCGTATCAACCAGTTTCTGAAAACTGTCATAGTCGATTCTTTCTCCGTCTTTATCAAACGGTGTCGGAAGCACCGGCAATATACCTTTTAACGATCCCATCCAAATAACCTCATACTTTCCTTTTTATAATGCAGGGTTTTATAATCATGGCTTGGCAGGATATAACGCGGCTTTTTTGACAGCAGGTAATACAGCATATTGCTGCACCGGTCCGGTTCGGTGCAGTATCCGACCGGCACCTTTTTGTCAAGATTCTCGTATGTCATTACGGTATCCCCTGTTATGACTGCCAATCCCTGTTCCGTCATTACTTCAACACTTTGTGATCCGCGGGTATGGCCCCCGCATTTTCTCAGCAATATTCCGTCTCGTACGTTATAATTTCCGTCCACAGCTATCAGCCTGTCCCTGGATTTCTCAAATTCCCGCAGGTAGTATTCGTCATAATCCGAAGCCGCATCAAATGCGCAGTCGATTTCTTCCTTCTGACAGTATACGGCCGCCCTGGGAAAAAGCATACAATTTGCAGCATGGTCCCAATGCAGATGTGTCAGAATCAGCCCCTTCACCTTATCTGCCCGTATTCCGGCCTTTGACAGAAGGGTGCTTAATTCTTCATCCCTTTTCACGATCAGCTGCATACGCTCCTGGCAGATATCAGGATCTCCAAAGCTTGTGTCTACGATGTACTGTTCCTCACCGCATTCGATCAGGTAAACATAGGAAGGTACAAAGCTGCTGTTTTTGGGGCTGCCGCCCGCGAACCTGATATCATCCCTTACCATACCGAACTCCCCTGCCATAACAGGTACAATCTTCCATTCCATAATCATTTCCTCCGGAGTAAATAGTCATCAGAATTACTGCTAAAACACAGGAATAAACTCACCCTTTTTCACCGCATCCTCATCGTTATAGGCATACTTCTTTATCGTCTCTTCCCGCAGTTCCACGCCTAAGCCCGGCAGGTCCTGAATCAGCTCGACATAACCGTCCTTATATACGATCGGTTTTAACAGCAGTTCTTCCCTCAAAGGATTCAGAGTCTGATCGTGCTCCATAATGAATGCGTTCGGTGTGGATGCTATGAAATGCATGTTTGCCATAAACCCTACTCCGGAACCGAAGATATGGGGGGCGCACCTCATGGAATGAGCCGCCGCTATCGCCGCTATCTTCTTGCACTCTGATATTCCTCCGGAACGCGTAACATCCGGCTGTATCATATCCACCGCATGCCTTGCTATCAGCGGTTCAAAACCATAGCGTGTAAACTCGTTTTCCCCTGCTACGATAGGAATCGACGTACTTTTATTTAACCGTTCAAAGCCTTCGACATCATCCGGATGCAAGGGCTCTTCAAGCCAGAAAAGATCACAGGGCTCCAGCTTTTTACATACCCTGTATGCGGTATCATAGGTCCAGGGGAAATTCGTATAGCACTGTCCCGCATCCACAAGCAGGGCGGCCTTTCTTCCGATCCTGTCACGCAGCTCCTGCACCAGTTCAATATCAGCCTCCGGTTCTTCGTTCCCGATTCTTACCTTCAGACCAAAGTAACCTCTTTCCAGATAATCCTTTGCTTCCGCCGCAAGCTCGTCGATCCCTTTTGACATACCGCCGCTGGCATAGGCCTTAAACTTATTCCGGTATCTGCCGCCAAGCAGGTTATAAACCGGCTGGTTCAGTATTTTCCCGATGATATCATACAATGCAATGTCGATGCCGCTGATAACGGTGGCAATGACACCCCGGCGTCCGTAATGGGCGGATTGGATATACATCTTCTGCCATATTTTCTCCATGTCAAAAGGGTCCTCCCCCAACAGCATCGGCTTAAAGCGGTATTCTATCATCTTTTCGATCGCACGCGGCAGATACGCCGATTCCCCGATCTCACCCAATCCTACTATTCTGTCATCCACCGTAACGCGGACCAGCACACAGTTCCTTTGCAGGGTAGCGCCCCCGGACCACTTCCATTTCTCGTCTGTCTGGTATCTATAGGATAAAAGTATGGTTTCTACATCTGTTATTTTCATGGTAACACCTGTGCCTTTCAATTTTTAGATGACCTACTCAAAAAATTGAATAGGCCTGAATAAAATGGTTGAAAGTGTTTTTCTTTCAACTTAACACCTTTCCCGTAATTCAGCCTGCAAGCAGGTTGAACGCTGTATAAATTAGTTTTCTTCACACTTTTCGACGGTAATTACTTTCTCATCACGCGCCGCTTCCAGAACCATGTTATGAAGCTTTGTCACCCATCTGGCATCCTCCAGCGTAGATAGCGGTTCCGCCTTTTCCGCAATGCATCTGTTAATAAAATAGTCCAGCTGGCAGTCAAACATCTCCTGATACATCGCCTGATCATATCCGCCCGGATACTTTACCATGTAATCCCTTCTTGAGAAATTCAGGCAGCCGCCGCTCCCCATTAATTTTACCTTAAACGTCATAGGATCGGAGCTTTCGTCGTTAACTGCCCAGGAAAGCATGATCTGAAGCAGGGCCCCGCTGTCATATCTCATGTTGACCGAGATCTGCGGTCCGCCGGTAGGGATCGTCTCCTTATCGAATTTGGCAGTAAAAGCCGATATTTTCCGCGGCAGTCCCAGGTACGCGATCGACAGGTAAAGCTGATGGCATAATACATCCTCCGCCGGTCCTTCATATTTCGAAAATAATTCCTCCGGCATATAGTAGCATTCCGACAGATACAGGTAGGCTGCCTTCCCTATGCCGCCCCTCTCCATTACCCTTTTTATCCTCTTTAATTCCGGAAGATAGAGATAGCTGTGTCCGGGCATACAAACAAGCCCGTTCCTGTCCGCAAGCTCCTGCATCTTTATGATCTCAAGCTCATCAAAGCTTACCGGTTTTTCCACCAATACATGCTTGCCATGCTCCAACGCCAAAGAGGTATAATGGAAATGGTACTGGGGCGGTGTACAGATGATGACGGCGTCAACCTGATCCGAACTGCATATTTCATCCCTGTCAAGCAGCAGCACACCGTGCTCCCTGGCAAATGTGTCTGCATTTCTTCCTCCCGCCACAGCGGTAAGCTCCGTGCCCGGACATTGCCTGATCGCCAGCACATGGTTTTCGGCAACTCTTCCGCAGCCGATTATTCCTATTCTTATCTTATCTTTCAAGCGATTCATTCCTTCCTTTCTTATTCTTTTACCGCACCCATCGTAAAGCCCTGAACAAGGAATTTCTCCAGATAGGTAAACAATATCAGGCCGGGCAGACAGGCAATTAAGGAGCCCGACATGATCTGACCCCAGTTAACGCTTCCGTGTTCACCCTGCATAAGAGCAATTCCCACCGTCAGGTTCCGCATTCCTTCGGTTCTGGCAAAGGTCAAAGCATACAGGTATTCCTGCCACGACAGTATGAATGCAAACATGGCGACGGTAACGATACCGGGCGCTGCAAGAGGCACAACAATTTCAAATAATATCCTCAGCTTGCTGCAGCCGTCGATCCGTGCCGCTTCCTCTAAGGATACCGGTATGGTATCAAAATATCCCTTAATCATCCAGGAGCAGAAAGGCATCGCAAATGTGGTATATGCAATAATCATGGAAGCATACGTATTCAGCAGGTGCAGCCTGTTCATTACCATATACAGGGGAATCAGCAAAAGCACCGACGGGAACATCTGTACCACAATCAGCAGGGCGGAAAATGCGGTGCGCCCCTTGAACCGGAATCTGGATATGCCGTATCCGGTAAAAATTGCAACCACTAAGGAGATTCCCATTGTAAATGCCGAAATAATAATACTGTTTCTAAAATAGGTGGTGAAGTAATTCCGCTTCCATATCGATACATAGTTGTCAAAGCCGAATTTTCTCGGAAGCCATTTCGGAACCTCCTGAAAGATTTCGTCGGCCTGCTTAAATGAAGTTGAGATCATCCATAGGAACGGCAATATCAGTATAAATGTGAAAATTGCGGTAACGATTGTTAAGCTTAATTTATTTATTTTATTTTTTCTATCTCTCGACATCTGGCATCACTCCTTCAGCAATTTTCTTACATATACGATACAGGGAACTAAAAGTACAAGCATCATTATTACGGCTGCCGCCGAAGCCTGGCTTGTCTGGAAGGTCTGCATAAATAACCGGTAGATGTAGATCGGCAGGGACAAGGTGGCCTTTCCCGGACCGCCTTTCGTGACTACCTGTATGATCTCCAGCTGGTTAAAATTCCAGATCGAGGTTAATATCGCGGTAATCATCATTATGTTCTTAAGCATGGGCATGGTGATATAGCGGAAGCACTGACGTCGGTTCGCGCTGTCCACCTGTGCCGCTTCATACAGACTCCCCGGTATCGCCTGCAAGCCTGCCAGAAGAGTAATTGCTACGAAAGGGATGCTTTTCCAGATAATTACCATCAGGATTGAAACGTTGGACCAATTGCTGTTGGAAAGCCACGGAATATTTCTGTCAATAATACCGACACTTTTCAGAATATAATTCAGCATGCCGTACGATTCGTCAAGAAACCATTTCCATATGATCCCCGCAATCGCATTAGGTATTACCCAGGGTATCAGCACCAGGCACCTGAACAGCTTCTTGCCATAGATATCCTTATTCAGGATCAAGGCAAAAAACAGGCCGAAAAGCATTTCAAAAACCAGAATAATGACTGTCCATATAATCGAGCGCAGTAAAGAATCGAGAAAGGTTCCGTTGCCGATCAGATCGGTATAGTTAGTTAACCCTACAAACTTGATTCTGGCGGCAGAGGTCAGCCTTTCATTGAAAAAGCTTTTGTATATTCCGTTGGAAACGGGATATATCAGTATAACGAATATTAAAATGATACAAGGCAAAATAAACATATATGGTGCTAATTTTTTCTTAGTACGGTTCTTCATTTAGAATTCTCCTCCATAGGGGCTGCCGCAAAACTCAAAATATGGTTACCTGCTCGAATTGTTCCTAATATTTCTCGAAATATCAGGAACAATTCGTATAAGGTAATAATTATGAGTTTTTACAACGGCCTCATATTATATCACTCAGGGATCATTCCCCATGAAGTAATTTCAGCTGTGAATCCAATTCTGCCAATCCGTCCTTCACACCAACTTCACCCATTATCATCTGCTGTACCATAAGATTACTGTACATGCTGGTTAAGGTCTGCCATTCGGGATCCAACGGAGGAATCTTGCAGTCGTTTACCTCATCAAGAAATGGCTGTAATAACGGTTCATATGCATCCTTGGCATACTCAACAAAGTCCGTCGTATATAGCATACCGCCCGAAGCATTGCAATATGCGCCGGCAATCGTCAATCCGCTTGTATCTTCGCTGTTGATTTCGGAATAAGGCGTATGATACAGGTAATCCAGGAATTTCCATGCCTCATCCTTATGCTGGGAAGCTTCCAGAATATTGAACGTATTCGGATATCCCCGGTAAGCCTTCTGCACATCACCTGAGAATAATACCGCAACACCAAATTTGTCCGCCAGCTCGGGAGCTTTCTCCCTGACAGAATTAACAACCCATGCACCATTCTGCATCATTGCTACCTGGCCTGAGCAAAATGCATTGGTAACACCTTCCCAATCATAGTTCACTACCTCGGCAGGGGTCACACCGTATTTCTGAACCAGGTCAACCATAAACTGGGTCCCTGAAACTGCCGCATCATCCGTCAGCTTGGATAACCATGTTCCATCCTCCTGCTGTTCGGATATTCCCGCACCGTACATCTGCATAAAGTTAACCCAGTAGTCGGAAGCATTTTCAGCCTGTACCGGCCAGCCGTATCCGTACTGGTCAATCGTACCGTCACCATCCGTATCCTTGGTCAATTTCTTACAGTATTCCAGGAACTCATCCATCGTAGCAGGCGGTGAATTCGGGTCCAGCCCTGCTTCCTCGAAGAGGTCCTTACGGTAGAATAATGCCCAGTTGCAGCCTTCCTGAGGAAGGCCGTCAATCTTACCGTCCGTAGTCTGAACCATACCAAGTGCGCTTGGAAGGAAGGAATCTATCATTTCCTGGGGAACATAGCTGCTCATATCAGCTAATGCTCCCATTCCTCTGAACTGGGCAAGCATTGATGTATTGCACATGATTAAATCCGGAGCCGTTCCGCTGACAATGGAAGCCATCAGCTGTGACGGCGCATCCGTCCAGCTTGACCTTGTCTCAACAATCTTAATGTCGGGATTGGCCGCTTCGAATCCTGCGATTGCTTTCTCCAAAATATCAAGCTGTGCCTCAACCCAGGTCGTGTGAAAAAACTGAAGCTCAACGACTTCTTTTTTCTCATCCTGATTCTGCTGCTGTGTTTCGGTTTCGCCAACATTGCTGTCTTCCGATTTGCTGCAAGCCGTAAAAAGGCTCATAACCAAAACTGCGGAAAGCAATAAGCAAAAAATCTTTTTCATATCTTTTCCTCCTGATTTTTTTATTTACTAATTATCAGACAGTAATCGTCTTGATAATATTAGCCGCTTCCGTCTTCCACTTTTCATAGTATTCCCCCTGTATCTGTTCAAAGCTTCTCTGGGGAAAGCCGGTATAAACACCGATTACCTCCGATAGGGCACGGTAATTTTCCGGAAAGGAAATACTGTCCATGTGTCTTATTAAAGGAATTAATTTTATCTGCAATTCTTTCCCTTTCTCAAGCCTGCCATTCCTGTAGCTGTCCATGATCTCCGTATCATAGCGGTCCATGATCCATGCCAGCGCCGACATGCAGCCGCATGCACCTGCCGCAAGACTTGGCAGGAAGGTGGAATCCTGGCCTGTGAATATGGAGAATTCCTCCTTCATTTCTTCCACAAGGCTTAACGCCTTCATCATATAAAGCATATTTCCGCTGCTGTCCTTCATACCGATGATATTCGGGATACGAATCAGCTCCGGCAGGATATCCGCCGGGATCTCCGGAGCGCAAAAAGGAATATTGTATAAAAGAAGCTTAATGCCGGACGGGGCATTCCTGGCAACGATCTCATAAAAGGATAGGATATCCCTTGGAGTCTGGGGATAGTAATATGGCGGACATATGATTGCATACCGGTAGCCGCATTCCGCCGCATAGTCCAGGTTCTCTCTGACTGCCAGCTCATTGCCTCCGCTTACGCCTGCAATCATTACTTTTCTGCCATTTCCGATCTTTGCACCTATCCGTAAAACTGTTTTGTATTCATCCGGTGATAAGTAGATAAATTCACTCGTGGATCCGCACATTAACAATCCGGTTACTGATGTATTAATACAGTAGGTCAGCTCTTTTTCCAGGCTTTCACTATCTAATTTGCCATTTTGGTCGAAAGTGGTAAGCACCACTCCGTATGTGCCGTTTTCTATACTCATTGTAGTCCTTTCTGTTCATATATATGAACATTTTTCATTATTGTGTTACTTGTTTATAAATAAGTTATCACAAAACCTCTCCTATGTCAATATAATATAATTTTTTTATTTAAAATTCTAAAAAACAAGGCATAATGAACAAAAGGCATGAACAACAAGCTTATCAAGCTTTATTGTTCATGCCTTATAATGATACCTTATTATCTATTTTCTTTATCTGCCGTTTAAGATCTGTTCCAGCCTGTCTTTGTCAATATCCGTTACCAGGCCCTCCAGATCCCAATGCTGCTTACATCCGCAATAATTCAGCAGCACACACTGCGGGATATAGCCCAACTCCCTTGCCTTTAATCCGCCCGATATTAAGTTTAAGACACAGGCAACGCCTATTACACCATAGCTTGTTTCCTCGGAAGGAACCTTTGTGTGATAAAGCTCCGAGCTATGGTAAACGATTACGGTATCGGCCCCGTATCTTGCACCGATCTGCCCGGCCAGGCGAATAGGACAGGAAGCCGTACATTGACGGCAAACATATCCTATCCTGCCGGCTTCGGCACGGCATCCTTCCATCCGTGCCGCCATACAGCCGGGAACGAACAGATAGACCTTATCCGCCGCTTGGAATTCCTCCCGAAACACACGGTTCAGAATCTGTGCTCCGACCATATTGATATAATATTCATTTACATGTCTTGTAATGAACACAAAATCCTCTCTGTCCTCATATATCCTTGCCGCATTCCGGATAAACTCCGGAACCTGTTTTACATACCGGTACAGGTACCGTTCACCTGTTTCAAGAAAAGCCTCCGTCAATCCCAGAATCCGCGGGAAATCCTGATTAACGGTGCCGCTCTCAAGCCAATAATCCAGCCACAGTTTAAATCCGGCGCCAATCTCATCAAATTCCTTCGTACCCGCCATCCACTTATGCAGGCTTTCGAGCCGCCCGTAAAATGAGGCCCCTTCCTTTTTCGAATAGGATATGTACAGAACTCCTATATATAAAAGCTCCAGCCCATATTCCGGATACGTCTTAAGCCGCCTTAAGTTATCCTTCTTCATGTGATGAATAAACCGGATAATAATATCCTCCGTATCTCTTAATTTCAGTTCAGTTTCAACTGCCAGCTTATCCGCCAGCGAATAGTAATAATCATCAAGTAAATAAGTCGGAACCCTTCTTTCCACATCAACACTCCTAACTGAGACACGGCTTGGCTTTCCCTCTCCGGTATGTACCCAATCTCCGTCACACCGGTTTTACTGAATCCGGAACAGCTCTACCGATTCCTTTAACTCCTTCATTGTGGCCGAAAGCTCTTCGGACAGCTTCGAAATACTCTCTATCGTAGTTTCCTGCTCTGTCTTTACCGCATTGACCTGTTGTGATAACGCCGCGGACTGCTGTGTAACGGCAGCAATATCAACGATCTTCTGCTCGGCGGATTCCTTCAGTTCCTTCATAACATGAAGCTGTTTGTTGATGGAGGACAAATCCGAATCCACATTTTGCAGATTTCCGACAATCTGGTTAAACTGCCTGTAGGCCTCCTGCACGGCCTCCTCCTGTGCCTGCAACGCTTCTCCCGAGGTATTTACCAAATCAAAGGTATTCCGGGTCCTTTCATTCATCACCAGCAGATTGTTTTGTACCGTATCCGTTGAAGACTGCGACTCCTGAGATAGTTTTGCAACTTCATTTGCCACCACCGCAAAGCCGCGTCCGGCCTCACCCGCTCTGGCTGCTTCGATACTGGCATTTAAGGAAAGCAGCTTCGTCTGTTCATTGATACTGCCCAACAGCCCAAGGAGATTGCCTATCTTATTATAGATGCCGACAAGCTCGGTCATGCTCACCTTCACATCATCCGCCATAGTTAACGTATTCTTCATAGAAGAAGTCAAGGATTCGATAGCCGCGGAAGCATTTTGGATCAGCTTCTTCGAGCCGGTATTATTCTGATTGATGATATCACTGGTTTCTACCACCTGCTTGATACTGTCGGATAAAGCTCCCATTGCCTGCGTACAGGAGGCGGCACTGTCTGCCTGCTCAGCGGCGCCCAGCGCGATCTGGTCTATGGAGGCCGACAGCTGCTTAAAGGAAATTGTTGAGACATTGACGGAATCCGAAAGGTTCCCGATGGAGCTTAAAGTCTTTGCAATAACCCGGTTCGTCTTACCCAGAATATCGCCTATCCTGTCAAACATATGATTAAAGCTGTAGCACAGCTTACTGATCTCATCCTTGCCGGATACTTTTGCACGGACTGTCAGGTCTCCTTCTTCCGCCCGTTTCATAAGCTTCATAAGCTGGACAATCGGTCCGGCAAAGCTTTTTGCCGCAAAGGTGCTGATCAGTACGGACAGCAATGCACACAAAACAATCAGCCCAATGGTTATGTAGATTCCGGTTGTCAGCTGGGACGTCAGGGAGGACAGCGGTATCTCGCCGACTAATAACCATGTGTTTTTCAGTCTGGTATAAGTGACCAGCACTCCGGAATGTGTAAAGGAACCCGTATCACCTTGAAACTCCTCCTTATCGATTGCGGTAAGCGCAGAACCCTTGCCGGTCTCATTGGCGGAATAAGCCGGGAACATATTCCGGTCCAATATGGTAAGGGAGGAATTCTTTAACAGGTCCACATTTTCTACGATATCAACCAGCTGCTCCCTGTTAATTGAAGCTACCAGGGTAAAAACTGTATTATCGGAATTAAATACTTTTGTGACAAATATCTTATCCTTTAAGGAACTAAGTCCGTTAAGCCAGGTAAATTTATCGGAGGCTTTTGCCGCAGGCGCCCCGGTATCCCCCCCTTCGGCATCTGCGGCAGGGAGCACGGAAAGTAAAGCGTCCGTATCATATACCTGTGTATTGCCCAGTATCGTCCCGTCCTCCGTGATCAGTGATATACTGCTGATATCCTTATTCATGCTTTCCACATAAACGATTGCATCTTTTATAGAACTGTCCGCCCTCATTTTCGTCAGGGCATCGTCGGACATATACCCGGAAAGCAGCTTCTCCTTTACCAGGACCGTTACTACAAAGTCATTGAGCTTCGTTTCAATATTGCTTGTGTAATTATTAAGGTTAATACCTGTTTGTCCCATAATCTGGGCAGTCAGTCTGTTACTTGTGGTCCTTAAAGCATTTCTTGAAATCAGGGTTGAACAAATCGTGACCAGAATCAAGGGCACGGTAGCAAAAATTAAAAACATGAGGATTAACTTGGTTTTGACCGACTTAAAGTGCATAATTAACCTCTCTTCCCCTATCATAAGTTTACCTTAGGCGTCTTTGCCGTAAACTTACTTATTTTTGCATGGTTGACAGTTATCTCGTATCTTACTGGTTATACCACTGTGAAGCTTCTTTACTTTCCGATTTCACCTCCGGCATATATTTTTTTAATACCGGCTCAAGTAAAAAGCTGGCAAAATAAACCACAGCACCAGGAACGATGATGCCTGCCGGCAGGTAAGCCCAGGTTCCGACAATCCCTGCCACGACCAGCAGCAATAACAGTACCGTAGTTTTTATATTCTTGACTGCCATTTCGACAGATAATCTCAGCAGTGCAGGAAATGTGTTTTGAAAGCGTGACATAACCGGATAAAGATATGCCTGCAGGATGATCAGCAGCAAAAGCACGAGGAGCCAGCCGCCCAGGGGTATGGTATAGTAAGCCTCGTCCCGGAAGAAATTATAAGTGTCCGCCGCCATGACCAAACCATAAAGCGCAAAGATCAGGCTTGGAATCAGGCTTTGCTTAAAATTGCCCCTAAACGCATGGAAATACTCCTTATACAGTGAACCTGTACTTCTTCTGATGACCTTTACCACCGTATAGTATAAAGCCGCAGTTGAAGCTCCCATCGTCAAAAGCGGTATGCTTGTAAAAACCCAGAGCATACTTGCAATGACGACATTGGAAAATGTGACCATGATATGGTATAAAGGACTGTCAAATATGTTTTTACGCATGCTAACCTCTTTCTTATACTATAACTAGGAGTAGAGTGTCAAAAGGCCGCTCAAAGTATATTTTATGAATACCAGCGTATGTATATTCAATTTTGCGTCGACCGGCCGAGGACACTGCTTATATTTTGTCAAGACTCTGGCCAAAAATTAAGCCGGCCGGCTTAATTTTTGAGCCGATAGAGGCTTGTAAAAAATATAGTGTTCGAGGGTAAGGCAGCTAAATTGAATATATATACGCTGATATTCATCTAGAACACTAAATTGGCCTTTTGACACTCCACTCCTAATAAATTAAACTAAATGCTGTTTAAAAATTTCAAGATCCATTGCAGAGCCGCTCCAACCGCATTCGCCCTGCTGTAATAGTTCGTCAGCTGCAGATAACAGTAGCCTGCCTTATCGTCTTTGAAGGAATTTAAGGCCGCCAGTCTGGCGGTTATCCTGTCCATATACCCTTCCAGGTAAGGCGTTAAGTGTCCGCCCAATATGATATCCGTATCGAATGCCATATAAAGATTGTCCAAGCCTTTGCACAGGTTGTCCAAATACTCGTACCAGACGTTTACATAATTAGGGTCTCCTTTATCTACCTCGGCAAAGAATTCGTCCAATTCCAAACCCAAATCCTCCGAAATTCTTGCCGTGCTGATATAAGCCTCGAGACATCCGCGTTTTCCGCAATGACATTGCTTTCCGCCCGGAATAAGGGTCATATGGCCGAATTCACCTGCCCGGTTATGCATCCCCTTGAGCAGCCGGTCTCCGAGTATGATACACCCGCCGACACCTTTTTCTAACGTGAAATATATCTTCGGCTCATTATTGGATTGGTTCCAAATTACCGTATAGGCACCGGCATTTGCATCATTCTCCACGATACAGGGATACCGGATGCTGTTCGTAAGATTTTCAATCGGATAATTTACAACATCCAGGGATGGTGCAAACTCAATCAAGTCAGGATTGCTTTTTAGTACACCGGGAACCGATATCCCCACACCCAGTATCGTCTCTCTGCGACTCTGATTCCTGTCCACAAGCTTTTCTATCAGATCGCTTAAACGCCTGCCGTATTCCATATCTTCCGTGAATTCCAGCATATGCTTTTCATAATCGATAACTTTCCCGTACAGGTCAACCATGAGGATACGGACCTCATTTTTCCTGATATCAACGCCAATTGCAACTCTTGCATTGCTTACCGGAACTATCACCTGTGCTTTCCTTCCGCCTGTTGATTGAAAGTTTCCCGCATAATCGATAATTCCCATTTCTTTCAGTAATTTCAGGTTTTGGTTTACGGTCGGCAGACTTAGCATTAGTTTATTCGCTATTTCCTGTCTGGAAATCTCTTTCTCCTCATATACCAATTTGTATATGATATGCCGGTTAAATGTTTTTACTTTTGATGCGGTAAGTTTTTTTTCCGTCATGCCCTCCAAAGCCTTTCTTCAATACAATATTGCATTACTTTTAAAACGATCATTGTATGTTATTCCTGTGTATTTTCCTTTAATATATCGGAATAAGATTTCCCGCTGTACTTTTTAAAACACTTTCCGAAATAGTTCGGGTCCGGTATCCCTACTTCCTTTGCGGTAATATACATGAGTTTCTTCATTTTTGCGTATTCCATAGCCTTTTCCATTCGGCATTTCGTAATGTAATCGATCAGATTTATACCGATATCCGCTTTAAAGCGGCGGCTTAAGTAACTGGAATTAAAGCCGAATTCCTGTGCGATGGAGGTAAGATTCAGTTCCGGGTCCCTGTAGTTCTTCCGAATATATTCCTGGATCTTCGTAATATCATTACAGCCTTCCATTGCGGCAGCTTCTTCCTCCGGCTCCATTTGCTTTAACTGCTCTATTACTTTCCGGCAGGCTTCATTCACATCATTGCGCACGATCGGCTTTAACAGATATTCCGCCACACCGATCCCGATGCATTCTCTTGCATACTCAAACTCATTAAACGCAGTCAGTATAATGATTTTAAGTCTGGGATAGCGTTTAATTGCCAGCTTCGAAAACTCGATACCGTTCATAAAGGGCATCCTGATATCAACAAACACAATGTCAGGCCTGATATCATCGATTGAATTGATTGCCTCAATTCCGCTGGCGGCCTCGCCGGCTACTTCCAGTCCCAGCTCCTTCCATGAAACAGTAAGCTTAAGCAGGTTACGTATCGACCTCTCGTCGTCAATTATCATAACTCTATACATACTATAATCCCTCCTTAAGGGGAAGCTTTAATTCGACCTCAAAAAATTCCCCTTCACGGCTGTGTATCTCGAAAATATCGTCCACGTTATAATAGTATCTTATGCGCTCTATTGTTCCCTTAAAGCCGAAGCTCTTTGTATTTGTCCCCTCTAACAGCAATCGGACCTGCTCATCACCCATCCCGACTCCGGTATCATATATTTTGATATGCAGTACACCATCTGCTATATATGCCGTAAGCTTAATTAAACCCTTCTCACCCTTCAGTCTTACACCGTGGTATATGGCATTCTCCACAAAAGGCTGAAGAATCAGTCTTGGAACCCTTATCTTTAATAAGTCCTCCTGAATATCATATTCATCGTCAAATACATCTTCATAACGATTCTTCTGCAGCATCAGGTAATCCTTTACGATACCCAGCTCTTCCTCCAGCGGGATATCCCGGCTGCCCTTGCTCAGAAACCTGCGGTAGAAGTTCCCCAGGGTTTCAAGCATGTTATAAACTTTATCCGTTTCATTCTCTAGCAGAAGATAGCGAATCGTATCCAGCGTATTATATAGGAAATGAGGCTTAATCTGTTCCTGCAACGCATCCAGTTCCGCTTTCTGAAGGTTTTTCTCCTTTTGTATCAATTCTTCAATTAAATGGTTAATCTCAATCAGCATGGCATTATAGCTGTTCTTCAGCTGGCCGATCTCATCGTCACTGACACTCATGCTGACACGGTGCAGCCAGCCGTTTTGTACCTCGGACATACTCTTTACCAGCTTTTGGATCGGCCTGGTAACGTTTTTTGCCAGGAAGGAATTGATCTGGTTCATAAAGTACAAAACGATCAGTATTCCGACTAATATCCCCCCGAATATTTTTTGCGGAAAACCTTCCAGTATATCCACCTCACAGCAGGTTACCAGAATAACATTTGAATTCGGTATGTTATCTATGGTAACTACCTTTTCCCTCAGAATCCCCTTCGAAATCTCCTGCCCCATCCTTACACCGCTGTTTACGGTCAAATTTTCAAAGACAGACGGGTCGTCACAGCTGATTAAATAACCGGATTTATCGTAAAAAGCAAAATGGCTTTTACTGTCCGCCAGCCCGGAATAGGTCTGCTCAAAGAATTGCAGCGGAATATTGATCTCCAAAAGGCCTATCTCTTTCTGAGTGCCCAGATCATTTATAATCCTGACAAAGGAAATAACCTTCCCGTTCTTGGACCGGAACGCATCATCCGTATTGGACTTGAGTACAAATCCGCCTTTTTGCTCTCTTACCTCCGACATCCATTCGTCGCTGAAGACGATATCCTTCTTAATATAGGTAATTCCGGGTCCTACATTTATGTATCTCTCATCCCTCCGGAAAATAGTTAACGCATAGTTCACTCCAAAAGCATTGAGAATATAATACATATCCTGTATTGCGGCATTTGAATTTGCGGCTTTAATATTGTCACTGGTTAAATAGTTTGAGATACCTTCGCTTGTCATAGCTAATCGGCTGATATTGTTAATATTTTCCAACGCAATTTCATAGCTATGAATTACAGACGCGCGGTTATTCTTTTCATTTTCAAGGGCTGTCGTTTCCATATTAGTATCCAGCAGCACATAAAAGATGCAAAAGCAAAACAAGACGCAGATGCCCATCATATAAAGAAACATGAAACGAATCTTCCGCTGCAGGTTCATAGACATAAAACGCTTGTGCATATTCATCGGTATCCCTTCTAAACTAATGATGCACAGAAATTATGCAAAATACATAATTTCGCGCACACATGTCTCGGGTTTTCTGTGACTTTCGCTTCGCTTCCCTCACAAAAAACACCTCGCGGTACTATAGGCTGAACTGTAATACAATTCAACACTTATTATTAAGTTTAAATGATTTATTATTTTATTACAATAGATTGTTTTAACGGAAGGTGTGATATCAGTTCTTTACTTCTTTCATCCGGCTGAGAGGTCCCGGCATACAGTTCATAACGGCTGCCGTCCGCTATCCATTCTCCCTGCTCATCTACCGTTAAAAAGTTTCTCCAGGCAATTGTAAAAGCAACCTCTTTTTCTTCGGACGGATCAAGCGAGACACGTTTAAACCCGCATAAGGAGGCGTTTGGCACCGCTAAGGCAGAATCCGTATTCTTAAGATAGAGCTGTATAACATCTTCACACGCGGTTGTTCCATGATTCACAACGGATACCGTAAGCTTATAATCCTTTCCCGTTTCACTTTCCTGATCCGCCTTGATCGAAGTACATTCAATATCCCCATAGGTAAGTCCGAAACCAAACGGATACAGCGGCTTATAGTCCATATAGCGATAGGTGCGCCCCTTCATCGAATAATCCGTGAATTCGGGCAATTCTTTTGTAGAAGAATAAAAGGTTACAGGCAACTTACCGGAAGGTGAACAGTTACCATATAAAATATCTGCCAATGCCCTGCCGCCGTATGCGCCCGGATACCAAAGCTGAAGGATGGCCGCACAGTGTTCGCCTGCATAGCCAAGGTTCATACAACTTCCTGCCGCAATGCACAGCACGACCGGCTTGCCTGTACTTACCATAAGCTCAAGCAATCGCACCTGGACTTCCGGCAATTCCAGATTCGGCTTATCACCGGAAGCATACGCATTGCTTTCATCCCCTTCTTCCCCTTCGATCGTCTCATCGAGACCCAGGAACAGAACTACGATATCGCTGTGCTCTGCTACCGTTAAAGCCTCCGCTTCCCGGTCATGAGGATAAGCCAGGAATTCCGTCCTGTCTTTTACCAGCTGACATCCCTCGGAATACAGAACCCGGACCTCCTCACCGGCTTCATCCTGGATTCCCTCCAGGAAGGTAATATATCTGGATGCCGTGCCGTAATAGTTGCCCTTTAATGCCAAACGGCTGTTTGCATTAGGTCCGATTACACCCACGGTCTTGATTTTCTTCTTATTAACCGGAAGTATTCCGTCATTCTTCAGCAAGACAATTCCCCTTCTTGCCGCTTCCACGGAAAGCTCCACATGTTTCTTGCATTCCACTGCCTCATAAGGAATTTCATCATATTCCGTCTTTTCAAACAAACCAAGCTTAAATCTTGTTGTGTAAACCCTAACGGCCGCTTCCCTGATCTGTTCCTTCGTAACCAGCCCTTCCTCAAGAGCCTTTAAAAGATACAGATACATGTTTCCGCAATTTAAATCACATCCCGCATCTATAGCTAAAGCTACCGATTCCGTCGCTGTTTTCGTAACATTGTGGCCCATGTGAAAATCTTTAATCGCCCAGCAATCAGATACCACATGCCCTTTAAATCCCCACTTGTTCCTTAATATATCCCGAAGCAATTTATAGCTTCCGTTGCAGGGCTCACCATCCGTACGGTTATAGGCGCCCATAACCGATTCTACATCCGCTTCCGTTACCAATGCCTCAAAGGCCGGAAGATAGGTTTCCCATAAATCTTTTTCACTTACTACGGCGTCAAATTCATGACGTAAGCTTTCCGGTCCGCTGTGAACCGCGAAATGTTTGGCACAGGCAGCGGTTTTCATATATTCTCCGTCACCCTGAAGGCCCCTTACGAATGCCTTGCCCAGCGTTGCCGTAAGATATGGGTCTTCTCCATAGGTTTCATGTCCGCGGCCCCATCTCGGATCACGGAATATATTGATATTCGGAGACCAGAAGGTTAATCCCTTGAATATATCACGGTCCCCGTGCTTTGAATTTTCATTGTATTTTGCCCGGCCCTCCGTTGCTATGACATCCGCAATTTTCTCCAGCAATTCATCATCGAACATAGCCGCCATTGCGATAGCCTGCGGAAAGCTGGTTGCCGTCCCTGCTCTGGCAACCCCGTGCAAAGCTTCGTTCCACCAATTGTATGCGGGTATCTCCAACCGCTTGATTGGTGCAGAATTATAGGTCAACTGACTGGCCTGTTCTTCAACCGTCATTTTATCAACAAGCTCTTCCGCCTGCTTTCTGTAATATTCGTACTTTTTCAATGTAACTCCTCCTTAACCCTTAATTGCACCGGCCAGTAAGCTCTCCTGAATCTTCTTGCTCATGAAGCTGTAAACAATTAACGTAGGGAAAGTCGCAATAACAAGAGCCGCGCCGATCGGTCCCCATTTCGTCGTATAGGCCCCCGACAGCGTCTGAATACCTACCGTTAACGTTCGGTATTTGGAATCGCTGATAAAGATAACCGCAAACATCAGCTCGTTCCAGGCTTGAAGAAAAATAAATATACTCATAGTTGCAAAGGCCGGCCTCATCAGCGGAAATATAATACGGCCAAAGATACTAAAGACACCGCAGCCGTCTATACAGGCAGACTCCTCTAATTCTCTCGGGATATTCTCCATAAAGTTCTGGCTGATCATAATAGCCATTGCCAAGGCGAAGGCCGAATACGGTATAATTAAAGCCTGATAGGAGTTTGTCATTTTTAACTTGCCCAATATTAAGAATACCGGCAGGATTGCCGCATGAATCGGCACCGTAAGACCCAGCATAAAGATATTGCTCACTGCCCTGCGGCCCTTCCACTCCATTCTGGATATGGCATAGCTGGCAAGCAAAGCGCAAAGGGTGGTCAGCGCAATCGTAATAATGGTTACAAGAGCACTGTTGAAGAAATACAATGCCATATTACCGGTTCCCAGAGCTTCCGAATAGTTATTCCATAACCATTTCCTGGGCAGACCGATAACATTCTCGCCAAATATTTCTTTATTGGTCTTCAAGGAGAAAGTGAACATCCAATAAATTGGGAATATGTTTACTAAAGTCCAAAAAATTAAAATAACATATATGATTGAATTTGTAAGCCTTTTACCCATCTACTCCACCTCCGTCTTAAAGAAACGTTTAATTACTACCGCAAAGAAGAAGCATATGAATATGATGAATACTGCCGCGGTACTGCCAATCCCATAACGCCCTCTGCCGAAAATCAAGTCGATCATGGTAATACTAGGCAGCTCGCTTACATGGTTCGGACCGCCGCCTGTCAGTACATAGATCAGGTCAAAGGCTTTTAAGGAACCGGTAACCGCAAAGATTACGCACATACGGATCGTCGATTTAATCATTGGTATCGTAATATATCTTGCCAGCTGCCCTTCCGATGCCCCGTCTATTTTGGCAGCCTCTCTTACATCCGGAGAAAGGCTCTTGATACCGGCATACATTAACAGCATATGATAGCCGACATACTGCCACAGCATCGGGATGAAGCAGGCTGCCAGCGCATACTTCGCATCACCTAACCAGGTCTTGCACCAGGTATCCAGACCAACCGTTTTTAAGAAGGTATTAACGATACCGTACTGCGGATGGTATATTTTAAGCCACAGCTGACCGATTACTGTCGTTGACAGCAATACCGGTATAAAGAATACCGTAACAAAAAATCTCTCTCCTTTGATACCCCTGCCCAGCAGTAAGGATAACCCCAAAGCGATAGGAAGCTGAATGAAAACGGATAAACCGGCGAATACGAATGCATTCCCTACCGTTCTGCCGAAATTGATTGACTTGTTCGTAAATAATTCAATATAGTTATTAATCCCAATAAACTTTGCGTCCGTAATGCCGTCCCAGTTAAGCAGACTATACTGTGCCGACATAAAGATTGGCAATATGATAATAGCAAAAAATAAAATTGCTGCAGGGAGAATAAATACAAGAATAGCGAACTTATTTCTTCGAACCTTATTCATATGTTTCTCCTTTTCCTTTTTAGACAAACGAAACGTTCCAAAAACATTTTACGTCTGGAACGTTTCGTTTTTTTACCTGTTACTATTGATTTCTCAATAAGTAAACAGTTTTTACTGTTTGCTTAACTGAGCGTCCATACTCTTAACAAAATCTTCCGGTGAAAGATCACCTGTATAAAGCGCCTGTAATAATGATAGATACTCACCGGCATCATCAGCAGTCATTAAGGTATCAAACCATAATGTGTAGGAGGTTGCGCCTGCTGCTAATTCTGCTGCTTCCTGAGTGATTGCAGGTACGGAGGAAGCATCATAATCAACTGTCCAAGCAGGAATACCGGCACCGCTTAAGTATGAATATTTGGAAACATCTCTAGTAATTTCGAATGCTGCAGCTGCCGCCAAATCAGGATTTTTCGTGGAAGCCGCTACCATTAATGTATCGGAACCGCCGCCCATGAAGTCGGTTAAGGCAGCATTTGCACTGTTTACTACCGGAATAGGAGCTGCCGAGAAGTGATCGGGAGCTTCTGCGTCCGTCATAATGGAACCGCCCATCCAGCTTCCTGTAAAGTAGATAGGATATTGTTCCGCATAGAAGGAAGCACTTGCCTCATCATTGGATAAGCCTGTTGCACCGTCGATGAAAGCACCCATATCAACCAGTTCTTTAAGGCTGGCAGCTGATTTCAGGAAATCAGGATCGTTGTAGGACTGTCCCTGTTTCTTTAAAGCCTTTGTAACTTTATCGGGACCGGCGGATTTCAATGTTAATCCGTCATGAAGCATTGCTAACACCCAAGTATCCTTAACACTGCTTGCGATTGGCTGAATACCGGCATCCAGGAATTTCTGGCAAACGGTCTTTAACTCATCAAAGGTAGTCGGTACGGTAACTCCCTGCTCTTCAAACATAGCCTTGTTATACCACATAAGTGATACCGGGGTATTGGTTACGGAACCATATAACTTGCCGTCATATACAACGTTATTTAACGCCGCCATGCTGATACCGTCCGAATATGCGCTGTAATAGCTGTCTAACGGTAATACCTTGCCTGAAGATACAAAGCTCTCAGAGAAACCGCCGGCCCAGGTAAAGAAAACATCAGGCAGTTCATTTGCTGCTACCGCCGATTTGATCTTTGTTTTGTAAGCCTGGTTCTCGAATGTTTCAAATTTGATTGTTACACCGGGATGTGCTGCTTCAAAATCCTTGATTGCATCCAGGTACGGCTGATGGAAAGCGTCGCTTTCCGTAGCAATTGACCATAATGTCAGCTCAACCGGCTCACTTGGTGTAGTCGTATCGGCATCGCCGCTGTCTGTCGGTGCGGTCGTTGCAGCCGGTGCGGTCGTTGCATTTCCTGCATCCGAGTCCGCAGCGGGCTTGTCATTTTTACTGCAACCCATCATGGTAACAGCAAGAACAACAGTTAATAAGATTCCCATTAATCTTTTTTTCATCTTTTCTCCTCCTTAATTGTTGTTGCAAACTTCATATCACATTTTTATAATAGAATGAAATGCTTCACAAAAGAACGGACATATTTTACTTGCAAGGGTAAAATTTTTACTTTAATAAACAGCTTTTGTGAAACTACTTATATATATTTAAATTGCACAATGGGTGTACACTTATTATCCGTAAATTATATATCTATTATACAAAAAAAGTCCACAATTGCCTAAATCAAATTTATTTTAAAAACGGCTCGACGTGAAAGAGGCTGCCGCATAAGCAGCCTCTTTCACGTCAAGCCGTTTGCACTGTTTATATCATTTGGCTCGTGGTTCCCTGAATTACGGAGAAAGATATCCTTTCGCTTTTATCCGGCGGTAATATGCCGGTATTAAAGGGATCAGCGCGAATATCCAGGCAACGGGATTGGCAAAACAAATTCCTACATATCCAAAGGGTTTGGCAAGTACCATGATAACCAGTGCCCTTGCCAGCAGCTCAAAAATGCCTCCTAACATCGGCAGCAGTCCGTATCCCAGTCCCTGCAGGGAATTCCTGTAAACATAAATAAGCCCCAGCGCCGGATAAAATCCGGCAACGGCATAGAAATACACTCTTGCTTTTTCTACTACCATTCCGCTGTCCTCGGTAACAAAAAGCCTTACCAGTACATCACCGAAAACCAGCACCGCAATGACGGAGAATGCGCTGCACAACAAGGTTATGATAATGTCCGCTTTTACCCCTTCTTTTACCCGGTCGATCCTTCCGGCTCCGGTATTCTGCCCTACAAAGGTAGCCATGCTGGCGCCAAGGGAAGGAAACGGCTGAGTGATGATATTCTGAATCTTTCCGCAGGCGGTGAATGCGGCGATATAAATCGGTCCCAGGCCATTTAAGGCTACCTGTACGATCATGCTGCCTATGGCAGTTATAGAAAATTGAAGACCCATCGGCGTACCCATTCCGATCAGTCGTTTTATGCTTCCGCCTGAGAGATAGACGTCCTCTTTTGTCAATCTTAACACAGGATATTTCTTTACCATATAAATAAAGCATAAAACCGATGCGAAGGCTTGTGAAATTACCGTAGCATAACCGGCTCCTTCCACTCCCATAGCCAATCCGGGAATAAATATAAAGTCCAATATGACATTTACAATGGAGGACAGGATTAAGAAGTAAAGCGGAGTCTTGCTGTCGCCTAATGCCCGCAAAACAGATGCAAGTATATTATATGCAAAGGTAGCCGGCAGCCCGATATAAATAACCCGGATAAAACGATAGGTATCGTCGAATATCTCCCGGGGCGTATTCATTAACCTCAATATTGGTCCGTTTATCCATACTAGCACGGCAGTCATAATAATTGACATAATCAGGCACAAAAAAAAGGACATTGCCATATAATGCTTCACGCCTTTCATATCATCCGCACCGTAACGCTGCGCCACTAATATCGCAAAGCCTCCCGTCATCCCCATAACCCATCCGATGACCAAAAAAGTAAGGGAGCCGGTAGAACCAACTGCCGCGAGGGCATTCACCCCCAAATATTGCCCTACGATGATGGAATCAATTACATAATAAAACTGTTGAACTATATTGCCTATTAAAATGGGAATCGTAAACCCGATTATCAGTTTCATAGGTTTCTCTGTTGTCAGATCATTTGGCATGAATATTTCCCTTTCGTATCTTTTGTAATAGTAATATATTAATTATATAGATCATTCTCAAAAGTGTCTATAAGAAATTTCAAAAAACAAGAGGCTGCTGAAATTCGTAATAATTATGAATTTCAACAGCCTCATTTTATATTTATCCGTTCTCCGGGTCGAGCTTTCATTATTCTTTTACGGAACCCAGCGAAATTCCCTTAACGAAATACCGCTGCATAAAAGGGTAGATTACTAATATCGGTAATATCGTAATGATAATTGCGGCCATTTTCAAGGTAAACGGGTGGCTGCGTGCCGCCGCCGTAAGCATGGCGGTGGCGGGGGAAACGGCATCCGTATTTTCTACGACTAATTCCCTTAATACCAGTATGAGAGGCCACCGCTTTCTGTCCGATATATACATCATGGCAGAGAAATAATTATTCCAATAATATACCGCACTGAATATGGTCATGGTGGCAATAGCAGGCTTTAATATCGGTGTTACTACCGAGATCAGGATTCGCAGATCATTAGCGCCGTCAACCTTTGCCGCCTCTTCCAGAGAATCCGGTATCATCGTTTTCATAAAATTTTTCATCAATATCAGGTTAAATGCACTGATGCAGCCTGGCAGGATCAATGCAAGCAGGCTGTCATAGATACCAAGATTACGGACCAGCAGGTAGTTTGGAATCATACCGCCATTGAAAAACATCGTGAATAAAATCATACTCATGATAAGCTTGCGGCCTTTCAGATTCGGTTTGGAAAGCGGATATGCCGAAATAATAAGCAGGAAAACACTCAGCAGCGTGCCGACAACAGTGACCGTAACGGTGACAAGATACCCTGAATGAATCAGCTGGTACCCAAATATTTCTTTGTAAGCCTGGAAATCGATTCTGGCCGGTATGATACGCAGAGGATTCGCCAGGTACTCGTCATAAGACATAAAGGATGTAAAAAATACATACAGGAAGGGCAGGATACAGCACAAGGAGAAAAGGGTGACCAAAACGATACATAGTACCTCAAATACAAAGCCTGAAGGATCACGGACAAATTTTTTACGGATCTTCCAATCTGATATTTTCTTTAAGCTTCTCAAAAAATTCCCTCCTCACCCGTTAATTTTGCCACCATATTAGCCAGTATAAGCAAAGTAAAGCCTACAACCGAACTGAACAGCCCGACTGTGGTAGCAAAGGAAAACCGCCCGTTAATGATACCCAGCCTGTAGGTATAGGTTTCAAATACCTCCGAGACAGCCAGATTGCTGGCGTTCTGCAGCATAAATATCTGCTCGAATCCGTTGTTCATGATATTTCCTATGGTAAGCAGCAACAGAATCATAATGGTACCTTTGATCCCGGGCAGGGTAATATGCCATATCCGCTGCAGGCGTGAAGCCCCGTCTACGGTGGCCGCCTCGTACAGCTCCGGATTTATCGCCGTGATTGCTGCCAGATAGATGATGGTATCCCATCCGACATTCTTCCATATATTAGAGACGATTGCGATCCCCCGGAAATATTTCGCACTGCCTAAAAAGAATACCGGTTCACCGCCAAAGGTCCTGATAACACTGTTAATGATACCCCAGGACGGCGAAAGCAGGTTGACAAGGATTCCTCCGATTACCACCCAGGATATGAAATAGGGTAAATAAAGCATGGTTTGTGAGATTCGTTTGAACCTGATAAACGGAATCTCATTTAACGCTATTGTAAGAATAATAGGGATAGGGAAATAGATTACCAGCTTTAACAGGCTTAGTGTAAGCGAGTTCCTAAGAACCTTATAAAATGCATCCAGATTGAAAAGATACCTGAAATTCTCCAAGCCAACCCATGCACTGCCCACAATACCCTTGGAAAACTTGAACTCCTTGAAGGCAAGAACAAGTCCATACATCGGAACATAATTGAAAACGATGAAATATACGACACAAGGAACCAGCAACAGATACAGATAACGGTTTGTCAGGAAGTAAGTCCATCCCGTTTTTTTCTTTCTCAGGGTGATACTACGGTTCATTCATTTCGTTCCTCCTTTATCTTTATGAATCCATTGTAACGGACTTGTATTTTGTATACAATAGACAAAACAATTTAGTATTATGAATATTTTTTGTGCAATTTGATTAGCGTTGATTTTTTAAATTGTTTTTTTAAGGAGTCATTTCAGTTGTCTGATCGTGATCTTTGTGTATACGTTAAGCTGGCTTTCTATCTCTACCTCTCCTCTTCCTTCGGAACACATCCGCACACGGTCAATCACATTCTTCAGACCATAGCCGCTTTTCGAAACCTCTGTTATCCCTTCGCGTATATCCTCCAATTGTTTGGGGGATATCCCGTTGCCGTCATCCTCTACCGTCAGATAATAGAAACCGTCCTCCTGGCTGCTGTAAATAGTAATATTAAGCGGTGAGCCGTCCTCGCGCCGCCCGTGGTAGATTGCATTCTCCACCAGGGGCTGCAGGATAAGCTTTACGGTTTTACACTGCAGCAATTCATCCTCAATATCCATCTGTACGTTCACTTCGTCTTCATAACGCAATTTTTGCAGGTAGATATAAGCTTCCAGATGCTTCAGCTCACTCATCAGCAGCACCTGGTTTTCATTAAGCGCCAGTGAATAGCGCAAAAAAAGCGCAAGACTATCCACCGCGTCGGCCAATATATTGGGATTATCCTGACGTGAAAGCCACTTTATGCTGGAAAGTGAATTAAACAGGAAATGTGAATTGATCTGCGCACGTAACGCACTCATTTCCGCCGCACGAATCAAATTGTTGATATCCTTGTTTTGCTCGATTAATTCCAGTATGCGCTTGCGGGTGTCGTCAAGCTCCTCCGCCAGCATCCCGAACTCATCTTTTCCTCCGATATAAAGTTCCTCCGTCAGGTTCCAGTTTGATATGGCGGCAATTTTCTCCTGCAGGGTCTTTAATCGTCTGTGCAGGTGTACCGTAAAAATCCAGGTAAAGAAAAATGCCATAATTAACACTGCCGCCAGAATGGGCATCATCCGGATAAGCATCATCCGGTAGCCGCGGTCCAGATATTTGGTACTTGTTTCAATATAGACATCGACGTCATTTTTATCCTTTGCCGAAATGATGACCGCCTGCTTCATAGAATCCGTCAGGGGGT
This sequence comes from Bacillota bacterium, assembly GCA_023398615.1. Lineage (GTDB taxonomy): Bacteria > Bacillota > Clostridia > Lachnospirales > Lachnospiraceae > Anaerocolumna. The sequence continues at coordinate 26,377 of JAEWSD010000101.1, forward strand.
AGTCCGTCCCCAGAATATCCGATCCTTTGACTTCATACAGATACCGGTTGAACAACTGCCGGTCATTCATGGACATAAGCTTGCCGCCGTGAAGAATAGAAATATGATTGCCGCTTGCATCTTCATTGAAAAAGCCTAATAGCTCCGTCTCATACACGCACATTTCAATGAAATATTCACGTTCTGTGTTGGTTTGATACACTCTTTGAATAATGGAAAAGACTTTTTCATTCCTGCCGTTCAGATAGGTGCCTGTAATCAGAACATTTTCAGGATACTTTGCATTTACCGGTTTCAGTGCGGTTACTATCTCGTCGATACTCCCCAGACTGTCCGAAACACCGTATATGCCGTTGCGGTACGGACGAATGCTGCTGACACGTCCGGCATTGAGCTTCATGAATTCCGAAGTCTCCCGGTTTAATGCATCGATGACCTCTTGAAAATCCTCCGTTTCCATAACCCGTACCATGTCCCGGTTCATTGACAAGAGCTTTAAGAAGGAGATGTAATAATTGACTCGGTTATTTATATTATTCTGAATCTGGCGGCCGTACGTTTCCAGTACCAGGCTTTCCTGCTCACGGTAGTTGTCACGCAGTATGATATGCAGCGTAAGCATGAAAGCTATGAATACAAATCCGATCACGATGCTGAAACCGATGGTTATTTGTGTGCGGAATTTCAGACGGTTCAAAAGCTTCACATTCTCCCTCCGTTTTGGCGAAATTCGCTGGGGGTTATCCCCTTCTCTTTTTTGAAAGTCGTATGAAAATACGTAATGCTGCTAAAACCGCATTGCTCCGATATATCATTGATGGATGAGTTACTGTCTAACAGCAGTCTTTCCGCTTTGTCCAGGCGTACTTTCATAAGGTAACGGTTTACACTGATTTTTTTATAGGATTTAAATAGATTGCCGATATAGTTAGGCGTAAAATGAAGCGTTTGGGCAATGCTCTCCAGGGTCAGCGGAGTCTGGTACTGGGTGTGTATGATCTGCTCGATTTCATTTACGATCTGCTGCTTGTTCTTCATCTTGCTGACCACGCTCGCCGGCTCCAGATAGCCGATTACATTTCGTTTCAGTATCTCCTTATACAGTTCATCAGGGCTGTGTGCCGTATCGGTATCATATACCTTTTCAATGCGCAGTATATCCGCACCCTTCTCCCGGAAAAACTGCTGCAGCACCTTCTCGACTCTCCCTGCCGTCTGCCCCCCGTCCGTCTCTGAAACGGCGCACAAAGTGATCAGGCGCCCGGCATTAATGCACACATTGATCGATTTGCGGCATATTCTGGCACAATTCTGGTTCAGGAGATCCATGCTTGAATCCATTAAATCCAACTGCTCATTATTATAAATACTTAAGAGCAGACACAGCTTCTCCTCCCCGCTTCTCAGCCATTCCAGCCCCAGGTTGCGCGCATCCCCTCCGCTCACCTGCATCCCCGTCAGCATACGGTTGACCAGAGCCTGACGGGCAAGCCCCAGACTGACGGAATAGTTGTCCTTCATTTTATTATACAGCCGGTCATTCAGCATCTTTTCAGCTACCTCATCCGACGCTTTCTTAACCACACGCAGCAGTTCTCCTTCATTCACAGGCTTCATCAAATATGCCTGGATGGACAAATCGATCGCCTGCTTGGCATACTCGAAATCATCATAGGAGCTCAGGAACAGGATCTTGGTTTCCGGAGCTACCTTCCGGATTTTACGTGACATTTCAATACCGTCCATCACAGGCATCTTAACATCCGTTAAAACGATATCCGGCCTAAGTTCTATAACCAGGGAAAGACCTTGCGCTCCATTGGCCGCCTCGCCAATGATTTGAACGCCGATCAGATTCCAATCTATAAAATTTGCTAATGAATTGCGTTCGAAGCTTTCATCCTCAACAAGAATCATCGTTGCCAAAATGCCTGCACCTCCCTGAAACAGAAGTATCGTTAATACCATATATCATAGCACAATCCCGCATGCTTTACAAGAATTCCGGCCTCCCAGGAAACGCTTCCCGGCACGAATTAAGCCATTCGGATCAAATCCTGCCTGCCGCCCAAAGCAGTCCGTTGTATACGACCTGCCTGAAATTCTCATCCGCGTAAACCTTGTTGTCATGCCCGGAAGCATAACAAAATACGCGACTGTTTTTATACCGGCGTGTCCAGGCCAGATTCTTTATACTGGTATCATTGTCGGTAGTTATCAGCACCGTATTCCCCGGTTCCTCCGGCTCTCCGATGGTATAGGTTTCATCCACTAAACAAAACCCGGACATTCCCTTCGTAATCGGATGCGCTGCATCTATAATAGTTTCCTTCACCGTCTGGTTTTGCGTATATTTAAAAAGCCCGCCTGAACCGCGGTGCCGGAGTCCGCATACCTCAGTGTACACATCCCAGTCCTGAAAGGTGAGCAGTGCATGATGCAAAAGCACAATCCCCTGCTTCGTACTCCCGATCTCATTCTCCATGTATCTGCGGATCACGCTGTCCGCCGCAGGTGCATCCCAATTCATATTATACCACATCACCGCATCATAATTCGCCTTGTTAACCTCATCCTGTACAAACAGGTCAATGGGCTGTACATAGCATTCACAGCCCGTGAAGCTGTCCAGCATCTTTTGAAATCCGACCACATCATACGGGTGATTTTCAACAAGTACCGCAATTTGTAATTTATCGCTCATTTTTTCCCTCCATCTGTCCTATGGCAGCTGATTGCCGGCTGCCTTATAGATATCGTACCATTCCTTACGTTCCAACATTATGTCACCCGCCGCTGCAATTTCTTCGATGCGTTTCGGATTCGTGCTTCCCACAATAGCCTGCATACCGGCCGGGTGGCGCAATATCCACGCAATTGCGGCGGCAGCTTCGGTGCATTCATATTTTCGTGCTATTTCTTTCAGCGCCGCATTCAGAGCGGGATATTTTTCACTGTTCAAAAACGTACCCTCAAAAAAACCGTACTGCAGGGAAGACCAGGTCTGGATGGTGATACGCTTTGCACGGCAATACTCCAGTATACTGCCGTCCCTGCTGCTGCCTGTTTCATCCGGCACATTCACATTGATGCCGGAATCCACCATGCCGGTGTGTGCCGCGCTGAACTGCAGCTGGTTCACGATCAGCCGCTGCCCGACACAGGTTTTTAACAGTTCGATTTGTGCAGGATTCATATTACTTACTCCAAAGTAGCGGACCTTGCCCTCAGCCTGAAGTATGTTGAAGGCTTCGGCAATTACCTCCGGCTCCATCAGGGAATCCGGCCTGTGCAGCATCAAAAGGTCCAGATAATCTGTTTCCAGCCGCTTTAGTATTCCCTCTGTTGCCTGAATGATATACTCTTTGGAAAGATCATACCAGCCGTCACGAATACCGCATTTTGATTGAAGCACTACTTTTTCCCGCAAGGACGGGGTTTCGGAAAGCAGGCATCCAAACAGCCGTTCCGCTTCCCCGCCGCCGTAAATATCGGCATGGTCGAATAAGTCTATGCCAAGCGAGAGCGCCTTATCTATAAGTCCGGCAACTTCCTTGACACCCATGTCCGATATACGCATACATCCTATGCCGACCGCCGAGGAGTACAAACCGCTGCCGCCTATCTCTATTCTCTTCATACAGAATTCCTTCCTTCTTTATATTGTTAGGATTAGGGTGTTAAAAGGCCACTCAAAGTATATTTTATGAATGCAGTGTATATATATTCAATTTTGCGTCGACCGGCCGAGAGTGCTGCTCATGTTTTGTCAAATATTATTTATAATATTTTACTCTGGCCAAAAATCGAGCCAGTTGGCTTGATTTTTGAGCCGACAGAAGCTTGTAAAAAATATAGTACTCGAGGGTAAGGCAGCTAAATCGAATATATATACACTGATATTCATTCAGGATACTACATTGGCCTTTTGATACTCTAATCGTTTTCGGGCATTTGCGAAACGCCGCATACCACTTCCCCGAAGAAACCAGAAGGATATGCGGCGCCCTGCCATGATATTATTTAAAAACCTTAGCTCTTAGATTCTGCAGATATTTCAGTGTGAAATCCGTCTCATACTTATAGTCGATTTCCGCCGCGCCATTGGTTATAATCCACGGGCAAGCAGCCGAAACACCCTTATCGTAACCTGCTTCTTTCAGTACATTAAACAGGTGCAGAAGAATGTCCTCGCGTTCTCCCACGTTCGGCTGTGCGCCGCCGTCACCCTGAATATGCACATTCAGGCAATATTCCGGATATTTGAGAATGTCTTCAAGAGGCTGATCTAATTCCAGGAAGTAGTTCAAATCCGCCATTACCTTTACATTGCTGCGTCCGGTTGCTTTGGCGAATTCAACGCCTTCAAGATAACGCGGGAACAAGGTATCTCTTTCGGCCTGCGGTTCCAGTGCGATTTGCATGCCATATTCGGAAGCAATATCGGCGGCAACATTAATGGTGCTGATTGCCTGATCTATGGCCTTTGTACGGTCGAAACCGTCCTGGCAGCGGAAGTGTCCGCCCCAGGCGCCGAGATATTTCACGCCCAGCTCCGACATGCGCCTGATCGTACGTTCCAGTGAAAATCTGATTACCTCACGGTCATAGTACTCGCCGCTGGCTCCCCTCCACATATTTCCAGGGCCAAGCAGATGGCTGGTTACCGGAGTGAGACGTCCGTCGGCCTTATATATATTCTTCCATTCAAGCCATTCTTTTTCAGAAAAAACCGGGTCGCCATGTATGCTGGCCGGTACCTCGAAATATTCCCAGCCCCTGTTAAGAATATTGATCGGGACTACATCAACTACAATACCAATCTGAAATGCTTTACTCATTTTCTAATTTCCTCCAACTATTCTATAGATATATTTTATTAATCTTCATTGCGCGCGGGATTTGCCTGCATGTAATCGGCGAACTCCTGTGCGATAGAAGCCGTTGCCGGCGCATAGGTATCATTGATATAAGCCTGAAGCTCATCAAACGAAACCTCTCCTGTGACATAACGTACCTCAAGGCTGTTTAACGCACTTACCTCGTCCGGGAATTCGGCACCGATCTTATCAAGCATTTTGGTGAATCCGAAGTAGCACTTGGTAGTGGCTGCTTCCGCCGCGCCTGCTTCTACCTGCCATTTGTCAATAAGTGCCTTGGTAGAGCCGCCCTGCAGAGCCGGTTTTCCCTGATATGCATTTGCAAAACCGAACATGTTACTGGTCACCTTTCTGACAGCTTCCGCCTGCTCATCCGTACGGTCTATGGTTCTGGTCTGGATATCATAGCTGTTATAATGCTCTCCGGGGATTCCAAGCTGCATCGCTACAAAGCCTTCCTCACTATTGGCCCAATCCAGTAAGCGTAATACGGCATCCTGCTTTTCAGGTGAAGATTCCGCATTTACATAGTAAGCCATCCAATTTGAAGGCGGCATTGCATAAATGGGTTTATCGCCATCCTTAAGTACCAGCGGCGGGCAGTAAATGAAATCGTCGGCATTCATAGAATATTTCTCGATCAGGTTAGTGATATAGCTCGTTTCGGAAGCACCGACAATACCCACACGGTTTTGTGCAATCTTTTCATAATTCTCTTCAGCATTATGAGTAACAAATTCTCGGTCAATGATACCTTCCTCATATATTGCACGAAGCTGCTTCATATAGTCGGGATACATGCTTTTCAGCGGACGGAGTTTGGCACTTCCGTCAACATCCGGCATTCCCTGATGCCAGCTTGAGATATTATAGGCCATTGAGAAGAAATCATTCTGCAAATGCCAGATTCCGGAATCCAGAGAGGACTGCTGTGCGTTAAGACTTGCACCAAAGGTATCGGCCTTGCCGTTGCCGTCCGGATCCTGTGTTGTGAAGGCACGGCATACTTCTATGAATTCGTCCACCGTTTTGGGGGCTTTCATGCCTACGGCATCCAGCCATTTCTTATTGATAACATAACCGAACTTATCATAGCTGTTCGGTCGCGGTACACCGTATATTTTCCCGTCTGAAAGGAAAACGCAATCGCCGTACTGCTCCTTGGTAATATTAGCGGATAAATTCGGGTACTGCTCAATCTTATCGGTAACATCCAGCAGCAAGCCCTCTTCCGCCCATTGGGATGCAAATATGTCCGCGCCGTACTGGACAAGGTCGGGCATATCACCGGTTGAAGCCAGCATCTTAACACGGTCTCCATAGCCTTCCTGCGGCGGAGCTTCTATCTTTAGCTTGATGTTTAACTCCTTTTCAATAAGTGCGATTACAGGGTTGTCATCCAGAATAATCTCCGGATTAAGCTGAAGCACCGCGGTAATTTCAACCGGCTCCTTGCTTTCAGCAGCTTCATCGGTTCCTCCTGCGGCAGGGGTATCTGCCGACGTGTCAGCATCCTTGGCAGGTTCTTCCTTTTTGCCGGAGCAGCCCGCCAGCATAGATAAAAGCATTGTCAAAACGATTAACAAACTTAAAATTTTCTTATGCATTTCTTACCTCCGTTTTTAGTGTAAACCACCGTTTTTAGTTTAAGACATACCTCATTACAAAAAATTAAATTGTTTCATAAAACACCGCGGCATATAGTTACTAGTTTCTTCCCTCCCTTTGCTTACTAGTGAGCTTATTGTAACGAATATAGCTTTTATATGCAATAGAGATAACAATTCAGTATTTTTCGTATTTTTTTTGTGCAATTTTATTAGTGTTGGTTTCTTGAATTGATTTTTGAAATTTTTTTAAATTTATGAATTAAGAAAAAAAACACGATTGACTTTCGGTTCAATCGTGTTCTTCAAATCTATAAAAATATCATATTTTCCTCTAATTGCTCACTGCCTCAATGAAAAAGTTCGGATTCCTTACAAGTTTTCCACGAACTGAATCTTCAAGCCATTCGGATCCAGTAAATAAAAAAATTTAACGTTAGGTGCCGGCTGGAACGGGCCGCTGTGGACCGCAATTCCCTGTTTGTTCAACTCCCTGATCATTTCATCCACCGAAGCCACCTCAAAGCCTAATGAGATATCGGTTCCCATATTAATATCCCTTGGCTGTGCGGCGGTCATTAATTCGAGCTGTGTTTCCCCGTCACCCAGGAAAGCTATCTCGACACCCGGACCTGACTTAAATCTTCTGTTTTCCTTCAATCCTACGATATCCTTATAAAACTTAAGAGATTCCTCAAGATCTTTTACTACCAATGTAGTCCAGCAAAATTTCATCATTACACCCATTACTGCCACAAATAAAAAGGGCTGAAAGAATCCGTATGTGGCATTCCTTTCTCCTGTTTATTTTCTTTCAACCTTCCCGACATGCATTTATCTTAACTGTTATTATAGATAAGTTTACCATAAAAAATTAGAATGTCAAAGGGACTTATGACATTCTAATCCTAAAGAAGCATTGAGATTTGTTAAGCAATACTATGTTTGCTTAAGTAATAATTCCCGACGGCATCTGCCGCCATAATTGCATTATACACGATATCTTCATTAATGACTAACGGTTCCGCTTTAATCAGCCTATTTTCCACCGCAGTGACATGTGCAATCGTCCGGACATTCTCAGGAGTATTCTCCACATTCAGCTGCTTCAATGTCACGGGCAGGCCGACCGCATTCATAAAGGAAATGACTCTTTCCGATAAATCGTTCGGAGTATTCTCAAGCATCATTTGACACACGATTCCAAAGGCTACTTTTTCACCGTGGAAAAATTTATGGGTAGAAGACAATTCCGTCAAACCCGCATGAATACCATGTGCACAGGCGCAGCCTGTGTTTTCGAAGCCTAAGCCGCTCATCAGGGTATTGGCTTCAATTACATTCTCCACCGCTTCACTGCAGCTATGCTGTTCCAGGGCCAGCTTTGCCTTCACCCCGTCCTCCATAAGAATTTCAAAACAGGTTTTCGCTATCGCCATGCCGGTTTTACAACGGCGGTATCCGCTGCCGACATAATTTGCGGAATCTGAACGCTCATTTGCCATCGCTTCAAAATAAGTAGCCAGGGCGTCGCCCATTCCGGCAATGAACAGACGCAAGGGAGCCCTTGATACAATATCCGTATCCATCAGAACTAACTCGGCATTTTTCTTATGACGGACATTTTTTATATAAGTACCGTCTTTCGTATACAAAACAGACATCGCTGATGTCGGTGCATCCGTAGACGCTGAAGTCGGCGATACGATCAGCGGTATCTGATACTGACCGGCAATTATTTTCACCGTATCAAGAGTTTTTCCTCCGCCGACGCCGATCAGGACATCTGCCGCAAAATCGTTGGCCAGTCTGCTGACACGGTCTATCTCTTCCTGGCAGCATTCTCCTTCAAACGGTACGGCATAATATTTGGATTCTTTTTGCTTATAAATAAGCTTCAATTTTTCATTAATGTCCTTAAACAGGAAGCCGTCGATCAGGAAAAGAGCCTTTTCCCCGTAATCGTTGGCATATTCCTCTATTTTGTTGAATTCCCCAGGCCCCTGAATATATTTCATCGGACTTCGGAATGCTCTTGTCGTTGAATTAACCATAATGTTTTCCTCCCTGTAGATTTGATTATCTGTTGTTGTATTGCAATTTATTCCATAGCGTTTCCAAAAAAGCGATGCAGTCGCCCACATAGCCGATATCTGCGATATTAAATATCGGTGCGAACCGGTCCGTATTAACGGAAATGATGTATTCGGATGAAGACATACCTGCCAGATGCTGAAGCGCCCCCGATATTCCGCAGGCAATATAAACCTTCGGGTGAACACTTGTCCCGGTCTGACCGACCTGTGCCGAATACGGCGCCAGACCGGCATTCACTGCCGGCCTGGTTGCCGCTACGGGACAGCCCAAATAATCGGCTATCACGTTCAGTAATCGAAAGCCTTCCTTTCCGGCACCAAGACCGCCTGCCAATATGATATCCGACTGTTCAAAATCAATCGTACTCTTCAAGGCTTTATGGGACAGGAGCTTCATAGGATCAATCACTGCTTCGCATGGTATGAATGTTATTTTCCCTCTCCTGCCGCTGTTTTGTTCCGGCCCGGCACTTAGCGCATGAACCGTCGCCATTTGCGGAAAATCTCCCGTACCGACGATCTCGGCAAGGATATTTCCCCCAAATGCAGGACGTGTCTGAACCAAAACACCTTCCGAATCTATTCTAAGTCCTATGCAGTCGGCGGTAAGGCCCGTTTCCAGAAGTGCCGCCATCTGCGGTGCAATTGTTCTGCCATACAGGGTTGCCGCAATCAACAGGATTCCCGGCCGCATGCTCCGGCAGCAGCCGGCCGCCAATCTTGAAGAAACATACTCGCTCCGATACAGGCCGGGCCGGCCGTCATCCAGTACATAGACCAAATCTGCCCCCGCCTGAATTGCCTCGTCGGAAAACGGTGCCGCATCCCTGCCTATGTATATCGCCGCCACCTCAGAATATTTCTCATTTTTAATTTCTAATGATTTCTTTATTAGATCCAGCGACAGACGGTTTGTCTTATTATTTTGGACTTCACATATTACCCAAATCTGACTATTCATTCTTTCGATTCTCACTTATTTTATTCATTACCAAATCCGCTGCTTCTTCCATGCTGTCAGCCATTCTGCAATTCCTGCTTTGGTACGTATGATGAAGGATTCTAACAACCCGGGTCTTTGATCCTTTCAGTCCCGATTCCTGTTCCTCAAGCTCCAGGTGTCTGTTCGATATCTGTTCGATGTTTATTTCCCTGGCTTTTCTAAGCTCGGCGAGCGCCGGCTTATGCTCCGGCATGTTTTCACACAGTGTAACTACCGCCGGCAAGGGAACGTAGATTTCATCAATACCTTTTTCGGTCAGGCGCTTGCATAGGATTCCGGGCAGGTTTAATTCGATGCCGGTCACGTTTGTTAAACAGGGTACCCCCAATTGGACGGAAAGCTGCGGACCTACCTGTCCCGTTTCCCCGTCAATGGTTTTTCGCCCGCAAAGTATCAGATCAAACGGCCCCGTGGCAAGAATCGCTCTTGATAATATTTTTGCGGTAGCATAGGTATCTGAGCCGACATAGGCTGAGTCTGTCAGCAATATTAAACGGTCCGCCCCCTGATGTGCAGCCTGTTTCAGAACGTCTTCCGCAGATCTGGGTCCCATCGTTAAGGCTCTGACAGAGGCTTCGCCTCCATTGGCTTTCTTTAAGCGGTAAGCTTGCTCTAAGGCGGATGCGTCTGCCGGATTCATCATTTTATTAATATTGTTCCGGTCCAGAGTATTTGTTCCGGTATTAAGCTGTACCTTTTTCGTGTCGGGAACCTGCTTCATACAGACCACAATATTAAGTTTTGGGCATATCTCCTGCCGATTCATATCAAGCACCGCAAGCCATTGCCAACAGTACGAATATGTCCAGGATTTGCTTATCATCCGGTTTCTGACTTCCCAGAATCTCATAGCAGGCCGGACAAGCCGTAACGAGCAGTTGGGCGTCACACCGTTTTACATCCTCCCATCTTCCCCGTGAAGTCATCGTGACATATTCGGGTGAATAGTTATTTACTATTTCATTTCCGCAGCATCTCGTCATATTCTTATTAAGAAACATTTCTTTGATATCGATGCCCATTGAAGCCAATAAATACCTGGCAGGTTCCGTCTCATTTAAATCCCTTGCCAATCTGCAGGGATCGTGGTAGGTAACATTTTTCAGGTTAAGCTTCTCCGGTTTTAATTTTCCTTCCTTTACCAACCGAGCTATAAAAGAAGTCGCAGTTTCCACCTTTGCATTCATAGTTAAGCCCCATTGCGCAAAATCCTCCTGCATTACCTTTGCATGGCTGGGGTCAATCACCAATACCGTTTGGACGTTCAAGCCGTTAATCAGATCAACAAGCGGTCTTGCACTCTCGACCGTTTCATTCACCTCACCGATTAAATCCAGCATCTCCGCACCGCAAGGCGGTTCTTTTTCTGCCGCGACAAATTTAACTCCGGCCTTATCCAGCAATTTTGCTATTGCTTCCACTATTACAGGCGTTTTTGTGACTGCCGTACCGCCCGCATAAAGGAATAAATCCGCATTTTCCGTTGACTGTCCCGACACAGGGTTTTTCTCCGGTCCTTTTCCATACATGGTGCCGAAGGTATTGAGACTTTCAACCAATCGCTGCACTTTCTCCGGCAAATAACCGTCCACCGCTGCTTCCGTACGTGCTTCCCTGATATAGATGCGCGGATCAAATCCCGTTTCACAGCCGGCGGCGCAAGCTCCGCAGAGGCTGCACGCATACATATCATCAGCTATTTCGGGAGTAAATTCTTCTCCGTTGCGTACCATATCCAATAATACCGCCAGAGCACGGGGCGTGTTTGTTTCTTTTCCGGTCTGTAATCCGATTGGACATAAATGACGGCACATCCAGCAAAAGCGACATGCAATTTCAGTTGTTACTGCTTTTTCAGATAACATGGTTAGTCCTCCCTATCCGTTAAAAATTCGCCCTTATAATCCAAGCTTATATGGATTCATCAGATTGTTGGGATCAAGTTTTTCTTTCAATGCGGTAAGCACCTGCATTGCAGGCCCATACTGCTCTTTCATTAAATGACCAAGCTTAATCCCGACTCCATGATGATCATTGATTACACCCCCATTATCCAGGGCTACTCTTACCGCAAGATTCCATATACGGTTATGCAAAGACATGCATTCTTCGGCATCCTGAGGCGGATTATCCATAATAAATCTGTCATATATCATGCAGCCCCATTCGTACCAATGAGAAAAATGGGCAATATAACGGACTCCTTCAAAGTTTTCTTCAATTGCTTTTTTTCTGGCCCAATATATTTTCTGAATATTATCATAGTTCGCCACGGTATCAAGAGTTCCATACATTTTAGGCAAATCCAAAGCATGCCCCGGATAAAAAAATGTAACTCTGCTCTTCCACCATTTTTCTCCGTACTCCGACCCCAAATCCTGAGCTTCATACTTCTTCGTGATTTCAATGATCTTTCTTTCCTCGATATCCACGATTTCATGAAGCCCTTCCACCGCGATATTCATAAATACTCCCGGTGCCGCAAATCCAAGTACGTCTTTAATGATTGAAACCGTCTCGGCTTCGTCATACAGTCTTATAATGGACGGCTTTACGACCCGAAGTATATCTCTGCCGCAGGAAATTCCATCCGATACGTTTTTAAACAGAAATGCTCTGAAACGTCTGGTTTCCGGTACTTTATACAGCCTTAACGTGGTTTTGCTGATAATTCCCAAGGTTCCTTCCGATCCGATGAATATTTGGGCGATATCCGGCCCTGAAGCATGTTTCGGCACCGGTGACGTATGGATGATATCGCCGTTAGGAAGTACTACTTCCAGATTCACACACATATCATCGATCTTTCCGTATTTTGTCGAAAGTACGCCTATGCCTCTATGAGCCAAAAAACCGCCGACTGTGGCGCAATTCATCGAACTCGGATAATGCATGAGCGAATATCCTCTCTCATTGGCAAACCATTCCAGCTGTGTAAAGTTCATTCCGGTTTCCACGGTCACCGCCATATTGTTTTCATCAAAATTGATGATTTTGTTCATTCTCTTCATGTCGAGCAGAATTCCGCCGGCAACGCTTAACGCTCCGCCCTGGCTCCCGGAACCGCCTCCCCATGTCGTAACAGGTATCTTGTAATAATTGGCAACCTTTAACACCTTCGAGATTTCTTCCGCGGAACCCGGGTTCACAATAATATCCGGCGTCGGCGGCTTTTTACCGCGATCTTCCCACATTCTTCCGCCGTAAAAATAATCAACCCCATAAACCAAAATATCGCTTGAACGTACGCTGACATTTTCCGGGCCCACGATGTCCTCTAATTCAGATTTAATAAAAGTATGTAAAAACGTTAGATCACCCAAATAAATTACTCCTTCCATAATATAATAATGTCGATTCCGCTGTCTGATAACGGTCTCTTAACCCTTCCTGTCAGATTCCCAGGTAGGATTTTCTTAACTGAGGATTATCTTTGAGTTCACCTGCCGGTCCTGAAAGAGTAACTCTCCCGCTTTCGAGTACATAGGCCCTGTCGGATATCTCCAGACTTAAGCCTACATTTTGCTCAACCAATAATATAGAGGTTCCGCTTTCTTCTATATTTTTGATTATTTCAAACATTTCTTCAACAATTTTGGGTGCAAGGCCAAGTGACGGTTCATCCAGCATTAGCAGGGACGGTTTCCCCATCAGCCCTCTTCCTATCGCACACATCTGCTGCTCACCGCCGGAAAGAGAGCCGGCCAGGCGGTTCATCTTATCCTTTAAGGCAGGCAGTGTCTCCAGGATTTCATCAAGCCGTTCTTCTCTCCCTTTCTTTGCACGTTTGCTGTATGCACCCAGCAGTAAGTTGTCCCGGACCGTTATGGACGGGAACAGACGCCGTCCTTCCGGAACCTGAATGATACCCAGCTCGACGATTTCTCTTGCAGCGGCATTGTTAATAGAAACTCCGTTAAATTTAATGTCTCCGGATTGGATCTTATTGATCCCGGATATCGCTTTAATCAAAGTGGATTTCCCCGATCCGTTAGACCCGAGGATTGTTACGCATTCCCCTTCGTTTATTTTCAGCGAGACATTATTAAGAACATGAAAATCATCAAAGTAAACTTCAATTTTATTAATTTCTATTAGCATTGTATCTATCTCCTAAGTAAGATTTAATAACTCTTTCATCCTGAGTTATATCTTTGGGGTTACCTTGTGCGATCAGTACACCGTGATCCAAAACGCATACCCGGTCGGAAAGATTCATAATTACACTCATTACGTGTTCTATCAGCAATAATGAGATTCCCGTGGCTTTTCTGACATTCTGAATCATCTCAACCACTTCGACCGATTCGGTGGGATTAAGGCCTGCCATTACTTCATCCAGCAGCAATACCTCCGGGTCCGTCGCAAGTGCTCTTGCTATCTCAATCTGTTTCCGGTCAACAACATTTAAGGTGTTTGCCTCTTTATCTTTCTTATCTGCTAATTTCGTAATATCAAGGATTTCATTTGCTTTTTCCCTGGCTACTTTCATATTTTGAGTCCTGTTTAATGCCCCGACCATAACATTTTCAAGTACGGTCAGATCGCCAAAAGGCTGTACTATCTGGAAGGTTCTCCCTATTCCAAGCTTGCAGATTTTATAGGGGAGCTTTCCGCTGATGTCTTTTTCTTTAAAAATTACTTTACCATGTGTCGGCTTATAGAAACCGGCAATTACATTAAATAAGGTTGTTTTGCCTGCCCCGTTAGGGCCGATCAGCCCAAGTATTTCGCCCTCATGCAGCTCGAGAGATACATTATTGACTGCCGCTACCCCGCCGAAATTTTTAGTCACATTTTTTAATACCAATACGTCTTTTTCATTGTCCAAGCTTAGCCACCTCACTTTTTTTATGATATCTCTTTGAAGCATGCGATGATTTTTTAAACAATGAGACAATTCCTCCCGGTACGAACATTACGATTAACATCATAATCAATCCGTATATGATCAAATGCAGTCCCTGAATCTGACTGCCCAGCAAGGACCTTGCTATCTCCTGGACCGGAACAAGGGTTAATGCCCCTACGATAGGACCAAATACCGTTCCCATTCCGCCGACGATCGGCATGATTGCTATCTGCAGGCTCATATTATTGCCAAGCAGCGTGGCAGGATCCACATACATTGTCAGCTGCGCATAGAAGGTGCCGCCCAGTGCCGATAAAAACGCGCTGATAAAGGCACAAATAAGCTTATATCCTGTTACATTGATACCTAAAGAAGCTGCGGCATCCTGGTTCGTCTTAATAGCGGCAAAATAGTATCCCGTTTTGGAATGTTTTAAATAATAGGTTAATAAGGAAACAAAGACCGTCATAATAAGGATCAGATAATAAAAGGGTACTTTACTTACCGACTGCATTAATTCCGGCGCATTATTCTTCATAGGTACAAGAAGGCCCTGCGCTCCGCGGGTTTCCAGTCCGAATATGGTCGGGTTTGCCAATACCAGGATCCTTACTACGGTAATAAACGCAATGGTGGAAAGCGTATAGTAGGTTCCCCTTAGCCGAAACGTCGGCAAGCCTATTAACAGGGAAGCAAATCCGGAAATCAGACCGCCTAACAGCATTCCGATCCAGGGAGTCACTCCCGTATAGATGAAAAGCAGCGTCGATACGTAGGCACCTATTCCGGCATACACCGAATGGCCGAGGGAAATCTGTCCCGCCAGTCCGCCAAGTATATTCCAGCTGCTGCCCATATAAGCATAAAAGATAATCATTAAAACAGTCTGAACGATGTATGGGCTTGGGAAAATAATTGGGAAAAAAATCAAAATCAGAATTATCAGTATATATAAAATCTGTTTACTACTTTTTATTTTCATAATCTTCTCCTCCCGTTACTGTTTTTCTTTTCCGAACATGCCTGATGGTTTGATGGTCAAAACGAGAATAAAGATTATAAAGACTACAACCTCAGAATACGATGCGGGTATAAATTGTGCCGATACCGACTCAATCACTCCTATGATAACACCGCCGATTAATGCTCCGGGGATGCTTCCGATTCCGCCCAATGCTACGATAACAAAGGACCGCAAGGTATAAGCCGAGCCCATCGTAGGAAAGATATACATAAACGTTGATATCATACTGCCTGCTAATCCTAACAGACATGCGCCGATTCCAAATGCCAGTGCATATGTTTTATATTCATTTATTCCCATGAGTAATGCTACCTGGCGGTCCTGTGAAACAGCCCTCATTGCTCTACCCGTATCGGTTTTTGATATAAAAGCCCAAAGGCCCAAAGTAATTAAAACAGATAAGACAAACGCCAAAAGTCTCGGAAGGCTGACAATTAAAGTCCCTGCCTTGGCAGTTGCCGTACTGAAAGCAGTTGTTAAGCTTTTTGGAGAGCCTCCCATAGTCATCAAAGCTATGTTCTGCAAAATGATTGATAGTCCGGCTGTGAACAAAAGTATTCTTATCGGCTCACGGGAACGTTCGCTTTTCAGTATTGGAGTTATCGTAAATTTCTGCAGTAAGTAACCTATAATAAATAAGAGTATTCCTACAAAAACAATCGAGATATACGGCTGTATTCCAAGAGTATTCCAAAAGAAGGCAGAAACGTACATGGCAACCATTAATAAATCACCGTGCGCAAAGTTACTTACACGCATTACTCCAAACACCAGACTTAGTCCAAAAGCTATTAGGCCATAAACACCACCCATAAGAAAACCGCTTAATAATGGTTGTGTTAATTGTGATAGCATGTTTCCTCCTTAAAATTCATCAAAATTTATTTTAGTAGCTTTTCCTGCCGGGCAACCCGGCAGGAAAAGGATCATCACCGGTTATACATGAAATACGATATGGAATGTTAAGGCATAATCAGCTTAACGTCATCCGGAGAAAATGCCTTAGGCCAAACAACTCTTAAATTGCCGCTTTGAACCTGTGAAACCAGCATCTGCGAATATATATTCTGATTCTCCATTCCGCGGATCGTTCCAAATTTAATTCCTACATACAGGTTAATTAAAGCTTCCCCATCCTTTATATCAGTCTCTAACAGAGCCTGCCTGATAGCTTCCGGATCTGTTGAAGCGGCTCTTTCCAACGCATCGGCCAGAATATATACATTTTGATAGGAATTGCTGGAGATTTCCGCAAAATCGTAACCGTATTTTTCTTTGAATTCGTTGTTATAATCCGTTGCCCATTGCTCCTTTTTTGCTAAGATATCCGTACTCCAGGCCATTAATATAAACATATTTTCAGCATTCTGCCCGGCCTGTTTTATAAATTCCGGATCGGTAAAGCCGCCGCCGCCGGCAAAGACGGGTATATTAACTTCCATTTCCTTCATTGTTTTCATAAACAGTAATGCATCGTTTAAGTAGGAATCCGGAATAACAACATCGGCACCGGAATTCTTCAGTTTAATTACTAAAGATGTCATATCGGGCGTATTTGCGGGATAGGATTCGTATAATACGATTTTGAATCCTTCCGGTTCCGCCAGATCCTGAATGGCCTTTGCCGCTGAAGCACCCCACTCCGTATTTTCATAAACCAGCGCTATGTTTTTAAACTCTTTTCCTTGCTCCTGTGAGATATCTTTTAAAAATTTCAATTGATCCACGGCGTTGCTGGAAGACGTCTGGTTAGCACGGAAAACCCACTTATATCCTTTCATCAGGATATCGTCTGCAACCGAATTGTTAAGCAGGTAGGGCAAACCGTATTTTTCCGCCACCTGTGCGGTTGTATAACCTACTGCACTGTTATAAGGCCCCAGTAATGCCTCTACCTTCTCATTTAAAATAATTCTTTCCATCTCTGTAATTGCAACCTGAGCATCCGCGGTATGATCACCAAATATCAGCTCCAGTTTTTTACCGCCCAGAGATTTAATTCCGCCGGCATCGTTAATCTTATCGGCCGCAAACTGCATTGCGTTCCTGCAGACTTCACCTTCATGAGCATTTGCTCCCGATAAAGGCAGCAAAACTCCGATTCTGAAGCTTCCGCCGCTGTCCGCACCGGCCGACTCCTGTTCCGTACCGGACTCCTGTTCTGTGCTTGACCCCTGGTCTGTATCCGGCGTTGTTTCGTCCGATTTTGCACCGTCCGACTTAGCTCCGCAGCCGCTGATCATGAATATGGTCAACAGACAAACCAACAAGATGCTACTAACTCTTTTTTTCATTTCCAATACCTCCTCTTGACCTTTTAACTGTTTCTTAATTTATATAGTTCGTTAAACACCGGCGATAATTGCTCTACAATATGTTTATATATAGAAAAATAAGGCTGATATTTTTCATGATTTTCTTCATTGGGCTTTAAATTAATGCTATCCCTGACACAGACGTCCACTGCCTCATATTCACTGGCAAAAACGCCAACCCCAACACCGGCAAGCATAGCCCCGCCAAACGAAGAATCATCATTAACCGGCCTTATTACCGGTATTCCTGTTATGTCACAAAGTATCCGGCTCCAGAGCTTGCTCTTTGCTCCTCCGCCGATCAGCCTTGCTTCCTTTACTTCTACACCCATTGTTTTTACTAT
This sequence comes from Bacillota bacterium, assembly GCA_023398615.1. Lineage (GTDB taxonomy): Bacteria > Bacillota > Clostridia > Lachnospirales > Lachnospiraceae > Anaerocolumna. Next base: position 44,498 of record JAEWSD010000101.1, read on the forward strand.
CTGGAAGCAATCATTCAGGCTGAAAGCCACACCCTCCAATACTGCTCTCGCGAAATGCCCTTTCTCATGTATCATGCTCATCCCGACAAAGCTTGCTCTTAACTGCGGATTGTAATACGGACAGCGTTCCCCGTTAAGAAACGGGTGATATATCATGCCCTCCGAACCTATGGAAATCTTAGCCGCCATTTCATCCATCAATTCATATACATTTCTTCCAGCCTTAGCGCACTGCTCATTTTCAGGGCCGAAAAGACTGTCTCTGAGCCAGCGGTAAGACGAAGCGCAGGAATTGGTGGCCAGGGAAGTATACCATAAGCCTTCCTTTACATGCGGATAGGTAAACGATACACGGTTCGGTAACGGCTGTGCTGTAATAAGATTCACATTTGCCGCCGTAGCCAGTTTGAATATTAATTGACCCGGTTTTATCGCACCGGCGCCAAAATCCTCCGCCGCGGTGTCCGAACATCCGGCTACCACAGGCAGATTGCAGGGAAGTCCCGTCAGACCGGCGGCCTTTCCCGTTACGTGACCTACAATTTCTTTTGATTTATGTACCGGCGGCAAGACATTAACCGGAAGTCCTATGATGTCGCATAACTGTTTTGACCATATACATTTCCGGGCATCGAACAGTAAGGTTCCCTGTGCATCCACAATGTCTGTGCCCCAATCTCCGGTCAGAAAGCTTCTGACATAATCTTTTACAAAATAAATACGGCTTATTTTTTCATAATTCTCAGGTTCATTTTCCTTCACCCATAAAAGCTGCGGCATTGTCCAGGTAGCGCTTGGCTGCTGCATGGCAATGTCAAATATTTCCTGACCGAAATTTGCTTTCAGCCATTCCGTCTGCAGCATACTCCGCTGATCGGTCCACATGATGCACGGTCTTATAACATCACCGTTTTTATCCGCTAAGACGGCATTATGTGTCGATGCGGTGACCGCCAGGCCAAGCAATTCCTCCTTTTTGACCCCTTGCGTAAAACAGGATGAAAGCGTCGCAATCAGTGCATTAATCCAATCATCAGGATTCTGCTCACTCCAGCCCATATGCGGATAATGAGTTATATATTCCTGAAACGCACTTGCTATCACTTCACCTGTCTCATTCATCACAGTCGTTTTGCAGCCGCCGGTTCCAAAATCAACGCCTATCAATTGTCCCATTTTTGCTTTTCTCCTCCTTATGCATGTGTCCTCTGACTGCAGTCAGAATGTTTGCTTCGATAAATATTTATCCTGTTTTTAATATTTTTTAATGGATAAGGCCTCATCCACTCTTTCAAAATTATTTATTGCGCTTTCACCCTTCTTTAAGCTGATGCAAACAAACAGTGCATCGGCTATAGTCAGTTGAGCCACACGGGAAGATTGCCCGATGACACGGTATTTTGTTTCGGAAGAAGTCGTAAACAGCTTGATATCCGAAACATTACTTTTGGTGATAGGAGATTTGCTGTGGTTTGTAATGCAAATCGTCGTAGCGCCTAATTTCTTTGCAAATTCCAATGCTTCCACGATATCCTTTGAGCTTCCCGAATGAGAGATGCCTATCACAACATCGTTTTCCGAAATCGAACAGCAGGATATCATCTGATAGTGGCTGTCCGAATAAAAGCTTGTATCTAAACCGATCCGCATAAATTTATGCGCGATATCCATTGCGATGGGGGCAGAGGACCCTAAACCGAACACCAGAATCCTGCGGGCATTCAGAATCGCATGTGCGGCTGCCTCAAATTCACGAATATTTATGATCTGTAACGTAGCCGTCAGAGTTTCAATCGTACTTGCAAAACATTTGGATAAAATCTGCTCCGCACTATCTTCCGGATTGATTCCCTCATGAATCTTTGATAACGGTGTAACCGTATCCTTTGCAATACTGATTTTAAATTCCTGGAATCCGTTGAATCCTAACTTCCTGCACATACGTACAATCGTTGCGTCACTGGATTTCGTCGCTTCGGCCAAATCAGTGATGGACTCATAAATAATTTTATCCTCGTTGTTCAAAATATAATTCGCAATATTTTTCTCCGTCTTAGTCAGTTCCGGCAGCTTTGAGACAATCAAGCTGTTCATCTTACTGTTTTCATAATTCATACTCATAATAATACCTCACCATATTATTTTATTTTTATAATTTTATGATTTATTTGAAGAATATCTTCATTTGCAGATTATTTTCATATTTATTTCACCTGACATGATATATATTAAACTGTTATTTGTGCATTGTCAAGCACTTTATACAACTTTTCTTTATTTTTTTATATTTCTTTATGTATTTTATACAACAAGATTTATGAAGTATTTCTTCATTTATTCTATTTGAAGTATTTCTCCATTTTGTACCAAATTTCCGGCTAAAGTTTCAGGAATATTGATTGTATTGAAAAAGACTGCCGCAAAAACTCATACTTATGGTGAGTTTTTGCAGCAGCCTAATCTGATTTAAAAATCTGCCTTCTATTAACAATATAATTGGCCGCAGGCGGCGCTGATATCGGAACCGAACTGTGTTCTTACCGCCACACTAATACCGGATTCCTTTAATATTTTGCTGAAGCGTCCGATACTTTGCCTGTCCGATGCCTGAAACCGCAACAATGTCTTATCGGTGGAATTGTAGGGTATCAGGTCGACATGATATAAATATTTCCACGAACCCCGGTCCCGCAGAATACCGGCTAATGCCTGCGCATGCTCCGCGGAATCGTTGACTCCCTTAAGCATAATATAGGCTATAAACACTCTTCTGCCGGTATTCCTGATATGGTCATCCAGCGCGTACATTACTTCCCGCAAAGGAAAGCGCTTATTGACGGGCATCAGCTCGCTCCTTTGCCCCTCAAAGGGTGAATGCAGCGAAAACGCCAGATTTACCTGCGGAAAGGTCTGTGCAAGTTTTTGTATTCCGGGTATAATGCCTATGGTAGAAATCGTGATCCTCCTTTGGCTTAAAGCAAATAAAGCCGGATCTGTTAAAATTGCAAGCGCGTCAAACAAATAAGGATTGGCTAATGCCTCCCCCATTCCCATGAAGGAAATACTGCTCAGTTTATGGCCTCGCAGCAGGAAATAAAGCAATTGGTCTGTTATTTCATCCGCGGTAAGATTCCTTTTTAAGCCGATTGTACCTGTGGCGCAAAACCTGCAATCAAAGCCGCAGCCGCATTGGGAGGAGATGCAAAACGATTCCCAGCCACGTTCGTATTTCAATCCGATAGCCTCTACCTGTTTACTGTCGGACAGCCGAAACAATAATTTGCTGGTCTGTTCGCTGCTTTGAGAAGAAGCGGCGCTTACACCGATAACATGGTCTCCGAATGTCTCCGTCAAAGCATCCCTTAATTGCTTAGGTAACAGATACATATCGGAAAAGCACTCCATGCGCTGTAAGAAAACAGCCTTCGTAATTTGTTCATATCTATAGTCCGGTAAATTCAAGCTTGACACGAGCCGCATCATTTTATCATATTTAGATTTTATCTTTTTCATGTGGACTTCCTCCTTGTATTTATAAGCAAGAAGCAAAGCCAGCATGATTGACGACCGAATTATTCCATGCAAAGGTCGCCTAAAAATTCTGGCTTTGCATGGAGTATATCTTGTGTTACTATAAAAATCATTTTAAACATATTTCTCACCACCCTTTCCCAATCAATGGCTTTTGTATCCATTATAATTCCTATTACACAAAAACAGAGCTGCAAGAAAGTTACTCTTGCAGCTCATAAATTACGACTAAGCCAGATCAAACCATGACCGGCAAAGAATATAAAGGAGCATTCGGATAGATAACTTTCTTGCATTTACACGGCAAAAACTGCGACAGGTTCCATCGCATCTTTTTACATCATGCATAGTAATATCTGCAAGTAAAGTTAAACATCTTTTCACCTCGAATCATTATAATGATTGTATTGTATTATAGTTTTCTTAAGCTGTCAAGAATATCCTGAGCTATTCTAGAGACGGTTGCCGACAGGAA
>JAEWSD010000116.1 GCA_023398615.1 Bacillota bacterium
CTTCCGTACCGCACCACATATAGACCTTCGGCAAAGGCTTCCCTGATGCTCGAAGTTCTTCGGCCAGGAAGAACAGATCCTTATCACCGCCCTCTACCTTGTCCAAATCTCCGAAGATGCTGCTCCAAAAGCTCTTATCAACATCCTTTCTGATATTAAAGCATATATCTTGGATATCCAGCCCTCCGGATAAGGATGCCACGGCACCGAAGGTATCGGATGCGGCAAGTCCGAGCTTTAACGCTCCGTAACCGCCCATCGACAAACCGGCGGCAAAGTTTTCTTCTCTTTTGTCAGAAAGGTTATGAAAAAAATTCCTGCATATCTCCGGCAGCTCCCCGGATATAAAGGCCCAATACTTATAGCCGAAGGCGGTATCCGTATACCAGGAAAGATGTACCGCGGGCATTACTACCGCAATCCCCATCTCACTGACATAACGCTCTATGGAAGTCCTTCTCTGCCATATGGTATGATCGTCGCTCATGCCGTGAAGCAGGTAAAGGACAGGTATTTTTCCGTCCTTCTTCTCCCCTTCCATTCCGATCTGTCCGCGTGTCTTTTCAGGCAGGATCACATCCATCTGCATGCACATGCCCAGGACACCGGAGAAAAAATTAACATGTAATAAAGCCACCTTATAACCTCCTGTCATTATAAATTATTTAGGACCAGAGTGTCAAAAGACCACTCTAATCTCTTTAATAATTACCAGACCCCTTCCCCGTCAAATTCCGGGATAAAGCTTTCCGATGCGGTATCTCCTTCCTGGATAAAACCGTTCTCCACCCCCAAGCCGATGGCATAATCAACCAATTCGTCATACTCTCTTTCTGTAATCCGGCGGTTGATTTCAGGGTAGCTCCCGACATGTTCCATAGGCGTATACTGATTCATAATGCTGATATAGATACTGTCTCCAAAGGTTTCATAAAGGTACCTGATAATATTTTTCGAATCCTTAAGATAACCGGGCAAGGCAAGATGCCGTACGATAACACCTTTCCTCAGTATCCCCCTGCCGTCAAAAACAGGCTTTCCGACCTGCCGGACCATTTCGGAAATTGCCGCCGATGCATACGTAAAGTAATTCCCGCAGTTCGAATACCTGTCAGCCGGTTCCTTATCCATATATTTCAGGTCCGGCAGATAGATATCAACACAGCCGTCAAGCAGTGCAAGCGATTCTGTCTTTTCATAGCCGCTGCTGTTATAAACAACAGGCAGCTTAAAGCCGTTCTCCCCGGCCAGCCGTATCGCTTCTGCGATCTGCGGTATATAATGGCCGGGAGTAACAAGGTTGATGTTATTTGCATTTTTCTCCTGCAGCTCCAGAAATATTTCCGCAAGCCGCTTTATTGATATCACTTTCCCTGCCCTTCCCATCGCTATATTATGATTCTGACAATAAACGCAACCCACGGCACAGCCGGAGAAGAAAACAGTTCCGGAACCTTCCTCACCCGAAATACAGGGTTCTTCCCAATAATGAAGCGCTGCACGGGCAACCGCTAAATCTTCCGTCTCCCTGCAATACCCCTTCTGACCCCCGGTGCGATCGACGTGGCATTCCCTCGGACACAGGACGCAGTCCCGTAACAGCTGTCTGTTCCTATATGACCTTTCCATATCTTTTATACCCTGTCCTCATAATTCTCCGTTAAGGAGAGCAGTTCCTCACAATAGTTTCCGGCGCGCTCCTTTTCCTTTTCCGTCAGACATTCCCTGTAAAAATGCGCCAATGGATTGCGGACCCTATTCAAAAGATCAAACTTTTCCTTTAGCAGCAGCTTACTGCTGTCTTCAAAGAATCTATTCATGCCTTTAACGGAGGAATTGATTCTGAGCGCGTCGTCCGTATCCACGGTGATATCGCAGCTGTCCCAGTAAAAGCTTAAGATATTCCAAAGCCCGTCAAAAGATATCATATCCACAATACGTTTTGCGGCAAGCTCGTGATGATCCCTGTAAGCATTCTTTAGATACCGGAAAGCGGCGTCAAAGTTCAAAAACCAGGAATATCTGTCATGATTTATCAATACCCTTTTTTTGAATTCCGAATACATGACATTTTCATATTCAAAATGAAACCGGTAATCTCCGTTATTATAATCAAGATTCGACGTCCCGGCGTATCGCTTCAGGAAGGACTGATGAATGATGTCCCGCAGCCGTTTTTCCAGCCTGCCCATTGCCGGCCAGATATCCTCCTTATCCTTTGTCCAGTACTCCTTCATTACCTTCAGCAGGGCTTCATTCATCGGCTTTACTCTGCGGATATTGTCTCCCTGCAAAGCTTCCGTAAGGAAGCCGTTACCGCCCTCCGGAAGAATAACATAACCCAAATTACCAAGATCATTAATATCACCGTTTGTTATGTAGCGCTGTCCGCAGAACAGTTCCTTTAATTTATAGAAGCAGTTTGCTTTTTCCGCTTTTTCTCCGGCCGGTATCGAATGGCTGTCGCCTACGTCCGTTTCCTTCATAAGCTTGATCAGCTCGCCGAAATACTGCGACACCGCATTCTGGTTTTTCACATAGATACTGTCCATATCAGTACTCTCATTTACACACATTTCCCAGCCGAACAGGGAAAGAAGATACGGTGAGTTGCCGCAGTAATAATGTAATTTCTCCCTTTCTTCCTCGTTTAAAACTACATAGTAATTCTCGATTGCCTGTTCATACTCCTTCAGTTCCTGTTGATTAAAACCGCCTAACGCCATCGGTCTGAACTTATCGAAATAAACAGAGCTTCCCAGGGATTTCGTCTCCAGATCTCTGACACTCCTGCGGCTTGACAGCAAAAACGTGATTTTATAGGTTTCATAGTTATCTTTTATGCTGTTTATATATTGGAAATACGCCGCCTGTTTTCCGAATACATCTCCGATATAGTCAAAGGTGTCTATGAATAACAGGAGCCGGTATTTCGATTTTGCCAGCTTTTCAAACAGCGCCTCACAAACATCCGTAAAATCGGCGCCGTATTCCCGTACCGCGAAGAAAGCTTCGAATTCCTCACGGTAAAGCTGAGCAAAGAATTCCTCGGCCTTTTCCTTAGCCTTACGTTTTGTCTCACCGCCCAGAATATATCTTGCGGTAAAATCGCCGATCATTTCTTTTTTTAATTCCGATATAATATTACGCCACAATCCGATAAAATCCATTCCGTTTTTCAAAAGTTCCACCCGTACAATCAACAGGTTCTCTTTCATCGGATGCCCGTTTTGAATCCGTTCATATTTTTCCTGCAGGTATTTATCCAGCGTATAATGAATGAGAGAGGATTTGCCGCATTTCTTGTAGCCATGAAGGGCTATGCTGTCGTACTGCTGCAAATCATTTTCAAGACATATCGTCGTAATTTCCTTAATATAATAATCCCTTCCGATAAATGCATTGCCTTTCGCAATCGACGTAGGATTTGCTATTGTTTTATCCATTGTGTCATCTCCTTTAGCAGCCTTAATAGAGTTTCTGTCTACAGTCTCCTCAGCCATTCGCCGTATAACTTAACCTTGATGCCGTACCTGCCGGTTTTCGCATTGCGGATGATTACCTTGCGATCGGCAAGATGCTTAAGCAGAACTTTCCGGCGTTCGGGAGTAAAGCCGGTAATGTCCTCCTCCCTGCACGCTCCTCCGGCCGCTTTCGCTATCTGCTTCAATAAGGTTTTATTATCCTCCGGCCTGCCGGCATCCTCCACATCACTGTCATCACCATGAAAAGCATTAAACAGCACCTCTATGTCGGCACGGGATAACAGCCGGTCCATTGCACCGTTAATTTCCAGCTCCGTCACCTGTACCCTTTTCGTCTCGTTTAAGCAGTCCATAAGCTTATCAAGGAAGTTCATGCCGATGAAAGCGTTTCCTGCGGTAAGCTCCATAAATCTTCTTACGGCCGATTCGCCTGCCGGATGATTATATTCGGCACGCACCGCACCTGCCTTTACCAAAGGAGCATTCGCCATCATTTCTCTCACCGCCTCTTCCGACAGGTAGGTAACCTCATAGATATTCATACTGGCAAAGGCATTGCCGTACTCCTTGATAAATTTCGGCATATAATCCTGTCCGACAACAATCGCGGAGATTGCCGAGGTACCGATAAACGATTTCCAGAATTCCATAAAACCCGCACGAATTCTTCCCTGATTCAGCCAGATAAACAGCTTCGAGAATTCGTCGGCAATCAGGAATACATTATACTCTTTACCAAGCGGCCTGCTTCTTAAATAATCGCTGAAGGTATCATAGAATTCCAGAAAGTCACTCCACACCTCTTCTTTTTCTTTGGAAGCCAGGAGCGGAATCTCCAATCCTTTGTCTTCCATATCCCCGCTAAGCTCCGGCAGCCGCTTTAGCTCACGCCGCAGCTTGTTAAGGATTGTCTTTAAAAAGTCAATCTCGAAATTCTCATCAAGGAAGGAGGATATTTCTCCGGCATCGATAATAATGGTATCCGGAAAGTGTTTCAGCTTCGCCGTCAGATGAAATTTAACGGAGGATTTCCCGGTGCGTTTCTGACCATACAAGACAATAGTTTTCCCGTAAACGGCCCGGCCGGCTCCGTAAGGTTCCAGCTGTTCCAGGATATCTCCGATCAGTTCCTTTCTGCCGAAAAACATGGATTCCTCCCGTACCGCACTTCCGCCGGCGTAATATTTATACGGGTTGCTGATGGCAGTAAACTCCTCTTTTAGAATGTTAAGCAGCCGCACATCCGTATAGTTAACCTCAATCTGATTATTTACGGAGGTATTAAAGGAATATTTTAAACCGATGCCAAATGACAGGTGCACCCCTTCAATGTTCGTAAGCTTTACCATAAAGACCGCTCCGCCTCCGCTGTTTAAATTGATACTCCGCTCATCCTGGATTACCTGACACCCTTTCCCGCCGTCAACCAGCACATCAAACAGCTGAAGCTTTACATTACGGGCATTCTGGCAGCCTTCCTCATTGCTTACATAGATTCTCAGATAAACGGTACCGGGTTCCGTTTCATATAAACGGTCCCCGTCGGCTACATAGCAGCGTATCCTTGGATATTTCGACCTGTCCCGGTACAGTTCGTTTAATTTGACTTCCGCTTCCTCTCTTACCTTCCTCATAGCCGGTATGAGCATATAGGAACAGGCGGTCGGCATTCTGCCGATATCGTCTGCCAGCTGGTTTAATTCCCGTATTGCTATCTCAAGGACATTTATCCTTCTGATATCGGATATACTGTTAAAGCCTATGATGTCTTCCATGACAGCCGTCAGTAATTCATACCGGCGCCTGTCACTTTCCAGCATGTATTTACTGAACACTTCCCCGGTTTTCAGCTTCTTTTGGGTAAGTGCAAGCCCTTCTACGGTGAAACTGAACCCTTTTTCAAGCTCGGATATACCGGTTATAAAGTTTTCCTTTCCGTTGCGGTACTGTTCCAGAACAATGCCGAAGCCTGCTTCCAGCTCCTCCCGGGATACGCATGCTTCGGGAAGCCCGCTATATAATTTGCGCAGGGATTCGTATACCTTCTCAATCAGAGGGATATTCCCGGGAATAAAAATACTTTTAAAAATTTTATTTCTGATGCTTTCATATTTTTTTACGGTCCTGGTCGACTGAAAGGTATCCAGTATCCCAAGCATGGACGGAATAAGGCTGTCCGTATCCTTATTGCCGAGATCGATATTTACAATGGAATTACCAAATCCCTCCAGCCTATCATACCGGTCATTCCAATTCGACCTGGTCGCAAGATGTGTCAGGATGATCTGCACCACGGAATTATCCCATATGTATTCAAAGCAGGAAAAATTGATGCACTCAAGATAGAACGTCCTTGCCATATCCAGATACAGACCGTCATTGTCCAGACGGATATTATCGCCTCTTCTGGTTAAATACTTGGCAATATTGGGGCAAAAGGTCCTGTTGATGTTTACACCTTTTAATTCCCCTTTTTGAATTAAGTCATAATACATCCTGCCGCAGTAAAGCAGGTATTCCTCCGGAGTAAGCGGACAGTCCGGCTCCTTCTCACCTCCGGATGGAAGTATTGCTTTTACCAAATCGGCCTTTCCCGCAAACCGACCCTTTTCATCAAGCGGAACCTCATAGCCGCGTATTCCGGCCGGGAGTCTGCAGCCTTCCAGAATGTCTGTAACCAGGCCGGATATCCTGCAGTGAAATAAATCATCTCCGTTATACAGGCTGAAAGCCGTCTCATCCGATTCAATGATTGCTTTTGCCCTTCCGTACAACTCAAGTTCAATATCAATGTTCTTTTCATCGATATTCCTGAGACGTTTTGCAATATCGGCGGTATACATCATCAGGCAGCTGTTCACAAACTGCCCGCTTTTACCGTCCGCCAGCTGAGGATTCTCCCTTACCGTCTCAATATAACGTACATATTTATCCACCAGCTCTTTATCACGGCCTTTATTATCGATACCGTTACAATATTCCAGATAACTAACGGCATTCGATATGCCTTGCAGGAACTTCTGGACAGTTGGTGCTTCATCAATTGCCTCTTTCAGAATACCGTAAGCCCATTCTTCGTCATAGAGCTTGCTTAACACGATCTTTACCTGGCTGTCCAGATAGGTTTCCCGCTTAATATGAGCTTTCTCCCTTTCCAGCAGACCTCTCACTTCATCCAGTCTTTCCCGCTTCGTATCATCCTTCGCCCTCAATGCCAGAACCAGTAATTTCTCAATCAGTTCACATATTCTGGGCTCCCTGTTATCTTCCTGCAGCAGCCTGTGTATCGACAGATAGGCTTCCTGATCCTTATCATTGCCCTTTCTCATCATCCATTCATTGATAAGATTCACCTGTTCATCCAATGCCCTGTACTTCTTTTCCAAAATGAGAATATTTTTCGCCTTTTCATCGTTGGCGGTATCCGCTTTCGTTACCTTCACGGCACACTCCTGTGGTCCGCTGCCGTTCTCAAATCTGCCGATCTCAAACATTAACAGGCTGTCCCGGAAGAATTCGGCATGTCCGGCATAATTCCCAAACCTTTTCAGCAGGTCACTGTCCAGGATATTAGCTGCAATAAGCCTGTACTTGGTAACCGTACCGTCTTCCATGCGGCATCTGATTACACCGACATTCTTAAGCGGATTATTACTGTATAAAAACCCGTAATACTTCCTGCTCTCCTCCTGCTCCGTATCCGAAGGAAATCCCTCCGTGCCCTTCTCTGCCGATGTGGATGCGCTCCCGTTAAGGTAGAACCGGGCAGTTTCATCATGAAGGAGGTCGGCGGGAATAATATAGTCCGCACCAAAGCTGTTCCCCTCCGGATTGATCCGTTTCAATTTAAATTTTACAAGAGTTTTCTCCAGGTAGTCCTTATCATATTCGTTATACCTGTCGGCCAGCTCCTGATTCCTGATATTAAACGCTTTAAACTTATACTGCATGGTATCGTTGCAGCACCGGATGATTCCTAGTTCATCCCCGTTGCGTATTATTTTCTTTTCGATAATGAAACCATAGTATTCCTCGGTCTCACCGGCCCGTTTCCGAACTCCCTGTTCCGGCTTTTGAACTTCCTTCATTAATATGTACGCCAGCGGCCAGCTTTCCCCATTCTCTGACGCAAGGCAGATAAAATCCTTCTCAATCCCCGTGACCCGTCCCGTTTTCGTACTTCCGTCAATAATAACGGCCCGTATATAGTCTCCGATCTTAATATCTCTTTCAAATTGGTACCTGATGTCCATGCCTTGCACCCCGTCCTATCCGGATTATTCTACTCAATCTTACCATATCCGACGGCATAATACCACATCAATGCAAAAAAAGCCGTAAAGATTACGGATATCCGCCCTGTTTCAGACAGGTATCCGAAAGCTTTACAGCCGGATCAGTCAACTATTAAAAATCTTTTACCAATTCCCCTGCCTGCCCGACAGCTTCTCCTACAACGGCATCCGCATCATTGCCGACAACATCCAGAGCTTCGGCAGCTATCGTCTGAAAATCCGTAATTCCCATGAAGCCAAATACGGTCCTTAAATATCTGTCCCCCATTTCCAAGCTGGCGGCAGGCCCTGCGGAATAACTTCCCCCTCTTGCGGTAATATTAACCGCCTTTCTTCCCGTACATAGTCCAACCGGGCCGGAAGCCGTATATTTGAAGGTGATGCCTGTGACCATAATGTAATCGATATATGCCTTTAATATTGCAGGAATGCCAAGATTCCAAAGCGGTTCCGCAATCACATATTTGTCTGCTTCAAAAAACTGAAATGCATATTTTAAAACCGGCTGATCCTTGCCTTCGCCTTCTATCGGTTTTCGCAGGGATTCCAGCTCACTCTGCCGGAGAAAATCAATCCCTTCCCGGTACAAATCCAATGTGATTATCTCATCCTCAGGATGTAATTTCCGGTATTCTCCGATAAAATAATCCGATATTTTGTAAGTTCTTGATAAACCTTCCGCTTTTGCGTTTGCCTTAATATACAGTATCTTACTCATCTTAACCGTTCCTTTCATGAATGTATTTTCAGGATTAGCGTGCCCATAATTCCAATCTTTTTAGATATTTGTAATAAGCCCGTTTTTTATACGAATCAAACCGCCGGATATCTAGTGCACTGACCGCCTGACATCTTGGAATCATCCGCAGAATTAGTCCAAGTGCCAAACGGTCAGCACACTAGCTATTTCATATTGGGAGTTAATAACCAGCCACATTTGCGGAAAATAACTCATTATACTCCACAGACCCGCACCATTAAGGCCGTATTGGGGAACCAGCTTTAACAATGCATCAATGCTCCTTGCATCGCCGAACCTTACCAGGTACTGATTATGCTCCCCATAATAGAAATACGCCTGTTTCGATACCTCAT
>JAEWSD010000133.1 GCA_023398615.1 Bacillota bacterium
GTTAACTTCCGTGAAGCTTTGCTTCTTTCGAAACATCACTTCATTTTTACTGTTTTTGTGGTTGTATCTAATATTTCTATTACATACTGTTCGTAAAAGATGTCACATCTGAAGGATTTCTCCGCCAAATGTTCTTATCTTTACATGAAAATTTTTTTAGAATTTTCAGGGTTGTTTCACTGTTCAGTTATCAAGGTTCATTCCATAACTTATCAATCTTCATCAGATTGTTCCGCTTAAGTTCTAAGCGCTTGTATAATATAACATGTTTAGAATTGTTTGTCAATATCTTTTATTAAATAAATATTCTCTGAATATTTATTTAATTGAATTAATAACCTCGCACAATAATCTTATGCTTCTTGTCCTGTATTTTTAGGACACCAAATTCAACATCTATTGACAGCAAAATCGCCAGGTAATTCGAAACATTACAATTTCTTTGAAAATATAACATTTTGTATAGCGACAGCTTGACCATAATAACACAATGAATTACGCAAGTCAATATATATCTTCAAAAAAATAAAATAAGTTTTATTGAAGTTTGATATATTTTATAATAAACAAATATGCCCCTTCCTTCTTTGATATTTCATATTCCTGCTCCAGCTTGTAGCATCTGCGGTCAAGAAGCTTCTTCACATAATCCCTGTTATGGGAGTACAGAATTATTATCCCATTCTCCTTTAAATGCAAGGATGCCTTTAAGAAAAAGTTCCGATAGAGGTTATAGATACCATCCTCCTCTTTTTGTCCCGTGGCACGGGGCATATCGGTAAAAATCTCGTCAAACAGATAGTCATGTTTGAAATCGAAAAAATCTCGGTTAATGTAATTTACATTTACATTTGCATAGTTTGAATTTTCTCTTGCCTTATTGATAGCATCGCCATAGATATCAAGACCATACATGGTTCCTGCCCGTACCAGCAGGTTACGTTCAATCAGCATGGTTCCTGTCCCGCAGAAGGGATCAAGCACCTGTGCCCCTTCTTCTAAGTAATCCCTTGCAAGCGCCGCCATCAGCGCTGCATTGGAAGGCTGTATACCGGCTGCGATGCTGCTTTTTCTGTAGGCGAATCTTTCATCCTTTAGGGTATACAGCTTGATCAGTACATTATAAAGCCCCTCCTTATTCTCAATCAGCCTGATTTCAAATTCATAATTTGTTGTTGAGTTGATCAGTCTGCGGTTTGTCAGGTTCTCGATTTCGAAGGCCAGCTTTTTCGTAAATGCACTTTTTTTATCCAACGGAAGTTTGCTTTTTAATTCTATTCTGAAATAAAAAGGCGCCTCTCCCTCATGACGTTCCTCAATAAAACGGATCAGGCTGCTGTCAGCTATCGCTTTTCCAGCCGCATCTGCATCGGCACGGCATACCTTCAGATCCTCCAGTATAAACAGCAGCTCCGAATAGGTCCGGATGGAAAGTACCTTTCTTAAATCACTTGTCTTAATCATGACGCCCGCATTAAATTCCCTGGAGGTTATACCTTCTAATTGCTCGCGGGTCACATTTTTATAATTACGGTTAGTCATTAAGACCAATACGGAAGGTATCTGATAACCTGTAAATGGGTGATGCTTTATCCCCTCTTTTGCCAGAATAAGTTCCGAGAGAATCCTGGCTTCCTCGCGAATATGCTTCCTGCTTGCATCCTCTGTCTCTGCTTCCGTTAGAACAGAAAGCCTGCTTTTTAAATCCGGAAGGATTGCAGAATAGTCCAGCTTTTTCATTGCCGTAAGATAGGAGCTTCTTACGAAGAGCTGCTCCTCCTTTTGATAGGCCGCATATAGTTTATCCAGGAAACATGGCACCGCAAGTTCACCCATGACCAGTGCGGCATTTTTCCGTATCTTTGCATCCTCATTCTCCAGTAATCTGTCAAATACGGAATAATCTGTTCCAATCCGATATAAGAGAGCGTCTCTGTTACGTTCATCCTTTAGCTCCGTTTTCAGAGTTATTAAATTTTGCCTTACATCCTTCTGCTGCAAAATATTTTCATAAGTATCTCTTATCATACGATCCCCCTTTTATAGTCTTTGCCTTTTCTCTTTCTTATCTCTTTCCCTTATCGTAACCTTTACGATGTCTCCGGTCTGTTTTCAAATCCTTTCCCGGATGTCTTTTCGCACACCGATTATATGATTCGGCGTCTTCATCCGAACAAGACTGCCTTCATATTCTATGCCATCAAAGGTCGCAGTTACAGATACCTTTTGTAATTCAGCTTCAAATTCATATGTTTTATCCATTATATATAACCTCCGATATCTAATTCAATATTATTATGCCAAATATAACAAAATAAATAAATTCACGGTAACAAAATGCAGCATTTCCGTTCCTTTTTATTGACTTCCACAACTATTTATGCTACTGTAAATGTAATTCGATATAGCGCATTTGTCATATAATCTGTTGTATTTACAGATTATTTCTAATTAAAGGTATCCCTTGTTAATACATACATTGACACCACCAGTTTAATTAGAATGGCAGGACCTGTATCCTTTTATCAGGATAGAGGCTATTTTTATGTATAATTGCACTTATCATCATTAACTTTTACTCGCTCGAGAGGAGAAAATGCTATGGACTTTTTACTATCAGGGATAACAGCTATTACTGTCCCCCAAATAATTATGTATGCAGTAGGTATCCTGCTGATTTATTTAGCTATTGTGAAAGGATATGAACCTGCCTTATTGCTGCCTATGGGATTTGGTGCAATATTGGTTAATTTGCCGGTTTCGGGTGTATTAAACCAGACATTACCTGGAATCGGAGAAACACAGGGTATTATCGAATGGCTTTTCAATGTCGGTATTGAAGCTTCTGAAGCTCTGCCGATCCTGTTGTTTATCGGAATCGGTGCGATGATCGACTTTGGGCCTTTACTATCTAATCCTATCATGTTTTTATTTGGCGCCGCTGCTCAGTTCGGCATCTTTTTTACCATTTCGGTTGCAACTCTTTTAGGCTTCAGCATTACCGATGCCGCATCAATCGGTATTATCGGCGCTGCCGACGGGCCTACTTCCATATTGGTGTCACAGATTTTAAAATCCAAATACATCGGTGCGATTGCAGTGGCCGCATATTCCTACATGGCATTGGTTCCGCTGGTACAGCCTTTTGCAATCAAATTGGTAACAACCAAGAAGGAAAGAATGATCCGTATGCCTTACAATCCGGTATCGGTTTCAAAAAGGGTTAAAATTATCTTCCCTATCGCAGTTACCGTTATTGCCGGATTAGTTGCTCCCATGTCGGTCGCTTTGGTAGGTTTCCTTATGTTCGGTAACCTTCTTCGTGAATGCGGTGTACTTAACAGTTTATCCGAGACCGCACAGAACGCCCTTGCTAATTTAATAACCTTATTACTAGGTATTACCATATCCTGCAGTATGGTCGCAGAAGCTTTCGTTACCTGGAAAACACTTATGATTATGGGACTGGGCTTACTTGCATTTGTATTCGATACGATCGGCGGTGTAATGTTTGCCAAGTTCATTAACCTGTTTAGAAAGAATAAAGTTAACCCTATGATTGGTGCAGCCGGAATATCCGCTTTCCCTATGTCGGCACGTGTTGTACAGAAAATGGCAATCAAAGAGGACCCTACCAACCATCTTTTAATGCACGCAATCGGCGCCAACGTATCCGGACAGATTGCTTCCGTTGTGGCAGGCGGAATCATTATAGGACTTGTAAGTGCCTTATTGTAATTAGGCCATTACACTATATGCGGTATACACAGCCTGCTTTTTAAGAAAGGAGTCAGATAATGAATTTTGAAACTTTTTTAATTTCCCTTAATATCATGTGGAAGGGAATGTTTGGTATCTTTACCGTTATCATATTAATTACTCTTTTAGTAATGCTTATGCAAAAACTGGATGATTTATCCAAGAAGGAAGAGAATAAATAAAGCTTAACAGAAAATCAAATCTGCTATTTAGAATTAATCATAACTCACATAAAAAAATGCACCGGACAATGAAAATGCTCTGTCCGGTGCATTTTTTCTGTCTTATTCTATAATAGTTCCATTATTTTTAAGTTATCACAGATATCTTTAACACAGAGAGAGTAACCCGAATATTATATTATACGACAATATGAAAGGAGTTACTTTATGCTTTTTTATAATATGGCGAATTTAATTTTCTTTGGTTTTCCACTAGCAATTAAACCGGTCTTTAGCCGGATCATTCTTATAGCCGTTCCGGTACTTGCGGTGATCGCATTAGCATTTACGGCATATATTTTACTGATCAGAAAAAGACTGCAGGTACGAAAAGCTCAGAATAAGCTTCCCGATTATTTAAAGCTTTCCAGCAAGGATTACTACAGCAGGCCCAGCAGGCTCCCGTTTTCCAGGACGACGAAATCTATAAAGTTAGAAGATCTGAACAAGGACTTGGAGCCATTCGGCTTTGCTTATTATCCGAGACAGGATATGTTTTATTCCATCATGAACGGATGGCAGAGAAAATACGGTTACTGTGAGCTTTATGACGAAGGTGCGGCAACGTTCAGCATGATCATTGACTGTGAACCGATTCGTTTTGATTACGCCGGTAAAAGATGGCTGATTGAGCTATGGAAAGGTCAATACGGAATGAATAGCGGCTGTGAGATAGGCGTCTATTCAACAACAGGTCCGAATCTTAATATCCCGAATTTCTTTGACGGCACATTCTATTTCAGCGCCAAGGATGAAGACCATTTACCGCTCGGTTTTTCGCTTATTAAGGATGGAAACGTAATTTTCACGAGAAGAGAAGTGCATTGGTGGTTAACCGGTTTTCGGCTTGGAGAATTCTCCGACCCTTCCGAGCTTATTATGAATGCAGAAATCACCTTAAAGGATGAAGGAATGCGCGATGCATTCGTGAAAGGCCTTCGAAAAACAGGCTACTCCGACAACGAATTCTCTATTCTTGGAAATACTGTACGTATTATGTTTGATAAGCCGCATTCCCCGCAGCCGTTAACGCGCACACCGATAATAGAACGTTATATGCAGGCGAATAATCAAAGGAACTGTCAAGCCTACCGCTTTGCGACAAAGAACTTTTATAACCCTCTGGACAAAATGGAATTGGTAAAAATGCAGGCACCCAAAATGTACACTAAAATCCTGAATGTCGGAAACACAAAGGAACTTTTCAGCAGCTATAATATCATACAGAAATTCCTTGACAGGCCTGATGACGATTCTAAAGACGATTAAAATTTGTTTGCGGAAGGAGTGATATCTTTGTCGGTGTCCGCACGGCTAAATAAAGTATATGAAGCTTCACACGAAATACCCTTTGACGACTCCTCAAAAATTATTTTGATGAGTGACTGCCACAGAGGCGACGGCGGCTGGGGAGATAATTTTTTAAATAATCAGAACCTTTTCTTTGCCGCCTTATCCTATTATTATAAAGAAAACTTTACTTATATAGAGCTTGGAGATGGCGATGAGCTTTGGGAAAACAGAAAAATCGAAGACATCATCACCATACACAGCGATGCTTTCTGGCTAATGTCGAGATTTTACAAAATAGGCAGGTTATATATGCTTTATGGGAATCATGATATGGTAAAGAAATATAAAGGCTTCGTTACAAGCAAACTAAGTTCCTACTTTGATGAAAATATAAAAAAGAAACTCCCTTTATTTCCTCGTATTAATGTAACTGAAGGATTGATTCTAAAATATACGGTAACGGGTAATAAAATTCTCCTTGCTCATGGACATCAGGGGGACTTTTATAATTATACCTTATGGAAACTTTCCCGGTTTATGGTACGATACTTCTGGCGTCCGCTGGAATTACTTGGCGTGCATGATCCGACCAGTGCTTCCAAAAATTATTCTAAGAAAAAAAATATTGAAAAAAAATTAATCGAATGGTCGGTTTCGCAGAACCGAATGCTGATCACAGGGCATACTCACAGGCCGGTTTTCCCTAAAATAGGGGAAGCGTTGTACTTTAACGACGGCTGCTGTATTCATCCCAGATGCATCACGGGAATTGAAATTGATAACGGCGATATCACTTTGGTTAAATGGACTATAAAAACGAAAAAGGACAGAACTTTATATGTTGGCAGAGTCATATTGGAGGGGCCGGTTAAATTACAGGATTTTTTTAATCCACCAGTTATATAATGATTTAAGAATTCCTTTTGCGCATCACTCGCGTCAAGACAGAACGTTTTTTATGCAATAGGGCGGATTTCCCTGTTGCATAAAAAATGTTCTATATTTTCCTGCTGTAATTCTTAAGAAAAATATAGAACATTCTGAGTAACTCTTTTATTATAAATTTTTCTTACTTAGTTTGCTGATATATGCCTTTGCCTTTTTTACCATATCCTGCTGCGATTTTATAACCTTATTACTGCCGTGGGTCCTGCTGTTTAAGAAATGAATATCCATAACCCCGCTTGCCCCATTTCCTTTTACTGCGTCCAGATTCGTCCCTCTGCCGTAATTTCCGCTCCGCCTGCTTACAACCTTACCGGCAGGAGCCGAATCAACACCGGCATGCGGCATCGCGGTCATCGAAGCCGCAAGTATCCTGCCGTCCACCTCAACGGTAACCGCCCGGCGTTCCCAGCTCCATCCGTTCCATATGTTTTTTATTATCTTGGTATCATTCTTTGTCAGCGGCTCAACATCCGCATGATTATGTCCGTATGTCCGCTTTATTTGAAAGGATTTGCCGGTTTTTATATCCGTAACGGTGGCATTCATACCTTTCTTCCATATGTACTGCACTTCCTTATACCAGTCAAGTGCCCCGCTTCTGCTTGTATCCTTAACAGCGGTAATAGTATTCTTTGCCTCTTTCTTCACCTTAACATCCGCTTGCTGTATCTGATTTTCCGATGCCGGTGTTTTTACCGCTTCAGGCTGAATACTTTTCTTCAAAGCATTTCTTGTTCTGCTTCCCACAATTCCATCGGCCGCGAGCCCATTCTTACGCTGGAACGTCTTAACGGCTTTTACCGTGATGGTTCCGTAAAATCCGGTTATCTTCGGATATTGAAAGAATCCCAGCTGCTTTAGAACTTTCTGTACCTGCCTTACCTCATTGTTGCTGGAACCTTTTTTCAGTAAGGCCGCCGAAGCATGTATCGGATTTAACAGCAGGAAGGCCGCCAGGCAAATTATCAGCATTCGTTTCATATGTATTCTCTTCATGTTAACCTCTTTTCTTGCAGGAACAACAGCTCCTTGCTTAAACTTATAGTAGTCAGGTGCTTTCCTACAAAGCATTATATTACATAATTATTAATTTGTCCAGTGTATAATTTAATAATTACGTAATATATTTAATATTTAGTTAACATTTAATGGATAGATAGCCATTTGCTTCTAAATCAGGAATTTAAAATGATTCTTATGGAAATCAATAATTCCTTCATCACGGAGCCTGCCAAGCTCCCGTGACATCGCGCTGCGGTCGATACATAGGTAATCCGCCATCTCATTTCGGTTTAAGGGTATTTCAAATGGCCCGGATTTATTGCTGCCAGGCTGAGTGATCAGGTAGGCCAGTATTTTTTCCCGGGTGCTTCGTTTCGACAGCAATTCCATTCTACTGTTCAGAAACAGATTTTTTTCCGCTAAAAGCCGTAATAAATTAGATATCAGCAAACCGTGAAAGCCGCAGGCATTCGAACAGGTCGTCACCATCCGAACAACGGAAACCCAAAGCACCGTACATTCCTCATTGGCGTATACCCCGACCGGACTTTCCTTCACTCCTGCACATGCCAGTGTTTCGGCAAAAATATCACCTGCGGCAAGCCCGGCAACAAGCATCCGGTTGCCGGCAATATCCTCCCTTACAATCTGCACGCTGCCCGTGAGTATAATTCCCAGAGACTTTATCTCATCCCCTTCCGAAATAAGCGGTTGATTTCTGGAATACTGCTTTCTTACTGTGTTGAGGCATCTTAAGATATCAGCCAGGTCATCGGCACCAATGCCGTGAAATAAAGAAATTCCTTCTAAAATCTTGTACTCATTCATAATCCTGTTGTCCTTACTTTCCATTCTGGTATTCTTCCTGTTTATATAAGCCTTACAGCCATTGTATCTTTATTTAAAATATTATACTTTATTCTGTTGCAAATGCAACTGAAATTCATTAGGAATTAGTATATCCTAGAAACGTAAACAAAAATCCTGTTTCTAAATAAAAAGACATTCTCATTATTTATGATACACATAAAAAGTATCAAGAACGGAGGTTATTATGGTAAGAAAAATAATTAAAATTAATCAGGAGCTATGCAATGGATGCGGTCTTTGTGTCGATGCATGTCATGAGAACGCAATCGGATTAGTGAATGGAAAAGCAACCCTGCTTCGGGATGATTATTGTGACGGGCTTGGCAACTGCCTCCCGGCCTGCCCCGTGAATGCTATCACGTTTGAAGAACGGGAGGCTCTTGCTTTTAATGAGCAGGAGGTAAAAAAGAATATGGATGCCGCGGCAGCTCCTATTCCATCCGGATTAAAGCAATGGCCGGTACAGATAAAACTGGTCCCCGTAAACGCACCGTATTTTAACGGGGCCGATCTGCTTATAGCCGCAGACTGTACCGCATATGCGTATGGCAGCTTCCATAATGATTTTATGAATAATAAGATTACATTAATCGGCTGTCCGAAACTTGACAGTATTGATTATTCCGATAAACTGACTGCCATATTGGAACAAAACGAAATTAACAGCATTACGGTTATCCGTATGATCGTACCCTGCTGCGGCGGTATTGTACATGCGGCCGCAACGGCTCTGGAAAACAGCGGCAGAAAGATCCCCCTTCGAATTATTACAATATCTACCGACGGTACTGTCGTTGACAGGTAACAGACATTACCTGCATTTCGCATGAAAGAATTTCACCATATCATACCAGAATACCGACAGAAACGAAACGGCGGATACAGCAAGGAGGCGGGTACCGCTTAACGGAACCAGCATCAGCGGCCCGGATAACGGGCTGTAGAGAATAAGCAGCAGAAGCAATACGGCCGCAATGCCGACAATAGCGATACCCCTGTCCTTTTTCAGTTTTAAGAATGACTGATATGCATATTCCATGTCCGAATTGTTGACAAGTATCAGGAAGATATTTGACAGGATTAAGGTACTCAATCCGCTTGTTCTTGCAAGCGGCACCTTCCCCGCCTCATGAATCAGGAAAAAGTAATAGGAACCAAAGGAACCGGCAAAGATCGCTATTCCCTGAACGGCACTCTTTATTAATATTTTTGCTGTCAACAGCCGGCTGTCCGGCATCCTGGGGCCTTGTTTCATAATTCCCGCATCAGCCGGCTGGCGTTCGATCACGGTTGAACAGGCCGGGTTCATAATTAATTCAAGCAAAACGACATGCAGCGGCAGCAACATAAGCTTATCCGGTGCAATGTGCAGCAGTGGACCAATCAAGCAGGTAAAAGCGATCGGTATGTGAATGGCAAATACATATCCGATTGCTTTTTGTATATTTACATAGATTCTTCTCCCATCCTTAATCGCGTTAACTATCGTAGAAAAATTATCATCAAGCAAAATCAGGTCCGCCGCCTCCCGGGTAATTTCCGAGCCTCTTAAACCCATTGCAATACCGATATCCGCATGCTTTAAGGCCGGGGCATCATTTACACCGTCCCCGGTCATGGCTGTGACCACTCCGTTTGCCCGGAGAGCTTCTATGATCCGCATCTTCTGTTCCGGAACTACCCTGGAGAATATATTAATATGCCTGACAGCCGCAAGTAATTCCGAATCACTCAGCTTTGCTATTTCATTCCCGGTTAATATAGCATCAGAACCCGGCAGATGAATCTTTCTTGCAACCGCCGCAGCCGTATGCCCGCTGTCCCCAGTTATCATCACGACCCGTATGCCCGCATCTCTGCAAATCCGGATGTCTTTTTTAACGGATTCCTTCGGCGGGTCCATAAAGCCGAGTAACCCGCACAGTTTGAAACGGCATTCCTGCAGCCTATCCGGAATCTGCCTCTCACTTATGGTATCCGTTACACCAACCGCTATCACACGTAATCCGCTTTGGGATAAGTGATCTGCCTCCGTTTGCACTCTCCTGCGTTCGGGCGGCGACAGTAAACAATGCTCAAGCAGCCACTCCGGTGATCCTTTTGCGGCAATCAGTATACGGCCGCCCTTATTCCATACATGCGCCATTGTCTTGCATTCCTGCAGAAACGGATAGCCTTTCAGAAAGATTCCGTCAAATATGCTGTCCGGATAGATGCCAATTCCGTTGCAATAGTTAAGGATTGCTTTCTCCATGACGTCATGCGGCGATTCATCGCAGGCCATGCCTGCCGCCATTGCAAGGCAAGCTTCCTCACATTCATAAAGCCGGACGGCAGCCACGCTCATGTCATTCCTTGTCAGCGTACCGGTTTTATCCGCACAGATAACCGATACCGCCCCAAGTGTCTCAACAGCAGGCAAAACACGGATAAGTGCCTGTTGTTTCGTTAAACGCAGTGCCCCCATCGAAAGAAATACGGTGAGTATGACGGGAAATTCCGCAGGAATCATGGACAGAGATAAGACGATTCCAGCAAGGAGGCTTTGTATGATCCGCTCCGTCCATCCGCAGTCCGACAAATTAAAGCAGGTAACAATACTGACTAAGAGAAACAACAGAAGGGCAATCCAGGTACAGCATATGGTAAGCTTTCTCATCTGCTGCTGTAACGGAGTTAATCTGCGCGGAGCTGCTGCCACGCCAAGACCGATCTTCCCATAAACGGTGTCAAGACCGATCCGGTCTATCTTAAGTACCGCATTCCCCTGCGTTACCAAGGTACCGGCATAGCAGTAATCTTTTCGTGTATTATCAAGCGCCGCCAAAGCCAGCTCCGAAGTTCGGCCCATTGGTAAAACCGGCCCTGACGCGTCCTTATTTTGTACGGCAGGAAGCTTCCACACCTCTCCCGCCTCTCCGGTTAATAAGCTCTCATCCAGACAAAAATCATGGGATGACAAAACAACACCGTCCGCCGGTATCTTACAGCCTTCTTCTACCAGCACGATATCCCCAGGCACTAAATCGACTCCCCCGACAAATACCTGTTCTCCGTTACGGATCACCTTAACCAAAGGCTGTGATAACTTCTTTAGCGCCTCCAGTGTCTTATCCGTCTTCCACCCCTGCAGCACATCCAGGCAGATGATCCCCGCGACAAATACCAGCATAACAATTCCTTCCCCCGCCTCTCCTAAAAAGAAGTACACAATTGAAGAAGCGAACAAAAGGAGAAAAATCGGTTCACAAACCGAGCGTAACACCACTTCCGGCAAAGAACCCTTCTTCCTGATATCTAATTCATTCCTGCCGTATTTCCTTTGCAATTCTATTACTTCTTCTGTTGATAAACCCTGGTAACCTGTCATAAAAGCAGCCTCCCAAACAGAAAGATACTCTATAACAATGCAAATAAAAAGTGTTCCGGGGTAAAAGGCTTATAGATCGAAATAGATGAACATAAGTACACCTGCGGAACACATGTAGTAAACTACTGTCCCGCAGGTGTCGGTTTAAGGCGCTGCAAATCATTTTAATGCATTCTTGCAGCGCCCGTTCTTCCCTGCTGCTGTCATGCAGCCCGGCTCCAAATAATGGCTATCTATCATTACGGCCTGATCAGTTTGTACTGTAGAGATACGCAGTATTGCGTTTTGCAGTGCAAAGAGAATATTTATAACCACTATATTCGGATATTTTATATTTGTTACTCCATATAACCGGAACAAGACCGGATTAATCGGCAATGTAACTGTTTTCTATGGTAATAATACACTGATATCGTTCATCTATATTACGGATTGCTTCCATGATCCTTAACATCAGCTCCTGCTCTCTTTTTTCATCATAGGAAAAAGGAACTACCAGGTCAAAAATCAGATTGATCTGATTATCACCGTTTACCACACGAAAATCATGGATCGTAGCCTTGGGTTCCGTCTCCTCAATTACCATGACTACCATACACTTCTTCTCCAGTACTTTCGTATCGTTAATCTCAATCGGATCCATATGAATTACCAGAAAAATCCCCAATTCCCGCAGCACATCCCTTTCTATGGAATCAATGGTTTCATGGGCTTTCTCCAGATTAGCATCGTTAGGCACCTCGGCATGAATGGTTGCCATAGTATGTGACGGGCCGTAATTATGCACGATAAGGTCATGGCTGCCGACGATGCCTTCATAGCTCTCCACCATATTTGTGATAGTCTCATAAACTTCTCTTTCTACCGGTTCTCCAAGCAACGGCTCCAGAGTAACCTTCGCTATGTTAAATCCGGAGTACAGAACAAAGAGGGATACTACCAGGCCCATCCAGCCGTCAACGGCAAGCCCGCTCAGCCTGCCGATAACAATTGACAGAATAGTAACGGAGGTAATAAGCACATCACCGAACGCATCTGCCGAAGTCGCCTTTAATACACTGGAATTAATACGGTTCCCCAGTTTTTTATTGAATCCTGACAGCCATACCTTAAGCAATACGGATAAGCACAGAATACCGGTAAGAAGCCAACGGAATTCTACCGTTTCCGGGTGGAGTACCTTTACAAACGCACTCCTCAAACAGGAAAAACCAACCTGCAGTATCAGGAAAGCAACTGCCAGTGCCGTAATATACTCAAATCTGCCGTGGCCGAACGGGTGCTCTTTATCGGCAGGGCGTTCCGACAGTTTTATACCGATCAGACTGACAACGGAGGATGCCGCATCGGATAGATTATTAAAGGCATCTGCCATTACGGAAATACTGTTTATAACAAGTCCTATGATAAGCTTCATTGAGAACAGAATAAAATTGCAGATAATACCCACTATGCTTGCAAGTACCCCGTATGCAGTCCTTACTTTCACATTATCCGTCTTCTCATAATCCTTAACAAACCATTTCACTAATATATTTGTCATAAATGGACCCTCCCGGCATTATGCGCTAACCATAACAAGGTTGTTTCCTGCTATGAAATAAAAAAAACACACCCATGGAACATACACTGTCCCACAGATGCGTGTCTTATCATCCGTTGCCGGTGAAGCCGGCCCGGCACTACGAATCATAAAGATCCGTCGCCTGCTCAGTTTGTACTGTAGATTCATATGCAGTGCAAAGAGAATTAATATTGTTACAATTCAACCTATATACCGCGAGGTGTTTTTTGTGAGTGAGCGAAGCGAAAGTCACAGAAAACCCAGGAGTCACATACGCGAAAGGCTGCAAAACAACCTTTCTGTGCATTAATTGCCGGTATGAAGCTATAAGGCTGAATAGTAACTTAATATTAATATAATACTTTACAGGCAAACTCCTGTCAAGTAAATATTTCCTTTTTCGTTTTCAGAACCTTGAAAAAGCTGACCGACAGAAACAGCATGCACATCAGCCAGGTTAACGGTTCCGCTATACTTGCCCCGACATATCCGAACAGCGGTACAAGAACCCAGGTTGCAAAAAGTTTAAATGCCATTTCTATTCCGCTGGAAATAAGGGGCGCAGCCTTTCTTCCAAGTCCTTGCAATGAAGTCCTTAATACGAACAGGATTCCCAACGGGAAATAGAAAGGCATATTTATTCTTAAATTCATAACAGCATACTTTATAACTTCCCCGTCCGTTGTTCCGGAGAACAAAGTTACTATCCGACCGGCAAAAGCGTTCACCACTATAAAAATAAAAGCGGACCATACAAAGCCTGCAAGGCAAGTCTTCTTAATTCCTGTTATAATACGGTTCATTTTCCCCGCACCGAAATTCTGACTGACAAAGGTGGCATTTGCAGTCGACAGGGTACTTAACGGCTGCATGCAGATTGTTACAATTTTTCTTGCCACCGTATGTGCCGTAACCACTGCCGTACCAAGTCCATTAATTGCACTTTGCAGTACCACGGAGCCAATTGAGAAGATTGAACTCATCATTCCCATAGACAGTCCGGTTATAAACATATCCGCTGCCAATCCCGTACTGAAACAAAAATCCCGCTTCTCCAGCCTCAATTCCGGGAAATGTCTCAATATATGTATGAAGCATAAAACTACGGATAATATCTGTGAGACCACGGTAGCAAAGGCCGCGCCTCTGACTCCCGTATGGAGGACCGCAATGAAAAACAGATCCAGTACTATATTGGCGATGCTTGAGAGTATCAGAAAGAATAAAGGAGTTTTGCTGTTGCCAAGAGCCCTCAGCAATCCCGCCTCCATATTATATGCGATTGTGGCGGGCATTCCCAGTAAAATTATAAAAATATACTGATACGCCTGATCGAAGATCTCTGCCGGAGTTTTCAACAGATACAGAAGATGCTCTATGGCCGCAGCCGAAATAACGGTAAGAAATAGGGAAGCCGCTATATTGAATACAAGCATTAAAGCTACCGACTTCTTTAGCTTTTCCCGGTTTTTCGCGCCAAAGAACCTTGCGACAATGATTGCATAGCCGTTATTCAAACCGTTGGATAATCCGATAATCAGACTGTAGATCGAGCCCGTCGCACCGATAGCCGCTACCGCATCGTCCCCAAGATTATAGCCTGCAATCATTATGTCACATACATTATACAATTGTTGAAACAGGTTTCCTGCGAATATCGGTAATGCGAACATTATAATGAGCCGCATCGGATTGCCTGATGTCATATTTAATATATTAGACTTATCTTTTTCCGATTCCGTCTTTTGCATAGCTGACCACCTTTAACTAATAAAGGGCTGTTGCAATGGGATAATACCTGAAACCGCCTGCGGCAGCTCATGATCGCATTGCAAAAGCCCTGTTTAAATTTAATTCCGCTTATTCAACCAGGATTGAATAATATCCGGATACATTACTTTTATCCTTTGTGACCTTGATATAGTAGGTTCCCTTAGGAAGTGTACCGCCCGTATCGTAAATCTTTCCGACATACGGAGAACCGGAATCCTCCTGAGAATACTCACTTATGTAAAGCTTTCCGAAGCTGTCGCCGTCCGAGCCTATGAAATCCAGCGTAACGCCTCCGGTTACTTCTCCGGTTATCGATACGGTAACCTCTTTTTTCTTCGTAGTTTTTATTTTATACCAATCCGCTTTACTGGTCTTATCCGAATAAAGTATCAGGCCCTTTACAGCTGTCCCAAGCTTAATTGTTCCCGCTTTTGCTTTTGAAGAACCGCTTTTCTCCGTAATACCGGAATACTGGTATCCAATGCTATAGTAAGCGGCAGTGCCATTGGAAAGCTTGATATAGTAAGTGCCTTTTGGTAATCCGGTAACGGTTCCCTCCGATGATGCATCCCCTTCGGATATCACCTTCATTTTACCATCCGTCTTTTTGCAGATATCAACATCCGCATAGCAGGATTCATTGTCCGAATAAGACACATATACTTTAATCACGCCGGCCTTCTTAAGCACAATCTTATAGTAATTACTGTCCTCATAATCGGCCAGCGCCACATATCTGAGTTCCTCATTGGCAAGGCTGCCGTCATCTGCCGAAACAACATAAGGAGTAATGGTATAATCAACATCGGAAGAGCCGTAATACTGCAATTGCAGGTAATAGGTTCCGGCTTTCGGAGCCGGGATAGTATCTGTAAATGTAGATTCTGTCGACGCTTCCAGTGAACTGATCCCCAGATCATCCGTAAGCGCTTCGTCGGCATACAGTGTAAAATAAACCGTATCCGAATTATTACCCTGGTAATCGAAACTCAGCAGCCCGGAGCAATCCGTTGTAACCGCAATAACAGAGTCCTTACTGTAACCATCTGCCGCCGTGGCTATCTTACCCGAATATGTATTCCCCGATGACGGAGTTTCTTCTCCGCTTTGGATGGTAACAGCTGTTATCGATGCATCCGCTGCTTTCACGTAATCTTTGTTAAATACGAATGTTACCGCAAGCAGAGCAAATAAAATGAATAATTTCTTTGGCCCATTATTTATTATTTTTTTCATTCGAATCCCCTTTTCATTTATTTGTATTTATAAGACTGACTAATACTACCTATTTATAGCATACTTTTCCTGTATTTGCAAGCATATCCATAAGCTTTTTGCAATACTCCTTGGGCTCGTTACAACTTGTTATCTCCTGTAATGTATGTTACACTAATATCCAAGTATTACTGAATATGTAAAAATGAATACCTATGAAAAGGAGTTTCAAGCATGTCAAAAATAGTAACCGATCCGCATTTGTATACATCACGGCCTGATCCTGACGAACGTCTTGAGAAGGAAATGAAAGTTTATGATCTGCTGGAACGTTTGGAGATTCCGTATGAACGCCTGGACCATGAAGTTACACCCAGTATTGAATCCTGTCAGGAAGTAGATGAGATTCTACAGATAAAGATATGCAAGAACCTGTTTCTGTGCAATGCACAGAAGACAGACTTTTATTTGCTTATGATGCCGGGCGACAAGAAATTTAAAACTGCTGAATTAAGCAAACAGATTCAGACCTCCAGGCTCTCTTTTGCCGCACCGGAGTATATGGAGGAATTTCTTGATATTACTCCCGGCTCCGTAAGTGCTATGGGTTTGATGAACGATCACAATAGCCGTGTAAAACTGTTAATCGACCGGGAAGTGATAGCCGAAGAGTATACGGGCTGCCACCCCTGCGTCAATACCTCGAGCCTTAAGATTAAGGTGTCCGACCTGCTTGACAAGTTTCTGCCCTTTATACGGCATGAACCGGTTATAGTGGATCTGTAGACAGGAGCTGTTTATGAAAATACTGGTTGATGCAGATGCCTGCCCGGTAAAGCATATTATTGAAAAAGTGGCTAAACAGTTGGATATACCTGTAATAATGCTCATCGACACCAGTCATATACTGGAATCGGATTACAATGAGATCGTTCAGGTCAGCAAGGCTCCGGATGCGGTTGATATCGCATTGATTAACCGCTGCGAGCCGGGAGACATCGTGGTAACCCAGGACTATGGCGTTGCTTCTCTGGCATTGGGTAAGCATTGCTATTCCATAAATCAAAACGGAAGGCATTATACCGAAGAAAATATCGATATTTTGATGTTTGAACGTCATATAGCCAAAAAACAGCGGCACGCCGGTTCCCATACCGGTTCGGTAAAGAAACGTTCAAAGGAAGATGACGAACATTTTGAGGAAGCCTTTTTAAGCCTGTGTCTCCGGCATTTGGGGCGCCTTAAAAATTAGTTTGAGATTTTCATTATTTAATGATATAATATCCGGGTAATGTATTGTATCCCCTTCGGGGGAATAATAACAGGAGGGATAAAATTGAATAATCGATCGAAAAAAACCTTGAAGCTGGTGCAGTTAGCCCTGTTCTCCGCCATAATTATCGTTATGGCATTCATACCGTATCTCGGATACATTCCTTTGGGCTTCATGAATGCAACCATAATCCACATTCCGGTAATTCTGGGGGCACTGTTCTTAGGTCCCAGGATGGGAGCGGTTCTAGGCTTTGTATTTGGACTGACAAGTTTATTAAACAATACTTTTAATCCAAATATTACATCCTTTGTATTCTCACCGTTTTATACTGCGGGAGGAATTCATGGAGGAATCAGAAGTCTGCTTGTTTGTTTTGTACCGCGTATCTTAATCGGAATCATTCCTTATTATGTTTACCGTCTTATCGTGAAACTGATGAAGGAGAAAAAAGCTGCTAAAACCGTAGCATTCGCAGCGGCCGGTGTGGCCGGCGCCTTAACCAATACCTTACTGGTTATGAACGGAATTTACTTCTTATTCGGAAGCAGCTACTCGGAAGCAAAAGGTATCGCTGCAAATGCATTGTACGGCCTTATCCTGTCCGTAATCGGAACACAGGGAGTCCCGGAAGCAATTATTGCCGGTATTCTGGTTACCTCAATCGGTCAGGTTTTAATGAAACTAAAACATAGTGAATGAGTCATGTCTCAGCCTTACGTAACAGACGGGCTGCCGTAAAACTCAAAATATAGTAAACTTCAATTGTTCATAAATATTCCTTCGGAATATTTATGAACAATTCGTTTACAAGGTGATAATATCATATATCAGAAAGGGTGAGGTACGAAGCAATGATACTTGCAATTGATATGGGTAATACCAATATCGTAATCGGATGTATCGATGATAAGAAAATTTATTTTGTGGAATCCATGTCTACGGATTTGTCGAAAACAGAACTGGAATATGCAATCGGTTTTAAAACGGTACTGGAACTTTATAAAATTGATGTCAGACATATTAAGGGTGTTATTATATCTTCCGTAGTCCCGCCCCTGGTTAATATAGTAAAGTCGGCCATTGAAAAGTTTATAGATGTTACACCGCTAATCATTGGTTCCGGTATCAAGACAGGTCTTAACATCTTAATGGATAACCCGAAAACGGTAGGAAGCGACCTTGTTGTAGATGCCGTAGCAGGCATTAATGAATACGGCGCTCCGCTGATCGTAATGGATTTCGGAACGGCTACCACAATGTCTGTCATAGATAACAACAAGAATTATATCGGTACGGTTATCCTTCCGGGCGTAAAGATATCCCTGGAAGCATTGGTATCCCGAACGGCACAGCTTCCGCGCATCAGCATGGAAGCACCGAAAAAAATCATCGGCAAGAATTCGATCGACTGCATGAAGAGCGGGGTAATCTATGGAAACGCTTCCTGCATTGACGGTATGATAGAGCGCCTGGAGGCCGAACTTGGTTACAAAACAACCATCATCGCCACAGGCGGACTGGCAGGGGTAATCGTTCCGCACTGTAACAGAAAGATTATTTACGATGATAAATTATTACTAAAAGGGTTAAAAATAATATACGACAAGAATATCGAATAAAAGCGTGAAGAAAAACCGTCTTCACCTATTGTTTGTGCCGCTCATCAGCGGCATATCTGGAAGGATGATGCATATGTTAGAAGGGAAAAATGTACTGTTGGCGGTAACCGGAAGTATCGCGGCCTACAAAATCGCTAATCTGGCAAGTATGTTGAAAAAGCTTCATTGCAACGTCAACGTTTTGATGACTCAAAACGCGACAAACTTTATTAATCCGATTACATTTGAAACGCTGGTCGGTAATAAATGTCTGATTGACACCTTTGACCGCAGTTTCCAATACAGTACGGAGCATGTTGCCTTGTCCAAGCAGGCGGATGTTGTTCTGGTTGCACCGGCATCCGCAAACGTAATCGGCAAACTGGCAAATGGGATTGCGGATGATATGTTAACCACTACCGTCATGGCCTGCACCTGTAAAAAGATCCTGTCTCCCGCCATGAATACCAATATGTATCTGAATCCGGTCGTACAGGATAACCTCGCCAAATTAAAGCATTACGGCATGGAGGTCATTGCTCCGGATACCGGCTATCTCGCCTGCGGCGACATCGGCGAAGGAAAGATGCCTTCCGAACAGGTACTCCTGGAATATATCCTGAAGGAAATCGCGCATGAGAAAGACATGAAGGGACTCAAGGTATTAATCACCGCCGGGCCGACAATAGAAAGACTTGACCCGGTCAGATTTATCAGCAACCATTCCACCGGAAAAATGGGGTATGCAATTGCAAAGCACTGTATGCACCGCGGCGCCGATGTCACCCTGGTAACCGGCAGAACTACGGTCCCAAAACCGCCTTTCGTAAAGATAATCGAAACGGAATCCGCGGATGATATGTTCCATGCGGTAAAAGATAATTATGAATCACAGGACATCATCATTAAAGCTGCCGCTGTGGCGGATTACCGTCCAAAAAACGTATCCGGCGAGAAGATTAAAAAGAACGAAGAAGAGCTTGCCGTGGAACTGGAACGTACCACCGATATCCTGAAATATCTGGGTGATCACCGTAAGAAAGGTCAATTCCTGTGCGGATTTTCTATGGAAACAGAAAACCTGTATGATAATTCGAAAGTTAAACTGGAGAAGAAGCATATTGATATGATTGTTGCAAACAGCTTAAAGCAGCAAGGAGCCGGCTTCGGAACAGATACTAATATCGTGACCTTCATTACAAAAAAGGATAAAACCGAACTGCCGCTGCTTGGCAAAGAAGAGGTTGCTGCAAGACTTATGGATTATATCCTGGAGCAAATATCCTCTTCGCAGCGATCATAAAGCTTTAGGCGGTGAAATAGAGGCGGTTGCAAAACTCATAATTATTATGAGTTTTGCAACCGCCCTTTTTATTCATTCCGTATGAAACGGATAACTATATGATTGTCTTAATTAATTCCTGTTTTTCCACATTAACCAGTCCCAGGGTAGTCAACCGGATCTCCGGGATTACCGGAAGGCTGATAAAAGCAAGAGTCATAAAGGGGTCGATCGACTCGGACACTCCCAAGCTCCTGGCCTCCGCCTTCATTGCGGTCATTATCTTCTCTACCTCCCCGGCGTTCCTGTCACACATCAGGCCGGCAATGGGGAGAGCCAATTCATTCACTATTCTGCCTTCCGAAGCAATCGCAAGACCTCCCTGGTTATTTCTTACACAATTGGCGGCAAGACACATGTCGGAATCATTTGTCCCTACTATAATCAGGTTATGCGAATCATGTGAAATACTCGATGCCACGGCTCCGTTTTTCAGACCGTAGCCCTTTAAGAAACCGATTCCGATATGTCCGGTTCCGTGATGCCGCTCGGCAACGGCAAGCTTTATGATGTCCTGTTGCATATCCACACCGGGCTTTCTATACGGCAATATTATTTCCTTCGTCAGCAGCTCTCCCGGAATCAGCTCAATCACACGCATAGACTGTCCCTTTTCTTCAACCGAAAGGTCCTTTGGAATTAACTCTCGCATATGGAAGGAATGATATACAGGCTTCAGTTCTTCCTCCTGAATACTTTTCCATTTGTCCGTTTCCCGGGATTTCCTCTCATGGTCGCCGATCATATACTCATTATTCCGCGCCGTCAGAATCCCTTCCTTATATACAGCCTTTACCTTAATATCCTGCAAATTATCAAGCAACACCAAATCTGCCTTATATCCGGGCGCTACGGCTCCGGTATTCTTTAGTCCAAAGTATTCCGCCGGCTGTATCGTTGCCATTCTGATTGCATGTACCGGGTCGGCACCGTTTTTCACAGCCTTCCGGATTAAATAATCCATATGTCCGTTCCGGATTAAATCACTTGGGTGTTTATCATCTGTTACAAACATGCAGCGATAGCAATAGGGTTCTTTCAATAGAGGGGACAAGGCATCCATATTCTTTGCCGCCGTTCCTTCGCGGATCATGATCCACTGTCCGCGTCTCAGTTTTTCCAAGGCATCTGCCGCCGTACTGCACTCATGGTCGGAAGCAACCCCGGCCGTAATATACCCGTTCAGTTCCGCTCCCTGCAGTCCGGGAGCATGACCGTCAACCAGCTTCCCATAGCTTTTTGCCAGCTGCAGTTTACGGAAAATTTCATCATCACCCTGAACGGTACCAAATGAATCCATTAGTTCCGCAAGACCCAGAACCCGGTCATTGCCAAAATAAGCTTCCAGCTTTCCAGCATCCAGCACCGCACCGGATTCATCCATAGAGGTTGCCGGTACACAGGAAGGCAGCATAATATATACATCAAGCGGCAAATTCCCGGTACTTGCCAGCATATAATCGATTCCAAGCGTCCCGGCCACATTTGCAATCTCATGAGGATCCGTTATGACCGCGGTAGTCCCATGCGGCATTACGGCCGCCGCAAATTCGGCGGGAGCCAGCATAGAGCTTTCTATATGAATATGGCCGTCAATAAATCCGGGGCAGACAATCATTCCCGAGCAGTCAATGCAATCAGAAACTCCCATATCGGAATACTCTCCGATACCTACAATCATTCCTTTATGGACGGCAATATCGCCCTGTTCAAGTCCGTTCGTAAATACATTAACAAATGTTGCGTTTTTCAGAATCATCTCCGGCGGTTTCTTTTTTACCGAGACCAGTACCCGTTCCTGCTGTTCCTCTATTGCCTGCTTATTTATTACCGTCATAAAACACCTCCTGAGTGGATCTCCTGTAGGACAACAAATTATCACATAATTCAACTATTATTTAAACATTATATATGACACCGGTACAGAAAACAATACTAAAGTGGGGATGCATTTCCGCTCTCCATACCAAGATCAATTAACACAGTGTCCGGAAGCCGTGAATTTATGATTTCCCATGCAAAATTAATCCACCCTCTGCATCTATTCAGTATAATGGCATCACTGGTCACGACATAATCTTTACCTTCCAGTATCGGATCCGCATTATTAACAAGCTCCGCTGCCACCTCAAACGGATACCCCGACAGGCTCTCCTCTATCCTTTTCTTTAATCTTCCGGTGTTCGATACCGGTGAATCCAGATAGAAAACCGTTCTTCCTATCTTCATTCCCGTAAGCTGTTCTCCGATCATGCGGATAGCCGTATCCGTTTTGTCGATCAGCCGGTAACTGCCTCTCAAGCCCGCAAGATCCCTGACAGTACCATCCATGCACTTAATCAGGGTCGATTGGGACAATGCCACCTCCAATGTAATAATAAGATTAAGCGCATCAATATAGATACATTTGCCTTCAAACCCTCCAAAGATACGCTTCTGTCTGCGAAGCTCAAGTATATCTGCGGGTGCGCTAGCTCTTATAAGTGCCAGTCTCTGACGTTCCGACAGCAGGTAATGATTGCCGGCAAACACGGAAGCATTCTTAATCGGATACCCTCTGTTAACCAGATACAGGATATCCTGCTGGGCTGTCTTTAAAAGAAGCAGATTTTCATTATTAAACTCCTTTTCATCCCCTGGAGCATACCCTCTTTTTACAATATCGCTGCTCATCTCATACCTCATCTGATTTTATACTATGTAAAACGAATCCTGCAATTGATTTTATCAATAATACTTATACCCTATTGTTCTTTTTTTCATGCAAAAAGAGACTGTTGCAAAAACTCATATTAAGTATGAGTTTGCACAGTCTCTTCTATAATAAAAGCCGGCAGTTATTTTGTTATCCTAAAGTGATTTCTACCGAATGTTCCTTACCGTCTCCGAATACAGGGATGATATTTCCCGCAACTTCCTTGCCGTCGACTGTCATCCTCGAAACACCGGTTGATACATGCTTCGGATTTTTAACCGCAATATTAAAGATGTCATTTCTGAACTGTCTGGTAATCTGGTAGCCGTCCCAGGAAGCAGGAATTGCAGGGTCTACCATGAGCCCTTCATATTCCGGTTTAATACCAAGTATATACTGGGAGACAGCAACAAAGTTCCAGGAAGCCGTACCGGTCAGCCAGGAGTTCTTAGCTTCACCAAAACGTTTTGCATCCTTTCCGGCAACCATCTGTGAATATACATATGGCTCTACTCTGTGAATATCACTGTATTC
This sequence comes from Bacillota bacterium, assembly GCA_023398615.1. Classification (GTDB taxonomy): domain Bacteria; phylum Bacillota; class Clostridia; order Lachnospirales; family Lachnospiraceae; genus Anaerocolumna. The sequence continues at coordinate 23,461 of JAEWSD010000133.1, forward strand.
CTCCGTATAAGCCGGCGCTATCCTTGTATAGTAATCGAAAGCCTTATCTCCGCGTCCTACCACTGCTTCCGCACACATAATCCATGCATTGTTATGGCAGAAGATACCTGCATTCTCTTTATAGCCTGCCGGATAAGTGGAGATTTCTCCATATTCCACATAATACTTCGTAAAGGCCGGATTGTTAAGAACCAAACCGTATTTTGTCCCCAGGCGTTCCTCCACGGCATCCAGTGCCTTAACAGCTTTTCCGTCGGATATACCGCAGCCGCCCATTACGCAGAAGCCCTGTGACTCAATGAAGATCTTCCCTTCCTCACATTCCTTGCTGCCGATTTTCTTGCCGTAATCATCATAAGCTCTTAAGAACCATTCCCCGTCAAAGCCATCCTTCATAATGATCTCTCTCATCTTCTCAACTTCGGAACTTGCTCTTCTGGACTCCGCCTTGTCTCCGATTTTATCCATCAATTTGGCGTATTCATCGCCGATAAAGGTAAGCATTCCCGCTACCAGGACGGATTCGGCAACCTTACCGTCCTTGCTGGTGGTAGTCTGGAAGGATTCTCCCGGCTCCATAGAGAAACAGTTAAGATTCAGGCAATCGTTCCAATCTGCTCTTCCGATTAACGGTAATCCATGAGGTCCCACATTATTGACAACATGGTCAAAGGCCCTTTTTAAATGATCGGACAAAGGAGTTGCTTTGCTGAAATCATTATCAAACGGTGTTATTACATCCAGTATTCCGTAATCGCCGGTTTCTTTAATATATGCAACCACCGCAAGGATAAGCCATAACGGGTCATCGCTGAAATTCCCTCCGACCTCGTCATTTCCCTTCTTCGTTAACGGCTGGTACTGATGATAAGCACCGCCGTCCTCTAACTGGGTAGATGCCAGGTCAATGATTCTTTCCCTTGCGCGGTCCGGAATCTGGTGCAGGAAACCAAGGATATCCTGATTGGAATCGCGGAATCCCATTCCTCTTCCGATACCGGATTCAAAATAGGAAGCACTTCTTGACAAATTGAAGGTGACCATACATTGATACTGGTTCCATATGTTAACCATTCTATTCAGTTTATCGTCGGAGGATTCTACCGTATACTTGGACAGCAGCCTGTCCCAATCCTTCTTAAGTTCTTCCAGAGCCGCATCTGCCGCTCCGGCAGTTGCAAATTTTGCAATCATTTCTTCCGCTTTCTTTTTGTTGATAACATTCTTAGATTCCCATTTGTCTTCCAGCGGATTTTCTACATAGCCTAAAATAAATACCAGTTCTTTCGATTCGCCCGGCTCCAGGCTAAGCCCGACAGAGTGGGACGCTATCGGCGACCAGCCGTCCGCTACCGAATTATTCGACTTACCGGCAGCGACCGCCTGTGGATTCTCAAAGCCGTTATAGGTACCGAGAAAGCTCTCCCTGTCGGAATCAAAGCCGTCAATCGGCGTATTTACGGAAAAGAATGCATAGTGATCCCTGCGCTCTTTATACTCTGTCTTATGATAGATTACGGAACCCTTAATCTCCACTTCACCCGTATTGAAATTTCTCTGAAAGTTTGTGGAATCATCCTGAGCATTCCAGAGACACCATTCGATAAACGAAAATAAGGTTACGTCTTTCTTCGTGCTGCCTGTGTTTTTTACAACTACCTTATGTACTTCTCCGTTATAATTCAAAGGAACGAAGAAAGTTACCTCAGTCTCTATGTTATTTCTCTTACCGGTTATTTTTGTATAGCCCATACCATGACGGCATTCATAATGGTCCAGCTCTTTCTTGGCAGGAGCCCATCCCGGTGACCAAAAGTCACCGTTGTCAAATAAATAATAGTAACGCCCGCCGCCCAAATCCAACGGCACATTGTTGTAACGATAACGTGTAATCCTTCTTAATTTCGCATCCTTATAGAAGCTGTAGCCTCCTGCGGTATTGGAAATTAAGGAAAAGAACTCCTGTGACCCCAAATAATTTATCCACGGATAAGGAGTTTTGGGTGTGGTAATCACATATTCTTTTTGTGTGTCATCAAAATAACCGAATTTCATATTCAATCTCCTTTTCTACGGGTGCTTTCCTCTTTTGTTTATGCATCCGCTAAAATTTTCGTAAAAAGCTTATGTATATATTCCCAGTCAGATCCTTACAGGCAAATCAGCTCCTGCAGCGGCACAGTTGAATGAAAGCTTTAAAACACGCTGTTTACCCATACATTATATAGCATGTATACTTCCTTTTCAACTAGTAGTAATAAACAAAAATACGACAATTAACTTGTATAAATTTTACGAAATCTTTCGCATTTTTTTAAATAATGCTGTATTTATCTAACGAAAACGTTTCGTAAATGTCTCGTCGTTCTCTAACCAAATTTTAATTGACTTTACAAAGTACTTCTGATAACATTTAAACTATAATTTATAATGATTATATAACCTATAATTATAAAAGAAACGGAGAAAAGAAATGGGAGATATAAATAATAACTCAAATTCCAATACCGGCGAAAACCTTGATCCTAATCAAAGTTTCGCAAATTCCGAAATCAATGAGCCTATTGATTTAAACGGCAGCAATGATACGAATCAGAACGCCGATAACCTCCAAACCGGGGAGACGGTGGAAGAGCCGTTCGGCCAGACATATTATAACGGAGGTACCGAAGGTAGCCCTGATACCGAAGGCAATCCGGATAAGGAACCCGGGTCTTACATGGATCCGCTGGATTATTCCGGCCCGGCTTCCGTACAGCCGGGTGATATTCCCAGGAAGAAAATGAACGGCAAGCTCCTGGCATTACTGATAGCTCTTGCCGTAGTTCTTGTCGGATCGATCACCGCATTTGCAAACCGCAACGCAATCGCCAATACCATATCAAGGCTGACTAAGAGTCCCGCCGAATACTATGCTTATATTGAGCAAAAGGGAATGAATGCCGGCATTGATAAATTGACGGCATCCTATGACAGAATGCTTGCTAATTACGACAAGCAGGTATCATCCGGTGTTACCCAGGATGCTAATTTGAAATTAACAGTGAACCCTCAGCTCACAGGCATGCTTGGCCTGAACAATTTTGAATCCATAGAGGCGGCGATCCGCTCGACCGCTTCGAAGGACGGTAATTCGAAGTCCAGCGTGGGACTTTCCTATAACGGTACTTCGCTGATTTCTACGGATATGTATATGAATGCGGAAACCAGTGAAATGTTAATGATAATACCGGAATTAAGCAGCTCCTATTTGCTCTTTCCCCTTGACGAAATAATGGAGGCTTCCGGTGCCTATCCCGATGGTTTCAGTTATTCCGAATATTTAAAGGATTTAAAAGCCTTTCTGAAGGATGATAAGCTTTCTCCGGAGACCTTGAATTCGCTGTTAAAGAAGTATTCTTCTCTTATAATAAATAACATCGATAACGTAACGATTGGAGAAGATACCACCTTAACCGCCTCCGACATCAGCGGCACCTATACGACACTGAGTGCTGAAATTACAGGGGAAGATGCTTATAATATTGGAATGGCAATATTAAATGAGGCAAAGGATGACAATACCGTTAAGGAATTATGTGAAGTCTTTAATATCTGTACAAAGGAAGAATATGATCAGGCAATTAAGGATGCTATCAGCGACCTGGAAGCCGATAAGGATTCCTATTCAGCCGATGATGCCTTTGTTATGAATGTTTATGTAGACAAAAACGGCAATATTATGGGTCGGGAGTTCAAAGATCCCTCTGATGATTCTGCCGGTACTTTCACTTATTATATTACAAGAAAAGGCAATGATATCGGATTTGATTATTCATTAACAACTGACGCTAATAGTAAATTATTCAGCCTAACCGGAAAGGCTGCCGTAAAAAATGGCAGTTATACAGGAAACTGTACGTTAGACTTCTCCGATGGCAGCGGTACACAGTCTATTGATATTGACTTCGAAGATGCAGGTATCGTAAAAGATAAAGGGTATATTAACGGAAAATACACTATATCTTCTGCGCTGTTCTCCGGTATGAAACTGGTATTTGATTGCACCGCAGATCAGAAGCAACAGAAAATAGTATTTACAGTAAATTCCGGCAGCATGGAGATGGCGTCACTGGAAATAACCGGAAAGGAAGCGGATTATGAGGACTTCACTCTTCCATCTGATTCCGAACAGGTAATAGATGGTTTTGCGGATATGGATTCCTATCTTGAAACAGTAGATTACACCGGCTTTATTTCAAAGCTGGAGGATGCTTTAGGCATCGATGATCTGGGCAGCTACTTTGGATATTTATTGCCCGGCTACACATATTAATGTAAACATCTGAGTAAAAATAAAGAGGTTGTTCGAGTTGAGATTCATCATCGGAAATGATGCTTCAATTTGTACAATCTCTTTTTTAACGAATATTTTAGAATTAATTTCTTTTTTTTGCGGATTTATTATGTTACACTATTTTAAACCAGTTTAATTACGGAAAGAGGGATACTTGTGATAACGGAAGATAGATTTAAAGATACTACTCTTGATAATTCTGCCGAGATATATAAACCGCGGGAACAGCTGACGGAAAAACAAAAAATAAGTGAGATGACATTCAGGGAAAAGCTGACGTATTTTAATAATTATTACCGGATGAAAACCGTTATCATAATAGCCGTTGTCATACTGGCCATATATTTCGCTTACTCTATCTTAACCCCATCCCCGGAAACCGTATTGTATGCTGCTGTCATTAATAATGCGATAGATGAAGAGGCTGCGGCCGCATTAACAAATGATTTCGGCAGCCATCTTGAAATTAACCCGGAGAAACAGGAAATCATGATAGACACTTCGTTCTATCTTGGTAATGGCGAAAAATCGGAATATACTCTGGGAAATGAGCAAAAATTAGTCACCTATATCTATGCAAAGGAGATTGATGTAATAATTGCACCGGAGTCCGTCTTTGCCAACTATGCCTATAACGGTACTTTATGCAAATTATCAGATCAGCTTCCGGCCGATCTATGCAACACCCTGGCCGATTCCTTTTATTATGTGAATTCCTCCGATAACGCAAACGAAGGTGCTTACGGAATCTATTTGGACAATGCCTCTGTAAAAGGCTCTCTTGCCGACCCGGCCGACAGGCTGGTCCTTGGCATTGTCACCAATTCCAAATATAAACCGAATGCCGTAGAATTTATCAGATACCTGTTTAAGCTTTACTAATGAGTGGATAAAATTAATTACTCCGCGCAGAGTATGGTATTGTTTGTGGATGCATCAAACTATCATCCACAAATGATACCGACTTTGCACGGAGTTTTCTTTCCGTTCAGCAATTTCACTTTATTTACTGTGAGTAGTAACTATTTGCTTACGATATAGCCTTGCTCTTTCAACAGTTCAGCGGTAAGAACACCGCCGCCTGCGGCACCGCGTACGGTATTATGGGATAAACCTACGAATTTATAATCGTATACGGTATCCTCGCGAAGCCTTCCGAGAGAAATAGCCATACCATGTTCAAGATCCCTGTCAAGCTTAGTCTGCGGGCGGTTATCCTCTTCAAAATAATGAATAAACTGCTGCGGTGCACTGGGCAAATTAAGCTGCTGCGGAAGGCCTTTAAATTCCGCCCAGGCCTTAAGTATCTGTTCCTTAGCCGGCTTCTTTTCAAAACTTACAAATACGGCCGCCGTATGTCCGTCCGTAACCGGTACCCGGATACACTGTGTTGAAATAAGAGGGGATGAAGCCTTCACGATCTTACCGTCTTTTATCTCGCCCCATATCCTAAGCGGCTCCTGTTCACTCTTTTCTTCTTCTCCGCCGATATAAGGGATTACATTATCAATCATCTCCGGCCAGTCCTTAAAGGTTTTGCCTGCTCCTGAAATTGCCTGATAGGTTGTAGCTATTACCACCTTCGGACCAAATTCCCTTAAGGCATGTAAAGCCGGTGTATAGCTTTGGATGGAGCAATTCGGTTTTACAACAATAAAGCCGTTTTTTGTACCCAGTCTCTTCCTCTGATCAGCAATAACAGCAAGATGCTCCGGGTTCAGCTCGGGTACTACCATCGGTACATCGGGTGTCCATCTATGTGCACTATTATTTGAAACAACCGGCGTCTCTGCTTTTGCATAAGCTTCTTCGATTGCCTTAATCTCATCCTTCGTCATATCTACGGCACTGAATACGAAATCTGCTTCCCTGCTGACATCCCCAACATCATTCACATTCTTTACAATCATCTTCTTTATGGCTTCCGGCATAGGAGTAGTCATTTTCCATCTGTCCCCGACTGCTTCCTCATATGTTTTTCCCGCACTTCTGGGGCTTGCCGCTATTACGGTGACCTCAAACCACGGATGGTTTTCCAATAAGGAGACAAAGCGCTGACCCACCATTCCGGTACCGCCTAAGATACCAACTCTTAATTTACTCATAATATCCTCTTTCCTGCAAGTTTATTATTGCTGATTTTTCTGACAGGGATCTACCCTCTAACCCATTTGACTAATTTGCCTTCGGGTTTGTACGTGCCTGGCGTACATTTGTCTTTCTAGTAGATATAGTACACTTTTCAGGTATAAAAATCAACTATTTTCTATCAAATAACAATTTTTTGTTAAAATTGATTAAGTCAATATTAAGAAACCTGTTTTGTTTGGTTATTTTTTTTCTCTGCCGAAAAAACGCATCTTTCCTTCTATTTTCTTCGGAATCTCTCCAATCTGCTCATCATCAAAGTTCATCTGCATTCTCATTGCATTGCTTAATGAGGTGGCACAGTTCGGGCACAGCCGCCCTGACCTGATATTGGTCGCGCATTTCTCACACTTTATGAATATAGGAGAATTCTCCGGTATCTCAAGCCTGCCTTCCCTTAAATACTGTTCTATAATCTTCAGACCGACCCCCGTTTGTTCCGATACCTCCAATGCAGGTGCGGTACCGTGATTATAGATATAATCCTTTACCTTTGCAAAATCCTCCATGTCCCTTTCCTTGCATAAGGGGCAATAATAATGGCCGAAGCCTAAATAAGTAAACATTCTGCCACAGCGGACACATACCTTCGTCTCTCCGGTGTTTCCACGTTCATTATTCTTTTTGAAAATCTCTTTCTCGGATGCCATAATAAACCTCCTTCGCCCAAGAGCCTGCAGATGCCATATAAATGCTTATTTATACCCAGTTTCAGATAAGTCTATTATATCAATTTTTTAAGCTAATTTCTATCCTATCATTATAAGATATTCTAGTAATAAGTCCTGTAAAGAGTCATAATCACTAATTTCATTCACACGGTTCCGCAGTTTCGCCGCCATAGGATAACCGGCAGTATACCAAGCCACATGTTTTCTCATTTCGCGTATGCCCGTATATTCCCCTTTATATTCAATCAGCATTCCCGCATGGCGAAGCATCATGTCCACCGCCTCTTTTGCCGCCGGTTTCGCCGGCTTCACACCGGTCCTCAGATATTCCTTTATCTGTGAGAATATCCACGGATTGCCTCTTGCACCGCGTGCAAGCATTATGCCGTCGCAATTTGTTTCCTCCACCATTCTTACGGCATCCTCCGCTTTAAAGATATCTCCATTGCCGATAACAGGTACGGAGACCGCCTCCTTAACCGCTCTTATAATACTCCAATCGGCTTTTCCGCTGTAATACTGTTCCCTTGTTCTTCCATGCACCGCGATCGCCGCCGCCCCGTTTGCTTCCGCTATTTTAGCTATTTCCACGGCATTCACGGCGGATTCCGTAAACCCTTTGCGAATCTTAACCGTTACCGGTTTCTTTACGGCACAGGAAACAGCGCGGACAATATCACCAACCAGCTTGGGTTCTTTCATTAAGGCAGATCCTTCCCCGTTATTAACCACCTTTGGCACGGGACAACCCATATTAATATCAAGAATATCAAAGTTCCTGTGTTCAATCCGCTTTGCGGTTTCACTCATAATATGGGGATCGGCACCAAAGAGCTGCAGTGCAACCGGACGCTCCTTTTCTTCAATATACAGCAGGCTTTCCGTATTTCTGTTGTTGTATTGGATTCCTTTCGCACTTACCATCTCCGTATAAATTAAATCCGCTCCGTTTTCTTTGCATAAGATACGAAATGGCAGGTCTGTTACTCCTGCCATAGGCCCTAAGACCAAGCTTGATCCTGAAGCCGAATTTTCTTCTATTGTTACATTACCTATTATCAGGCTCATATTTTTACTCCGTTTTCTAACCTTCCTTATTCGCTCATGTCCGGAGCCGGTGCTGCCTAAAGGGTCTCGCCCAGGAAAAATACCTTATAGTATAACTCCAGGGATTCCAGTAACTCCGATTTGGTATTTTGCAATTCCTTAATTTTAAGAACGCTTCCAATCTCGTCAAACAGAAGGTCACCTTCGTCACTTGAAACCTGAAACAGCAAAGTACCGTCCTCATCATATTCCAGCGTCAAAATCCCTCCAACCTCTTCCGTATAAAGGACGCACATTATCTTTAATTCATCCTTAACAGCTTCCGGGAGTGCCCCGAAATCCTCGTTCAGATAATATTTATGGTCATAGGAGCTGCTCACGCACAATACTACCTTGTCCAGATACATACCGTTACCTCTTTGTATTTATTTTACTTCTATTCCGCCGAGTATACAGGTACCGTTAATAAATAACGTATAGTACTCTCCGTAAGAATTTATCGGAGAAACTACATCATTATCCACACCGGCCAGAATGGAAGAACAATTATTCACTACTTTTACATTAGAAGGCACATAGATATCCACCCCGCCAAGGATACAGGTGGTTTCTACCGACGCATTCCCCTTGAAGACGGCATTCCTGAGGTCCAGCTGTATACTTCCAAGAACAGATGTAACAACCGCTCCGGTGAATACTTCATCCACAAACTGTACGGTTCTGCCGCTTAAGAAGCTGGAGAAATGGTTATATCCTCCGTGATTAGTGCCTTCGTTCGTTCTGTTATAGGAGCTGCCGCTGTCGCACTGATTGCCGTAATTATTTCCGTTATAGCCGTCATTGCCATAGCTATTATCCTTATAATCGGTACTGCCACTGCCATTGAAATCATTATAGCTGTTGCCGTTTCCGTCACTATCATAACCGGTATTGCCGTTATAAGTGTAATTACCCTCATTCCCGTCCGGTCCGTTTGCCGACCGGTCATACGGATTACGATAGTAATCCCTGTCCCGGCGCCCCCGGAACATAATGGAGCAGCCAATAACAATAAAAAGAAACGCAACAAGAATCCTTCCAAACATATACCATGCCAGGACTCCCTGCGAGGACAGCAGTAACAGGATACCAACCCCAAGCCCAATCATGGAAGAAGTCCTGTGCCCTCTGTCGGACAGACCTAAAGCGCATGGTATGATGATAAACATGGTCCACCATCCGTTGAAAAAAATATTAAAATGAAATAATCCTAAAGCCTTGCCCGCTAACGCTATACCAAGCAGGATAAACAAAATCCCTACCGTAGCTTTTGTTGCAGTACTTTTCATATGTTCCAGCTCCCTTTACAGAATTCAAGATAAACCGCTACTTTTTTCTATCATATAATTAATTGTTATTTATTTCAAGTTAAAGATTTATTAAAGCAATTAAATAATTATAACTTATTATACTTCACAGCCGCTTTCCGTATTTATAAATAATAACATAATCCGTACCGGAAGGGCAAGCACTAAATTAACTCCATCAAAAATACCCTGTAAGGCACACGCATAAATCCTACGTATGCCTTACAGGGTATATTACTTGACCGTGCGGCTATTTATTTTCCGAGTGTTGCAACCATAACTGCTTTAATTGTATGCATACGGTTCTCGGCTTCATCAAATACCACATCGGCATGATTTTCGAATACCTCTTCCGTTACTTCGTTTCCCTTTACCGCAGGCAGGCAGTGCAGGAATACCGTATCCTTCTTGCCGGTCATATCCATAAGCCCCTGATTAACCTGGTATGGTTTTAATAATGCGATCCTCTCGGCAGCCAGGGCTTCTTCTCCCATAGAACACCACACATCCGTATAAATTGCATTGGCATCCTTTACTGCTTCCAACTGATCGGATAAAGTTATAGAACCGCCGGAAGCCTTCGCATATTCCTTGCAGGTTTCTACCAACTCATCCGAAGGCCATAAGGTCTTCGGGGCAAGAATAGTAAAGTGAAGCCCCAGCTTACCGGAACCAATCATCAGGCTGTTCGCCATATTATTCCTCCCGTCACCGACAAAAACCAAATGTAAGCCTTTCAGAACACCAAACTGTTCTTTCAGTGTCAGGAAGTCGGCCAGTATCTGAGTCGGATGATAGGTATCGGTTAATCCGTTCCATACCGGAACACCGCTGTACTCAGCCAGCTTTACCACCGTCTCCTGCTTAAATCCACGGAATTCTATACCGTCAAACATTCTTCCCAATACTCTTGCCGTATCTTCTACACTCTCTTTATGCCCTAACTGAATATCATTCTTACCCAGGTATTCCGGGTGTCCTCCCTCATCGACACATGCAACGGTAAACGCACATCTGGTTCTGGTGGAAGGCTTTTCGAAAATCAATGCTATATTTTTACCCTTTAAACTGTCTCCGGTAATTCCCTGCTTCTTCTTTGCTTTTAATTCTGCTGCCAAATCAATTAAATATTCAATCTCTGAAGGGGTAAAATCTTTCAATGTTAAAAAACTGCGGCCTTTTAAATTCATATTGTATACCTCCCTGACTCTGTGATTATTTATACATTTTACCTTATTTTTATTCACTTGTCAAGGCATAGCTGACCTGCTTTGGTATATATTTTCTGGAACGCTTTATCGCGACTCCAATCAACGGCTCCCTGTCAACATAATCCGCGATCAGATTCTGTTCCAGTATTTCCTTAGAGGTCTCCTTTAAAGTGACCGCCCTGTTATAGTCCGCCACATACTGCGCCGCATCCACAATTCTGTGGTCTGTAATAACCCATGCACGGCTTCCCTCAAAGACACCTTCTCTTGATATCTCAAACATTACATTATTATGAATAAACGAACCGTCGAATAAATATGCGGTGAACGCAACGAATCCATCCTTTGAATTCACCAGATCCTGCCCGAGAATATAAGGCTGCTTAATGTCAATGCCCATGATATTTGCAATCGTGGGGAGAAAATCAATCTGGCCTCCTGTCCTGGACACGGTTTCCTTTATCCCGCTGTTGGGAATATGGATCAGCAGGGGAACATTCAGCATCTCATCATAATCATATTCTTTGCCCAGGTATTCGGTCATAATCTCTTTATTATTATCCATGTTTACATTCAGTCCGTGATGATCCCCGTAAAACGCAATGACCGAATTATCGTAAAGACCCGCCGCTTTTAATTCCTGTATGAATTCGCCGATTGCTTCATCCGTATAACGTACGGTTCTTAAGTAAGCTCCGAATTTCGTATCCTTATCCTCTTCCCTAAGTACAAGGGTTGCATCCTTATCATCCAGTAAAAAAGGATGATGACTGGTTAATGTAACAATGAAATTAAAGAAAGGCCCTTTCTCCTTCTTCATGATATCCACAGCCTGTTTAAACATGGACTTATCGGATATTCCCAAACCTATTATCTCACTTGCGTCCAGATCTTCCATGCTGTAAAAATCCTGGAATCCCTGCCCGGGATATGCTGCCTCACGGTTCCAGAAAGTACCCTCATATCCGTGTGTCGCAAATGAATGATACCCTTTTTCACGCATAAGCCAGGGCAGACCGTCAAAGGCATTATCCGCATAAAGGGTATAGCATTCCCGGTCGATAACGGGGTACAGACTGTTAAGGGTTGAGAACTCCGCATCAACCGTATTGCCTTTTCCGATATTGGAATAATACTGATCGAAATAAAGCGTGTCCTTTCCAACCAAAGCATTCAGATTCGGTGTGATTACCTGTCCGTTATATTCCGCACCTATCACAAAATCCTGCAGCGCCTCGACCTGAACCACGATCAGGTTCCTGCCTTGCCCGATTCCCTTATATCTGGCCCCTTCCGGCTGGGAGGCAACATCCTCCACCGCTTCCAAAACCTCTTCTGCCGGGACATCACTTGTAGCAATATTATCCGTAATCGCACTATAGATATCATTCACATGATTTGTAAAGAATTCCACACTGTTAACCTTGTCAATCGCTACGCTGTGCAGAGGATTCACAACCAGAATGATAAAAACCGCACATAAACTGACCAGGATATATTTCAATTCCTTTTTTATATTGAGTGACAGCTTTATTTCCTTAACCTGTTTCTTAAAGAAATGATATACAAATGGAATGTCAATAAATAAGAGGAAGCTTGCCGGGATTAACGTTGCAACAAAGCTGTCGGGAACAGCCGCAACATTTGCCGCCTGCCAAAGCTGCTTGATGGATACCGTCTGATTATAATAGTTATAGTACATGGAATCGGAAAACATTAACAGGCTTAAAAGGCAGTAAATAAGCAAAAACAGACCTTTTTTCCATTTGAGACGACATCTTGACAAACCAAAAAACAGGGTTGCCATTGTAGCAACACTTAATATGATAAAGCTTATATTTTTCAAGTTTACACCGATTAAGCTATAATAAACTGCCAGCTTAGCGGCAAATAAGAGGATTAGTATGCAGGGTGGCTGAACTATTTTCTTTAAGTATTTCATTATCTATCTCTCCTTTAACATAGACATCAAAGCCCCTCGTCGGGCTTCGTATCCTTCTCCCCGATGTCTACTTTATAATAGCGCATAGCCGTTTTATAATCAAGGCAAGAATTCTTAAGTTTCTCTTAAAAATTAAGCTGTTGCAAGTCAAAAGAGCTGCTGCAAGACTCATAATTATTATGAGTTTTGCAACAGCCTCCGTCAGTTTCTATGCGTAAACCAGTGTTTTTACAAGTTATTCTTTGCTGCTTCCTACCTCTGCCAGGGATTTTACCAGCCCTGCAATCCCCTGTATTTCGGACGGGATAATAATCTTTGTAGCCTTGCCGTCGGCAGCCTTTGCAAAAGCTTCCAGGCTCTTGATCTGAAGAACCGCATTGCCCGGGTTTGATTCATTCAGGAATCGGATACCGTCCGCATTTGCCTTTTGAATGGACAGTATTGCTTCCGCCTGGCCTTCTGCTTCACGTATGGTAGCTTCCTTCTTTGCTTCCGCACGGAGAATAGCCGCTTCCTTATCGGCTTGCGCTTCAAGAATCGTGGACTGCTTATGGCCTTCCGCAACCAGTATGGCTGACGTCTTCTCACCTTCTGCCCGAAGAATGGATTCTCTTCGTTCACGTTCTGCCTTCATCTGTTTCTCCATAGCATCCTGGATAGCAGCCGGCGGAATGATATTTTTCAGCTCAACACGATTTACTTTTATTCCCCAGGGATCGGTAGCCACATCAAGGGAAACTCTCATCTTTGTATTAATGATTTCTCTTGAGGTTAAGGTCTGGTCTAACTCCAGATCACCTATGATATTCCTTAAGGTAGTAGCCGTCAGGTTTTCAATTGCCATCATCGGACGTTCTACACCGTAAGTATACATTTTCGGATCGGTAATCTGAAAAAATACCACCGTATCTATCTTCATCGTTACATTATCTTTCGTGATAACCGGCTGAGGCGGGAAATCGACAACCTGTTCCTTTAACGGTACCTTTTTCGCAATTTTATCGATAAACGGCACCATTAAGTGCAGCCCGACATTCCAGGTCGCCTGATAGCCGCCCAGGCGCTCTAAAATGTAAGCCTGTGCCTGCGGAACTATTTTAACGCAGGATGCTAAAATAATAATTACAATAATACCAAACGCTATTAATACTATCTCCATCTTTAAATACCCTCACTTTCTTCATCGACAACTAATTTTATGCCGGATATGTTTTTTACGATAACCCGGTCTCCCGGTTCAAAAATCTTCTCATCATCGACAGCTCTGGCTGTCCATTCGTTGCCATCGACAATAACCTGCCCGGAAGCATTGAAATTATCGATTTTTTCCGTTACCCTGGCTTCCTTGCCAATCAGGACATCACAATTGGTTTTTTCTCTCTGCCTGTTAAAATATTTCGCGGCTACCGGTCTGGTAAACAGCAAAAGTGCAAAAGAAACAATGAAAAACACAACAATTTCCAGAATCGTATTGTCCGTAATCAAAGATAGCAGAAATGCTACCAAAGCTCCGCCGGCAAACCAAATTGTAGTCAGCCCTAATGTGATAATCTCAATGACAATAAATATAGCTAGTGCAATTAACCAATAAATAGAGTTCATACTTCAAGCCCCCCTTCGTTATACTTACTGCTAAGATGATTTTACTTCATGCTTATTGATTTTACAAGTAATATTTTACATTTAATCAAATTCTAATCTGGCCTTCGCTGCCGGTAGGCCTCATACATGAGGACTGCCGCCGCAACGGCAGCATTTAAGGATTCTACCCGGCCTTCCATCGGAATACGTATACGCCTGTCCGACAAAGCAGCAGCTTCTTCGCTTAATCCATTCGCTTCATTTCCGATAAGAACAGCACATTTACCTCTGTAGTCCACCTTATCATAAAAAGTTGATGCGGCAAGATGCGAGGCATATATCCTGATATTATTCTGCTTTAACAAAAGAATAGTTTCGGCAAAATTCCCGGCATAAACAAACGGCATGCGGTATATCGCACCCATTGTAGAACGTACCACCTTGGGATTGTACATGTCTACGGAAGCTTTGCTGAGTATCATTCCGGTAGCCCCCGCACCTTCGGCCGTCCTAAGAATCGTTCCCAGGTTCCCGGGGTCACGTATATCTTCAAGCAGTATTAGATTGGCATCTGCAGCTGATATCATGGAACCAAGACTGTATTCCGGCTTTCTTACGATTGCCATGATCCCCTGCGGAGTCATCGTATCCGAAGCTTCCCTCAAAACAGAGTCCTGCACTACTTCATAAGGAAAATCAGAGAAAAAATATGCGGCATCCAAGCGCTTCTCCTCGTAAAGGCTCTCTGATACGTAAGCTTTCACAAGGTATCTTCCTTCCCTCGCTTCTTCAAACATTTTGATACCTTCTATGACAAAAGCTCCCTGTTCGGCCCTGACCTTCGATTTCTTCTGCAGCTGTATTAAGTTTTTAATTTGGGAATTCGAAGTACTGGTTATCATTTAAATTTTGCCTGCTCCATTTTGTTAACTTGTTTACTATCTTATTTTATCAAAAAATATGAGGAAAAGCCAGTAAAAACATTCCTGATCAGTGATTCCATTTCCTTCCTGCTCCAAGCCTATAATTCCTTTTTCTCAAAAAGGCCGATACTGATACGGTAGGAAACCGCCGTTAATATTAAGATAAGAATTCCTGCAACACCTAATATGATAGCAAGTACTGTATCGGAAATATTAATATTTAATGCTTTTGCCAATTTATACAAGCCGAATATGACCGCGGACGGCACCAATATAGTCCCCATCATGATAATTCTCGCACTTTCCGTTCCGAACTTAATTATAAGAGGAATTATAATACTTCCATATAATAACGATAGGAAAAAGCCCGCTATCGCACATCCCATGACTGCTAAAGGATTCAGGCTGCCTTTCATTAGCCCTGAAATCAAAGCGGCAATAATGCCAAACAGAATTCCCGAGATCATAAAAATCAAATTAACAGCATATTTTCCGGTAACATAATCCTTCCTGGAAACAGGCATAATGAGAGCATATTTTTCCCACTTACAATGTTCATCAAAAATAAATGTCGTCACCGTCATCATACTGCACAAGATGGTACTGGTTATAATAAACCCTTCTCCCCCTGCGGCAGGGATCAGGAAGACAGCCAGAAATAACAGCAGAATAAACATCTGCCTGGCATTATGCCCAATGTTGTACAAATCCTTTAAAACCAAACTTGTCATACCGTTTCCCCCTTTACATACAGCAGCATGATATCTTCAAGAGTCGCCGTATCAATAACCGAGTCCTTATATTTTACCTGTGCTTTCCTCTTATCTTTAACTAAAACATCCCACTGATAATCCATCTTGCGGTATGCCAGGATATCTTTTTTATCCAGCTTCGAAAAGTCGTCCAAACCGCATCGGATAATTCCGTAATTATATATTAGATTATCCTTATTTTCATTTAATATGATTTTGCCCTTATGAATAAAAACAATGTAATCCGCTATCTTTTCCAAATCATTTGTAATATGGGAAGACAGCAGAATTGAATTTTCCTCATCCTGGACAAATTCAAGGAATACATCCAGAATATCATCCCGGATAACAGGATCCAGCCCGCTCGTGGGTTCATCCAATAAAAGCAGTCTGGCATGATGGGATAATGCCGCTGCAAGACATAATTTGACCTGCATTCCCTTTGAAAATGTTTTTATCTCTTTATTCACAGGCAGTTCAAATTTCTCAAGATAACGGCAGTAAAGGTCCCGGTCCCAATTTCTATATGCCTCCTTGCAGATATTGCCGACTTTTCCCGGAGTCAGGGTCTGATAAAAATTGATTTCATCAAACACAATTCCCAGCTTTTCCTTGATTTCTCTGTTATTATCCGAGAGACGCTTTCCCCAAAACAATACCTCTCCCGCATCCTTATGAATTAATTCCAATGCCGCTTTCATCGTTGTGCTTTTGCCTGCCCCATTCTCCCCGATCAATCCTATTACCTTGCCTTTCGGCAGTTTAATATCAATATTGTCAAGCTCAAAATTTTTATAATGTTTCTTCATGCCTTTGATTTCCAGCGCATAATCCATTACTCTTCCTCCTTATAAAAGATACTCAATAATTCAATCAGTTTATCGAGGCTAATATTGAATTTTCTCCCGATTTCGGCTGCCTCCTGCAAATGCTCCTCGGCAATACGCTGCTGTTCCTCCTGGAAAAAATCTTTATTACCGGCAGAAATAAAGCTTCCCCTTCCCACCGTTGTTTCCACAAAACCATCTTTTTGCAGATCTTCATAAGCCCTTTGAACAGTAATCACGCTGATATGCAAAGATTTTGCCAGGGCTCTCATGGAAGGTATCGGATCCCCATGCTTTAATTCACCGCTTATTACCATAGCCTTTATCTGTGATGTAATCTG
>JAEWSD010000140.1 GCA_023398615.1 Bacillota bacterium
GATATTAGAAGATTAGAAGAATATCCGTTATCAGGTGTTAATTTAGGAGAGATTATTGATGTACCAACAGATTATCGTTATATGTTTACCGAGAAAAATTATGTATTTTACCATCTGGAAGTTGATATAAGAGGCTCTTTTTGATATACTTAAAAATTTTCATGTAACATAAAGGTTTCCAAATAGGGTATCTATTTGATTATAAGGAAAAAACTATACTGAAAGAAAACTCGGAAAAACTTCAATTAGGTGAAGCAAGGAATGTTGTTAAGATTAGTGCTGAGATTAGGAAGCTATTGAAAAGCAGAAAGAGCATTGCAAAGTGGAATTATTAATCTTACAAATAATGGGATGATGGTTGAGAAAGTGAAATTTCTGATGTACAATATTAGTAAAAATTACAATTATCGGTCGGATAAGAGGGAGGAAGAAAGAATAACATGGTGGGAATCTATTTTAGTGGTACAGGAAATACAAAACATTGCATGAAACAATTTATAAAAAAATATGATGAGTCGGCATCTGTTATATCAATAGAAGATTCTTCGGCAATACAGGTGATAAAAGATAATGATCTTATCGTATTTGCATACCCGGTTTATTACAGTAATCTTCCAAAGATTGTTCGAGATTTTATTGAAGACAATAAGAAATTATTTGGAGATAAGAAAATATATATTATTGCAACGATGGGACTATTCAGTGGCGATGGTGCAGGATGTGCTGCCCGGATATTTCGCAAATATGATGCGGAAGTAATTGGGGGATTACATTTAAAAATGCCGGATTGTATAGGTGATGTAAAGTTACTTAAAAAATCATTGGAACAAAATAAGCGTGTTGTAACGGATGCAGAAAAGAAAATAAATAAAGCTGTGAAAGATTTGAAGGAGGGTAAACAAAAACGTGAGGGAATAAATATAATCTATCATATAGCAGGGCTCTTTTGTCAACGCTTGTGGTTTTATAATAAGACAAAGAATTATACAGATAAATTGAAAATTAATCAATTAAAATGTATTGGTTGTGGTATATGTAGTAACAAGTGTCCAATGAATAATTTGGAAATTGGGAATGGAATAGTAAAAACAAAAGGGTTATGTACTATGTGTTATAGATGTGTAAGTAATTGCCCCAAGCAAGCAATTACGTTGATAGGAAAAAAAGTATATGAACAGTGTAAAATTGAAAGATACATATAGACGGCTTCGACATAATAAGGACTGTTTTTGCTGATAAAAAGCACCTTTGTGGATATATCACATTATACTCAAGAAAATATTTAGGTTCCATTATTTGAAATAATATGGTAAAATAGCACTGTCAATATACAAGGGGGGGAAGTATGGATGTACGATATTGGCGAAAGGCTTATAAGTCATGCCTTAGTGGGAATACCTATTGAAATAAAGTGAAATTGAAGATGAAGGGGAGGTACATAGCTTCAAAAAAGATTTGAAGGTTGGGCTTGTTAAAAGAAAGCACATATGGTAATGAAAAATTAGTAATTATAAGGAGGAAGCTGAATTATGTCTATTAAAAATACAATAATAGAGCTTGATGAAATGATATCAAATAATAGTAAAATTGAATATGTTGTCGAAAAGAGTGAAATGGATGTCTTTGATTTCCCGGATAGTATGCTGCAAATTGATAAGAATTTAATTGAGGAAAGCAATAATATTGTTATTGAACCGAAATACATGGATTACTTAAAAATAGCAGGTTGTTCATCCTGCTGGAACTATACAAATGCAGACAATCAGTTTATATATGGTGGATTTTCCTTTCATGGATGTATAGAAGCTTTAATGCAGGAGTCACGTTTTTGGAAAATATATAATCCTATAAATGGGCAAAAGCTGGATGATAAAGAACTTAAGTTCTTAGAAAAACTGAATTGGTTTGAAAAGCAGGCATGGGGGGATGACGGAAAGTATAGCTGCTTTTTGAGAGAGAAAGAAGAATTTCCTCCTAAGCTATATTTCTATGATTCCGGCGCTTATTTTCCTATGACAATAAGCTTTGAAGAATATTTCGATGCGATGAAGGCAAGCTGTGCAGTGCGCGGGTGGCAATACTTTTACATTGATATTCCGGAGACTTTCCCTGATTTTGAAGAAGTCAATAAAAATGTGGTATTGGCAGACTTGGAATTTATATTAGAAATGTTACCTAAACTTTTCCCGGATAAGGATTTTTCCTATCACACAGGCAGAATGGACTATATACGAAAAAGACTGGAGAGATGATAAGAATTCGCTTGACGGGTTTCGTGTATCTTTACCGGAAATGAAAGACAGGGCAGTTACTAATGCACTCATTTAAACATGGGTGCATTTTACTGTAGAAAAATGGTTAAATACTTTGTGATTTTCATACATGTGGTATATATATAGAAGACAGTGATGATAAATGTCATAATGGTGCGGGGGCTGTCCCGTTCTGCTTGACATCCTGTTAATTTGTCAATTGGTCAAGTTTGATTGACACTTTGACTGGCCTGAAATATAATAATTACATAAAAGATTATGAAACAATAACAATATTTATATCAGGAGGTATGGCCATGAAAAATAGTCAGGACAGACCAAGCAATGTGGAAGAAGTAAGCAATATTACTGATATTCAATATCTGTATGATATTGCGCTGGGTGAAACCGATTACGGCGTTCAAAAAGCTGCCGTTAAAAAACTGAACGGCATGGAAGCCGCAGAATTGATCGATGTGTATGAGTGGCGAAAATGGACATACGACGAGAGTGACGAGCCGGCTGTGGACGAATACTGGTATGGTTCCGACCGTTATGAGGACTATCCCAGTGTGCGTAAGAATGCTGTTGAACTGTTAACCAACGAGGGCATATTGAAAAAAATCGCGTGCAAGGATCCTGACTATGGTGTACGGCTGGCTGCTTTGAAAAAGATCACGGATATCATATTTTTGAACGGATTAAGGAAGTATGATCGTGTGGCTGAATATATGCAAAAGGAAAGCGCCGGACGGCTTTGCGAGATATTGAACATACCTGATTTTCTGTTGGATGAGGTGATGGGCGAGGAGTACCTGAACGTATTTGACGAGCTTCACCAGCCTATCGGAATCATGCCGCGAAGCATCGTTCACAGGGACGGACTTTGGCATGAAACCTTTCATTGCTGGTTTATGCAGCGGGAATGCACTGACGGAATCAATACGGTATATCTCTGGTTCCAGCAAAGAAGCGCATCCAAAAAGGATTATCCGAATTTGCTGGATATCACATCGGCAGGGCACCTTGGCTATCGGGAACAGCCAAGCGATGGTGTAAGGGAAATTGAAGAAGAACTGGGCCTTAGCGTTGCGTTTGAGGAACTGAGGCCGCTTGGCATCCGGATTAACATAGGGAAAACGGCATCGCTGACAGACAATGAATTTAACAATGTGTATTTATATGATTGCCCATATGGCATGGATCGAATCCGGTTCATGGACGGCGAGGTTCAGGGGCTGCTTCGCATATCGGCAGAGGATGGTATCAAGCTGTTTTCCGGTAAAGAGAGCCGGATTAGCGCCGAAGGGTATGTGCGCGTGGGAGATAAAATGGCTGCCACGAGCCTGCCGGTCGATATCAACTGCTTTGTTCCGCGGCCTGTCGACGGATATTATCTTAAGATATGCATTATAGCCGGTCTTGCCGCAGAAGGATATCCATATCTGGTAATATGATGGGAAAAATACTTTAAGGATGGGATGATTATGGCAAGAGATACCGATAACCTCCGTGCCGTGTTGGAACACTTTGAAATTCGCAGCAAAACGGTAGCAGCCGCGCTGAATGTTCATCCGTCCATAATTACAAGATGGATGAATAAGGAAAGGCTGATTGGTGTGAATTCGAAGTATTTGGAACCGCTTACAGATTATATACTGGCCCGTAAACTCACGACGGACGATGTGGAGTGGTTTAAGAAAAGGTTTCATGAATATGGTATTAAGGGAGATTTTTTATCCGTTTCGGAAATAAAAAGAGCGCTCAGGATATGGCTTGTCACAGACCCGAATGATGATATCTCCAACATGCTGTATTCACAGCTTGCAGGAGCCAATCGAAACAGAATTTACAGCGGGGAGTATATGGCAATAGCCGGGATAGCAGACATTACATCGCAAATAAGCTCGCTTTTGGCGAAGCTAGAGCAAGGTGCAATTATATATTTGCGTGTCTCAGGTGAAAGCGTGGCGGCTTGCGATTCCTTTGTCCATGTTATAAAAAATGCAATCAATTCCTTCGGTATTCGCTTCAGGATATTGCTGTCATTGCAAAACAAACATATAGAGCCGTCAACAACAATTATTACTTTTATTACTCAGATCATTGATCAGGATATCGAGGTGTTCGTGGTATATGAGGATACGGTTTCCTTTTCGGAGGAGACGATGTTGATTATACCGGAGCGATGCGTATTGACAATTACTATGCTTTCGGATTCTTCCGCGCCCCCGGCTGCATTACTGATACGGGAAAAAACGTATATCCATGATGCTGAGAGAAGTTTTATAGAAACCATTGCCCATTCCCGGCCGCTGTTCGATTTGTCGGCTCAAAGCACTGGCCGGCGGTTTCAAAGTATGGTGAAAGAAAGCTATGAGAAGGGCGGAAGGTTGTCGGTAATACGGAACGGGCTAAGCCCGCTGTATATGTCAATGAGTGGATTTGAGCATTTCCTTGTAGCCCAAGGGTATGAAGGGGAAGCATTTGACTGGCGATTAAATGAATTCTGTGAACGCAAGGAGGCGCTGGACGGCAATCTGAGAGAAGGTATGCCATTGCATGGTCAAGGAAGACTACCATGTGCTGATTAAAAGAAGGCAGGATGATGCGGAAGCATATCTAATTTCTCAGCAGCAGGTGCTGTTACATGGTGTTTCGAAATTTTTTGACGGTATTTGGGAAGAACTGAATTACATGAACTGCGGCGGCGAGGCAACCTTATATATGCTGAAAAGATATTACGGTGAGATAAATCGCCGAATTTGACCAGGTCGGAAATTTTGCATGCTTTTCGGGTGATAGCGGCCTGAATGGCTTCAGCAATATGATGGAGGATAATTCAAAACGATGAGCACAATCGAGAACATAATGGTAAAATGCTCCTTTTGCGGTGGAAAAAGTGAGCAGGTCAGACTTGGGTCGGTAAGTGTTTTCAGCGAACCGGATCTTGATTTCAGACCATCGGAAATGCTGCGCTCGACTATGAAGCTGTGGCTGATGGAATGTCCGTATTGCGGATATATCGCGGAGGATATATGTAAAAGGCCGCATATGACAAGACCAATGCTGATGCGGATATATGCCGGCGTGGATACCGGGCTTCCGGAGCTTGCACTTGTCTTTCAAAAACGCGCATTGTACTGTGAGCATAAAAAAAATATTACCGGTGCGATTTGTGCGTATCTTTACGCGGCATGGGTCTGTGACGATGAAGAAGATTATATAGATGCGAAAATACTTCGGATGAAGTGTCTGGAATTGACTCAGCGTTATTTAAAAAACTGCCGCCGCAAAGAATGGCGCAGGTATACGCAATTGGCGGCGGATTTACTAAGGCGTACGGAGAATATAGAGATACTGAGGAGGATGGACACAGACGATAGACGGCTGGATTACGCTACGCGCGAGTTACTGTTATTCCAGAAGAAGCTTGCGGAAAAGCATGATTATGCAGCGCACGGCAGGGACGAAGCCGATTTGGAGCCATATGCTTGCATGTAATAAGAGGAAGGTGGTGGTTGAAATGGGATATTTTGTACCCATTTGGATGACAAAAAGCAGGAGAAAAGAAAAATGGGCGGTATGGTATTTAAAAAAGCATCACTCGAAATTTAACCAGGAGGAGCTGTATCAGATGGTTAAAAAAGCGCCGTTACCTAAGGTACGGCGTGAAGTACTCCTTCATATTGAGGATGAGGGTCTTCTGGGATCTATTGTCCGGGATGAGACAATGGAAGAAATGTATCGAGTAATTGCAGCAGAGAGGATACAAAGCCTTGAGCAAATTAATTTGCTGATGCAGTGTTTTTATACGGCAAAGATAAGAAAAGCATTATATGAAAAAAGAAAATTAATGGTTGACAGGCTTCTGTGGCAGCTGGAGCATGGTCGTGCCGATGTGGAATTGGCGGAGAGAATAATCCGGTTCAGCGTCCTGGAAAATACGGCTGAAAAGGCATACTCCTATCTTCCGAGGGAGTATTTCAAAAAACGCCTGGAACAGATCGATGAACACCGCTTTCTGTTACGTTATTATGACTCCTATACAATGAATAAAATAGCCGCGGAAGAGAAACGAAGGAAAAATCGTACACCCGAAGAGATCCAGTATGAGGATGCATGTGCCCGTGACGAAATATAAGGAGAATGGCTGTGGAAGAAGCAAAGCAGGGAAAAATAAGGACAAGCGTATTGCTGCATAAGTTGTTAAAGGCAAAGAATTTGCCGAAATTTCTTGAAGAGAATGAGAAGATTTTAAAGGTTCCTAAGTTCAATTATTATATTATTGAGCTGTGTCAAAAGACAGGGCTGGTCGTTGAACAGGTAATAAAGCGTACCACCATTGAACGCACCTATGGACACCAGCTCTTTAACGGAACACGCAAGCCATCAAGGGATAAGGTAATTCAGCTTGCCTTTGGATTTGGACTTGATGTGGAGGAAACTCAAAAGCTTCTGCAGGTGGCGCAGAAGGCGCCGCTGTATCCCAGGATAAAAAGGGATGCGGTAATTTTATATTGTTTGGAGAACCATAGAAGCGATATGGAGGTTCAGGATATGCTGGCCGACTTAAAGCTTACGATATTGGGAGGGCAAAGGGATGGATGAAGCAGTGCTCAGAGACTTTCAGGATTGCTTTGACGAAAGCTGTTTTCCTGCGGATTTTCTGAATAATTATGAGGCAATTGAATGTCTCGGACATAATGAACAGGGGGAAACCCTGCTGGTCAGAAGCCGTGTTGCCGGGGACTATTATGTGGCGAAGTGCTATGACAAGGAACTGCCTTTGCCTCAGGCGGCGGAAGATGAGCTGCTAAAGGACATCAGACGGGAAAGCTTGCCCCGTTATACAGGCAGGTATCAAAATGAAAAAATGCTTTGCATTGTCAGAGAATATATGGAAGGTGAGTCCTTGGACCGGTTGGCTCTGGAGGTGAGGTTTACTCCGGAGCAGGTTATTCGTACCGGAAAGGAGCTATGCGATATTCTGATTTACCTGCATGGGCACCATCCGGCGATCATACACCGGGATATTAAGCCGCAGAATATCATCAGAAACAGGGAGGGAAAGCTTTGCTTAATTGATTTTGGCATTTCTCGCTTCTATCACAAAGGGGCTCTTTGCGATACGGTCTGCTATGGGACAACGGGCTTTGCGGCACCGGAGCAGTATGGTTTCTCCCAGACGGACAGTCGTTCCGATATTTATTCGCTCGGAATAGTGCTATGCTGGCTGCTGACCGGGGAGGCGGACAGAAGCAAAGCACTTCCCGGCGTTAAACACAGGAGGCTTAAATCTGTCCTGGCAAAATGTACGGAATTTGCTCCCGAGAGGCGGTACTCCTCGGCGGAACATTTGAAGGCGGCACTCGGACGTGCAGAGAAGAAGAGGCGGCGAAGCGTGGTCGGAGTTATCGGTATCCTGCTGCTGTGTGGTATGTGTCTCGGAGCGGGCTTCCTGATCGGGCGCTGTACGGATATTTCCATGCCGGCAGTGGCGGATTCGGGAGTGCATTTTGAAGAGCCGTTGATTGAGGAGGCGGTCAGGCTTTCTTTGGGGAAACCAGAGGAAAGTAAAATCAGTGAGGAGGAATTGCTTCAGATTCGGGAAGTATATATCTTTGGAAATCTGGCGGCGGCTAATTCGAAGGAGTATGACAGGCTGACTCAACGGTGGGCCGATAAGGATGAAAGCCTACAGAACGGTGGTATACGTTCCCTTCAGGACATAGCGATGCTGAAGAATTTGAAAGTCTTGAATATTACTCTTCAGAATATTACTGATGTGACACCATTGAAGGATCTGAATAGCCTGGAGGCAATTGAGCTGAAGCACAATCCGATTAAGGAGGTATCCGCCTTAAAGAACCTTCCGGCACTGCAGAGAATTCAATTTTATGATACCAGGATATCGGATATAAGTGTGTTGTCGAACTGTCCGAGGCTGGATAATCTGGCGGTCGGAATGACAAATATTAAATCCCTGGATGCTTTCGCGGGACTGGAGAGGCTATGCTGCCTGGATGCATCGGGGATCACTCTGGAAAGCCTGGCAGGGATAGAAAAGTTTCCATATCTTCAGGAAATCAGCTTTTATAGTGTAGAGGACCAAGACCTTGGCCCTCTGCTGGCTTTGCCCCAACTGAAAAAGGTGTCTCTGAACCGGAGCATGAAGGAAGCAGGGGAAAAAGTTGCGGAAGCTGCTGACTTTGAAATGATTTATACGGAATAGAAAGATTCGGAAAAAGGGGTGCCTGTGAACATCATAAATATGACAATTAAAGAATGTGTGCCGGCAGCACACCAATTACTTACAGAGAAGTGCTATACTGAGATGGTAAGATATGGTTGATTGCTATACATTATAAGAGAATCAGGGAGGTTGAACGTATGAAAAAGGAAAAGATACTTGGTAAAAAAGTAGTGATATCCTTTCTTATCATCGCAGGATTGCTTGCAGGAATATTACCCTGCACCAGGAAGGAAGCGGCAGCCGCAGCCGGAACTAAGGGATATCTGCTGCTGGTGGAGGAGAAGGATGGTACATGGAGTGAGTATGGGGGCTGCATAGAGGTAAAAGGAAAGAATAAATTAATGGTCAGTGCCTCAGAGACAGCTGAAAAAATAGGAATTATTTATAAAAAAAAGAATTCCAAAGCATTTACAATTGGCAATGGCAAGAAAAAGAATACCTATACAAAAAACAGTACAGCTTATCAATACTACAACGGAAGTAAAAATGTCGCAAAAAAATCGAGCTATAAGGCCTATGTGAGTACAGTTAATAAGACGAACATGGTGGAGTACGGTACCCTGGCTACCCTTGTTTCTGTAAAACTTTACAGTGGAGAGAAAGCGGGAGACTATCAGAAAGCGGGATATTCCGGAGTTCTCTGTTTCTCCAAATATCATAAGATCACTGAGCTTCCTGCAATGGAAGCGGGAACAAGGGTCACTACAGAAGCAGAGCTGCGTCAGGCCGCCGCTGACCTGAAGATCAGTAACATTATCATAACAGAGGATATTACCGTGGAGAAGGATTTTACCTGTGAGCGGGAGGAAAATTCCGTAAATCTACATATACAGAAGGGAAAGACCTTAACAATTAATAAAGAATACATTGAGGTTGGAGGAACCCTGAAAAATGACGGAACTATTATTATCAAGGGAAACCTTGTACGGGGAATTTGTAATCTGGTCAATAACGGGGCAATTATTATAGAGAACGGCGGAAGTGCGGGTTCCGGAATGAGTGATTTTAATAATAACGGCTGCGTCAGAATAGAAAAGGGAGCAAGCCTGTATGTGGACCGGGGTTCTGCCTTTTATAACAATGGAGAAGTTGTTAATGAAGGGAACATGAGTATTAGTGACGGAGGAAGCTTTAACGATAAAGGAGGCAAAATCGTTAATAACGGAGTGATTGATTTGGACTCTTATTATAATGGTGACATCAGTATGATATCCGGCAGTGGAACGGTAAATGATTACCGGGAAGGTGATCAATAAAATAAGGTCATTGCCGGTGAAGGTCCTGTTCTTTTTTATCGTACGAGGAAAGTTCGTTCTATCCGATAAAAAGCGTTATACTATGGGTGCGCACGCCGCTTTATTGGAAGTTAGCCGCAAGCGAAACTCTTTCCTGTAATATTACCGTCCGGATATTTTATGGTATAACGGCGAAGAAGTAAGGAAAAACAAAGAAATGCCAACATGGATAGTTATAACCTTTGAAATGATTGAGGAGTAGGGAGTTGATTTTCTGCTGGGGTTCCGGAAAGAAGAATCAGTGACGGAAGAGCCTAAAAATTTCTGCTGTTATCACAACATGACATACTGCTGTCAGATTATCCATGCTATAATACATATCATAATCCGCACAGGGAAGGAGGACAGCCGTATATGCACTACGCCGATTACAAAACCATACTCTCACCGCAAAACGGCATAAACCTGTATCGTGGCTGTTCTCACGGCTGCATTTACTGTGACAGCCGAAGTGCCTGTTATAAAATAAATCATGATTTTGAGGATATAGAGGTTAAGCGCAACGCGCCGCTGATTTTGGAAGAGCAGCTGCGCAGGAAAAGAAAGCCCGGCATGATTAGTACAGGAGCAATGTGCGATCCGTATATCCCTTTGGAAGAAGAGCTGCAAATCACTCGTGAATGCCTTGCTTTGATTGAACGATACGGTTTTGGACTGGCGATTCTAACGAAATCCTCACGGATTTTTCGGGATTTGGATTTATTGAAAGCCATCAATTCAAGGGCAAAATGCGTGGTACAGATGACATTGACTACTTATGACGAGGATTTATGCCGGAAACTCGAACCAAACGTATCCACGACATCGGAACGGTTCCATGTATTGGAGACTATGCGGGCTGAGGGGATTCCAACGGTTGTATGGCTCAGCCCCGTCCTCCCTTTCATCAATGACACTGAGGAAAATCTGCTTGGTCTGCTTGATTACTGTATTCAGGCAAAGGTACGCGGGATTATGTGCTTTGGTTTTGGCATGACCTTGAGGGATGGCAACAGGGAATATTTTTACAACCAGCTTGACCGTTATTTCCCCGGCCTAAAGCAGAAATATATCCGTATGTTCGGAAATGCATATGTGTGCAACAGCCCGAACAGTAACCGTTTGACGGCTGTTTTCAAAGAAATATGCGAGCGTCATAGGATTCTTTGGAGGCCGGAGGATGTATTTGCCTATTTGCAGGCGTTTGAATCCAAAGAACAGCAGCTGTCGCTGTTTTAAATGACAAGATAACCATTTATGAGGACGGCTTTTTGCCGTTGCTTATCAGATTTCTGGAGGAATTGACTTATGGGCAGACCAACAACCAAGCCGGATTTAATCAAGGCGGCAAATGAGCAGTTTGAAAAGATGTGGAAACTTATTGATTCCATGACGGACGATGAGCAAAGTGCGGCTTTTAACTTTGGTGACAGTTTAAATAAAAAAGAGGCGCACTGGAAACGCGATAAAAATTTGCGCGACGTGCTTGTTCACTTGTATGAATGGCACCAGCTATTGCTGAATTGGGTTATAGCCAACCAAAACGGCGAAGCAAAAGCATTTTTACCGGAACCTTATAACTGAAGAACATATCCTCAGATGAACGTAAAGTTTTGGGAGAAACATCAGTCTACGTCCTATGAGAATTCAAAGGAAATGCTTCGTGAAAGTCACAAAAAGGTATTGAATTTAATTGAGCAGTTTTCAAATGAGGAGTTGTTTGTGAGTAAGCACTTTCCCTGGACAGGAACGTCAAGTCTTGGAGCTTACTGTGTTTCCGCAACATCCAGTCATTACGATTGGGCGATAAAAAAGATTAAGGCGCATAGTAAAGCATACAAGGGACAATAAGTCAGCATTTTTATTTTTTCTGAACTAAAAGAAGTTCGGAAATTAGTATATTTGATATACAGATAGTTGAATAATAACTTGGAAATCGAAAAACACCTTATCAGATCATGGTAGGGTGTTTTTTATGAATTTTATTTATATATTGAATCATTTTTATTGCAATTTTTATCTTGTATATTTTCTATTTATTTATAAAAAAACAATTGACAGCATATCATTGATAGGGTACAATGAGTAACAAATGTTAGGTAACGAGCGATACGTATAAAATGTTACAAGAAATATTATGAAATTGTATAAGGAGGGATCTTAGTGCCGCCCAAAATTAAGATTACACAGGAAGATATTATAAATGCTGCAATTTTCATGGTAAGGGAGAAAGGTATTGAGAAATTGAACGCTCGTGATTTAGCAAAAAAAATCGGCTGCTCAGTGCATCCGATATTTCGGGCATATAATTCAATGGAGGAACTCAAAGCGGCAGTTTATATAATGGCAGAGAATATATACAATGAACGTATGCTGAGTGCGGGAGAACACACGGATGACGGATTTCTCAATATGGGTCTTACATATATTCATTTTGCAAAGAATGAGAAAAACCTGTTCAAGCTGTTATTTATGTCGGATGCATTCAGAGAGCAAGGCATTATGGATATTGTAGGTGCTACGGAAGGAGACGAGGATATTATAGAAATGTTATGTCAAAGGACAAAGTTAAGCAAGAAATCCGCCAAAGAGCTATATGCAGGAATATGGCTTACAACTCATGGTATAGCATCTATGTTTGCAACCAATACCTGCCGATTTAATGACGAAGAATGTAAGAGATTATTAAACAATTCATTTATGGGATTAATATTAAAGTTGAAAAATGAGGAGGAAGATAACATATGAAACAATCTTATACACAGAAACATCCGTATATTTCGGTAATCCTCATTGGATTGCTATGCACATTTATGACTGCTTTGGGAATGGCGGTTCCGCAGATAATGAGATTAAATTTTAATATGCAAATTTCTGTAACTACGGTTTTCTTATTAATTTCAATAGCGATAGGCATTGTTCTTATGAAAAAATCACGCTTTACACTTTTTGACTATGGCTTTCGAAAAAGTGAGAAAGGCACTTATGGTAAAGTATGGTGGTATATTCCCTTAATAGCCGTGGAAATACTTCCTGTTGCTGTTGCCGGAACCAGTTCTGACGTTACGGTGTCACAATATGCCGTGTTATTGTTCTTTACTGTTGCGGTGGGGTTTAATGAGGAAATCTATTTTAGGGGACTTGCATTTAAGTTTATGATGGAAAAAGGAAGAAAGAAGGCTATCATCTGGACGTCTTTGGTCTTTGGAGTTCTTCATCTTGCAAACGCACTGAATGGCAAGAATACATTATATCTCATTTTACAGATGTTTTTTGCATTCTTGGCAGGATTTGTACTTGCTGAAATTGTAAGTATTACAAAAAGCTTATGGGCACTCATCATCTGGCATGCTGCTCATGATTATATTTCCAGTATCACAGGTGATACACTTGATAAAACTGCTCTTATTATTCTTGCAATTCAGGTAGGCGTTCTATTGCTATATGCTGTTTGTATCTGGAAAACGAGTAAGGCAGACAATGCTATTATTATTGATGGGTAAGAGTTTGAAAATCAAATTAAAGATTTCAGCTATAAGGGAGGGTGTCTCATAAGTTCTTATCAACTTTTGAGACGCCCTTATTTTAAATTCCCGGGTTAATTTATATTGCTTCAAATAATATACCATATATTAACACTAATTTTACAATACCGTGATATTTAGATTTAAATAAGTATGTTACCGTATCAGTGTGATAATGAATCAATAAGGAGGATGTATGCCGGACGGGATCATGACGGCAGGGCCGTAAGTTTAGGTACTTGGGTATTATAAATTGGGTGGTGCATAAGGATGCACAGAAATGGAGGTAATATGAATATCAAAAAGAAAATAGTAATTTCATCTGTTGCGGTAATCTTAACATTTGCCATTGCGGTACCGTCGCTTGGAGCAACAGAGCATTGGAACGATAACTCTTCAAAGAAAAATATTTCTACAGATTGGGCAAACTGGAAAACCGAATGGAAAAGCGTAAAAAATGATTTTGAGAAGATATCGCTTACGCCCGGAGCAACAGAAAAAGAGTTGAATTTTGCGTGGTATTCCAGGAATGCGAACCAATCTAATGTCAGAATGTCAACAACCAAGGATATGAGCAGCCCGAATGTCTTCATAGGAACTTCCAATAAGTATAAAGAAATCAACGGAGTAACCTATTATGCAAATAAAGTTACCGCTGCGGGATTAAAAAGCAATACGGTATACTATTACCAGTATTATCTGGATGGAGCATGGACAGAAACAAAAAAATATGAAACAGAGGATGCAAATGAATTTTCATTCCTCTATGTAGGAGATCCGCAGATAGGCGCGTCTGTCGGCCAGGCGGCTTCCGATTCGAAGGATGCGCAGACTGCCGAGCTTGCGGCAAGAAATGATGCTTTCAGCTGGAATACGACCTTAGAGACAGCTGTTAATGCACATCCGGATCTGAGTTTTATCGTTTCTGCAGGCGACCAGGTAAATGAAACCGTAAAAGACGGAAGTACTAAAAATGATCTTCAGCAGGAAATAGAATACTCGGGCTTTCTGTCACCGGCGGTACTGGCTTCCCTGCCGGTAGCAACGACAATTGGAAACCATGATGCACAGACGGCTAATTATAAGAATCATTTTAATAATCCAAATCCTTTTACGGAAGAGACAACACCTACAAAAGCTGGTAACGGCTATTATTTTACCTATGGAAATACACTTTTTATCATGCTGAATACAAATAATTATAATAGTGCGGATCATGAAGCACTGTTAAAGAAAGCGACGGAAGCCAATCCGGATGTAAAGTGGAGAATCGTAACATTCCATCAGGATATTTACGGTTCCGGCGCCGACCATTCGGATTCGGACGGCATGATATTAAGAACACAGCTTACAACCTTAATGGATAAATATGATATTGATGCAGTATTACAGGGACATGATCATACCTATTCAAGGAGCTATCAGCTGACCAGTGACGGAGCAAAACATACGGCCTATGACGCTTCCGTTAACCTGGATGATCAGGCGGTTCAAGCTGAATTTTTACAACAAAATCTGTGTTACAACATTGTAAGTGATAAGGCGGATGCGGTTAATAATATAGTTACGAACCCGGAAGGCGTCCTTTATATGGAAGCAAACTCTTCAAGCGGAAGCAAATACTACAACCTTATTACAGCACAGCAAAACTTTATTGCATCCAGAAGCCAGACATGGGCACCTTCGTATTCTGTCATTGATGTGACAGGAGATACGCTGACTATCAATACCTACGATGTGGCCACAGGTGCAAAGCTTGATGACCCTTACACGATTAAAAAATAGAATAATAAGGACGAGAAGGGTAAGAAATATTATGGAACAGAGTAAGAACTCGAAAATAAAAAAATGGATAGGGTATGCGGGGATTACTCTGCTGGCAGGAATATTTCTTATCTTTCTTTATTATTGGAATCAAATTGATAAAACGGAAATGGTATCCGACTCCTCACAATCCTTCGATAAGGCTGTTGTTACTCAGATCATTGCCGATAATCTGCAGGAGAACGGAAGCCGTATCGGTAACCAGGAAGTAATGATTAAGTTCCTTAGCGGCAGCCATAAAGGGGAAGAAAAGGAAGCGGTCAGTACAAATGGGAATCTGTACGGCGCAACCTGCCGTGTGGGTATGAAAGTAATAACACTTACGAATGAATCCGGCGATGTTTCCATTACTTCTGTTTACAGCTTTGACAGACAATGGATTGTAATCGGATATATTGCCCTGTTTTGCCTGCTGCTCTGGATAATAGGCGATAAGAACGGAATAAAGGCAGTTGCGGGACTTCTTTTTACAATACTGCTGATTCTCTGTTTCTTTATGCCGGCAATCTACAGAGGAATGTCGCCTATCATTTCTGCGGTGATCGTGGTATTGATAACATCGGTTTTTAATATGCTGCTTTTGGCGGGAAGAACGGAAAAATCCCTCGCTGCCATGACAGGAACAGTTTTTGGTGTCATTATATCCGGGATTTCGGCATGGGGATTTGGAAAAATCGCGCGTATATCCGGTTATAATGTTTCGGATATTGATGCCCTGGTGTATGTGCAGCAGTCAACAAATATTTCGGTAGGAGGATTGCTGTTCGCAGGTATTCTGATCTCTTCACTGGGAGCTGCTATGGATATTGCCTTGTCGGTGGCTTCCTCAGTACACGAAATTTATCAGGCAAATCCCGGACTTGACTGGAGACAGCTATACCTAAGAGGAATGAACGTGGGAAAGGACATGATGGGAACTACGGCTAATACTCTGATCTTTGCGTTTGTAGGCGGTTCGCTCAGTACGCTGGTTGTAAATTATGCTTATAACTTACCTTATTTACAGATGATTAATTCCTATTCCATAGGAATTGAAATCATGCAGGGTATATCCGGAAGCATGGGCATCATACTGACGGTTCCGTTGGTATCGCTGATTACATCTCTTGCCTTGCGGAGGCAAAAAGCGCAGCATTAAAGGTTATCCGATATTGCAAGAAACGTATAAAAAAGCAATAAACCGGGGAAGCAAGCTCAATTGCTTCCCCGGTTTATTGTGTGATAATAGTAAAAATTGAAAAGTAAATATTAGTGCTGTCAGTAATAATGTCCTATAAAATTATCGGGTGCGGCTGTTTTGTTCTGCAATTTCAAGGCATTTATACCAATAAGCTTAATAAATTAATCACAAAATTCGTTACAATTTTGTTTAAAATGGTATTTAAAATGATTAAAACGTATGTTATAATCATGTAAAAATAAACAAATTGTTATGAAATAGTACAATTTGTGTAATACCAGAACCAACAGAATCATTCCGGGATAATAATCTGGTTCAAAAGGAGGGTCAGCCATGTCATGCGGTGAAATGGGGTGTCAATTATTTGGGGCTTACCGTTGTGCCATCAGCGTGAAGGATGCGGTGCTGCTGATACATTCTACCGTGGGCTGCAACTGGGGGCCTCTTGCCTTCCATATACCCTCCCGTGTACAGGATTTCAGGCAAGCCTCCACGGTAATGTATGAGAATGATATCATCCACGGCGGGGAAGCGGTACTTCTGGAAGCTCTCGGTCATATGCAAAGGGAGTTTCCTTCCGGGGTAATCTTTGTACTGACCGGCTGTGTACCCGAGTTAATCGGCGATGATCCGGGGAAAACAATTGCCGGTTATTCAACCGGGAGGGAAATCCTTCTCCTGACGGCTCCCGGTTTTAAAGGGAATGCGTATGAGGGAAGTATCTGTGCTATGAAGGCATTGGTCAGACATATGGATATTAAAAAGCCGAAGAAAAATACCGTGAATCTGATCGGGTTTTTCGCGGATGACGACAGAATGGACAGCGACTTAAAACAGATTGTTTCCCTGCTGCCGGCACCGCTCTCGGTTAACGCCGTATTTCCGTATGATATCTGGGAGAATATCAGAAGCCTGTCTTGCGGTGAGTTAAATGTGGTACTGGAAGGCTTTGAGGCTGTCGGAGAGCTTCTTAAGGAAAGCTTTGGGATTCCCTATATTATCCTGCGATATCCATATGGGCTCGAAGGAAGCAGGAATATGATAGCGGCTGTCAGTAAGGCGATGGACATTGCGCCGGATTTCTCCCGTTTTAAAGAGCAGGAACGGATGCTGTATGAGCAGCTGGAACTGGCCTATTCCAGCATTCGGAGATTAAAGGGTATTACGGCGGCTGTTCTTGGCCCTGTCTGGCGGACGGGAGGCTTCATCGACATGCTGGAGCAGGAGCTTCAGATGCGGGTGGTATATCAGACAGACACCTCCTGCGAGGATACGGATAAGGAAGCCCTGCTAAAGTCCGGTGCAGCCATACTGTTCGGGAATTCCTTTGACAGGGAGACGGCCCGGCAGATGAACATTTCCTTTCTGCCCGTGACCTATCCGGTGTTTGATAAAATCAATATATCGGGTCGCAGCTACTGCGGAATCTTTGGGATGCTGAATCTGGTTGAGGACATTATAAATGCGGTATTATTTCCGTCATAACAGGCATCTGTGAAACTCTTGATAGTATCTAAGGAAAAGATGAGGTGTATAGTGATGGTTTCTGATATGAAAAATCAAATGCAAACAAATGAAAAATATGTCTATGAGCAAAGAATCCTGCAGGAATTGCCGGATGCGCATGAAAGCTCACCGTCCGGCCGTGTGAACGGTGCCATTTTGGCCATAACCTCCATACAGGGTGCAATACCTGTTCTGCATGGCTCCGCCGGCTGCGGGTTTCACTACCGCTTCCTTTGCAGGCGGCAAAAAACTCCCGCATATAACCTTCAATGCACCAATCTGACAGAGCTTGAACTAATATTCGGAAGTGAAGATAAACTGAAACGGACTATTATTGATGTCTATAATAAGTACCATCCTAGGCTTATTGCGATAATTCCGGCCGTTACCGCTGAAATTATCCATGCAGATATCGAGGGAGTTATTCAGGAATTACAGCCTGGACTGGCTTGTAAGCTAATCAGGGTTTCCGCCAGCGGGATTTCCCATGCCGACAAAAGAAAAATCGGTAAAAACTACACCCTTCAGGTCCATCCCGCAGAAGACGGAAACCGGAACGGGCATGATGCCAAAATGAATGGCTGCGGATTTTCCGACGCCATGACATCTGTTGTCAGGCAGGTCATGAGGCCGCAGAAGATTATAAAGCGCAGTATCAATTTAAGCGGAATTGCATGGGGGATTACCTCGGACATCTATTCGGACGGCATTGCGAGGGAGCTTGCCGCAATGGGCTGCACCATCAATGCAAGGCTTCCCGCATGTACGCTTAAGGAGCTTGAGACGGCGCCGCAAGCCGAACTTAATCTGCTTACCTATCGGGCCAGATGGGCCGCGGAGATGGAAAAAGAATTCGGAACTCCTTATTTTGCGGCGGATTTCAGAGCTTATGGCAGCCGCGGCATTAACGGCATTCTGGAATTTTATTCGGTAATCGCCGGACTTCTGAATTTGTCTCAGGGGTCTATGGATCATCTTTATCAAAACGCGGCCGGTGCCGGGGTTGCTATAACGAAAGCGGCTGCGGATTTTGCCGGAAAAGTATCCGTCTTATGCTGTGAAGATTACAGAAATCTTCAAAGCTTTCTTGATTTTTACCTGGACACCATGCATTTTGACATATCCTGCATACTGCTTAAGGTAACCGATAACGGTTATCTGGGCATGATGAATGAGGAGGAACGGCTGCTTTACGCGGAGCGGAAAGTAAAAAGCTGCCTTAATGAGAGAAAGCTTAAGGCAAGGTTTTATATCAATCCTCCGGGCGGTTTGGTACACCGCATACTGTCCGATGCCGATTATCTGCTGGGAAGTGATTGCTTTCAAAGCGAAGCAGGGCAGGCATTCTACGTCGAACCCCCGGGTGCTCTTCCGCTTAATCTTTCGGACTTTCAAAGCCTGGTGCAGGATTATATCCAATGGATCAAAAAGCAGCGGAGCTTTGCGAACAGCCGGAGTAAGCTTCTTTCCGGTAAACTTTTAGACTACATGGCTCCGTCGGTGTCGGCAAAGCATGATGCAAGCAGAAAGATGTGGGATTATATGTGGCTGAAAAGAAGCTGAAGTGATATAGGAAGGTTTTGAAAGGAGTAATCAATCATGAAACAGGAAATAACAATTGCTCAGGCAATGCCTGCGGAGGAAAAAGCGAAACGCCAGTATAAGATGATCACGATGCAAAAGCAGCTTTCGCTCGTTGCCATGCTGGCCTTGCTTATCGTTCTCTTTCTCTTCGATATATCCTACGGTCCGGCAAAATTAAGCTTCTCCACCGTCCTGCAGACAATTTTTCACCCGGAAAGTGCGGAGGAAAAAATACATATTATCGTCTGGACCATACGGCTCCCGGTATCTGTTATGGTGATCCTGGTAGGCGCGGGACTTGCTATTGCGGGTATGGAGATGCAGACGATACTTAACAACTCCCTTGCGAGCCCCTATACCCTTGGGATATCCTCCGCAGCCTCCTTTGGTGCGGCACTTGCCCTGGTAATCGGATATTCCGTCCTGCCTCAAAATGTGCAAAATTTTGTGATTCCGCTTTTTGCTTTTGGATTCTCCCTTGGCTCTTCCCTGCTGATCTATCTGATCGGGAAAGCCAAAAAGGAGCGGGCAACCATTATTCTTGCGGGAATAGCTATCAATTTCCTGTTTACCGCACTTAATTCTATCTTCACCTATTATGTGCCCGATGAGGT
Organism: Bacillota bacterium; assembly: GCA_023398615.1. GTDB lineage: Bacteria > Bacillota > Clostridia > Lachnospirales > Lachnospiraceae > Anaerocolumna. The sequence goes on from JAEWSD010000140.1 coordinate 20,015, forward strand.
GCTTCGCGGGATTACGAACTGGTCGCAGGGCTCTGTTGTAGGTGCGACCTGGGTCGAGGACATTATTGTATTGGCCGTATTAACGGTAACTGCCCCCATACTGTTTCGGGAAGCATGGAAACTTACCTCCCTCTGTATGGGTGATTCCACCGCCAAGGCATTGGGTATCAACGTGGATAAATTAAGAACCAGGGTGTTGATTTTGGCCTCCCTCATTACCGCCATATCGGTGTGCTTTGTAGGTACTATTGGTTTTGTCGGCCTGGTAGCTCCTTATGTCGCGAAACGGATCATAGGGGAAGAGCAGCGTTTTTTTATTCCGGCCTCCTTAATTACCGGCGCCCTCATGCTCACCGTATCCAATATTTTATCAAAGGTGGAATTATCCGGGGTATCCCTGCCCTTATCCATAATAACAAATATCATCGGCATTCCCTTCCTGCTGATCCTGATATTGCAAAAGAAAGGATGATATCGTATGAGCCTGATTATTGAGGATTTAAATTTCTCCTATTCCGGGAAATTTGGAATCAAACATATCAACGCAGAATTCGGCAACAACATTACCGCAATCCTGGGTCCTAACGGTTCCGGAAAATCTACTCTGATGAAATGCCTGACCAATCTGTTCCGATGGAACGGTACCATGCTTTATAAGAACAGAAAGGTTAGCGCTTCCGATAAGGATTTTTTCAGGAGTAAGCTGAGCTATCTGCCGCAGTCGACGCAAAGCGATGCTTCCATCACCGTTTTTGAAGCAATTCTTCTGGGATTAATTCATTCTCTTTCTTTCCATGTAACCTGTGAACAGGAGAAAACGGTGGAGTATATCATTGAGAAGCTTGAACTTACGGAGCTGTCACGGCGCAGAATCTGCGAATTAAGCGGAGGCCAGCTGCAGATGGTATCTCTGGCGCAGGCCATTGTCAAAAGTCCGAAGATTCTCATACTGGATGAGCCTCTTAACAACCTTGATGTGCATCGCCAGTTTTCCCTGCTGGATCAGGTTGCACACCTGACGAGGAAGCAGAGCATTGTCACCATTATTGTCATGCACGATATAAACCTAGCCGCCCGGTATGCGGACCATATTTTAATCATGAAGGACGGGGAGATATATTCCCAGGGCTCCCCTAAGGAGGTTATTACCCCCCAAATGCTTAGCGATATATATAAAATCGACAGTGAAGTCCACACCGGACAAAACGGGAAGCTGGTTGCGGAATTCATTGGAATCACAAAGTAAGTGCCTGTTTTTACCGATACCGGCCGAAAAATACCTTAAAATGGAGGATTGATTATGAAAAAAAGAATGAAATATGCATTAGGCTGTCTGTTAACACTCATTCTATTAACCCTGTCCTTGTCGGGCTGTTCAAAAACAGACAGTTCGGCAGCAGGAGAAGCTGCCGGAATGTCCGTAGCTGCCGACAATACCGTTACACAGGAACCGGTCCGGGATACCTTAGAGGATACTTCAACGACAAAGATTTATACCGACATGACAGGACGTGAGGTGGAGCTGTCCGCAGACATCCGGAATATTGTCTGTGTCCGCTATATGGAGCTGAACCTGCTGGCAGCTATTCTTGGCGATGAGTTTGAGGATAAGGTTATTTCTCTTGGTATGGATGTTAAGGAAAACGACTGTGATAACTATAATAAATTTTCCGAAATCTATGATTTAAGTAAGCTTCAGAATATCGGCAGTATTTATGATGATGGCATCAGTGTCGAAACAATGCTGCAGCTTAGTCCGGACATCATAATCTGCGATAAATATTTCAAAGATAAAAAATGCATTCAAAAAATGATAGAAGCTGGGCTTCCCGTATTTTTCCTGGACTTTGACGGTTTATACGGACCGCTTGACAGTATGAAACTGCTGGGAGAAATTTTTGGAGTCGAGGAACATACGGATGCTATGGTATCCTATGCGAGAGGTAAGATTGACTCTGTTATAAACCGCGTCAACACATTTTTGGAGGAAGGCGCCGACCGTCCTGCTCTTTATTTTGAATGCGGCAATACCATTCCAAGCGAGCTTGGTGCAACCAGGGCCGATACATCGGGCGGATGGGGTTATCTGTGGGATATTCTCGGTGCTGATAATATCGGTATCGGGCATGATTTTGAGGAGCTTGACCCTGAGATCGTACTGACCAGGGACCCGGATGTCATTGTTATCGGCGGCTCCAATTGGGATCAGACTTCGGATATCATGCGGCTTGGATATTTTGTAACCGAAAAGCAGGCCGCAGGCCATCTCCGGGAGTATGTGGACCAGCGTGCCGGCTGGAAGGACCTTGCTGCAATTAAGAATAAAAGGCTCTATTGTGTTCATTTCAATGCAACTATATATCCGTTCTGTTTCAGCGTGATCGAATCAATGGCTAAGATGCTCTGGCCGGAGGAATTATCCGATCTGGACCCTCAGGCCGATCTTGAGGAATTCTTCGAATTATACATGCCGATCGAATATTCCGGAGTGTTTGCGGCACAGTGGTCCGGTGAGTGATCGTATTACCGGAATCATAGGCTGAACTGTAACGTATTATCTTTATTTAAATTAAGGTTTGATTTTTACATTTTTTGAACTATAATTAATGTAAGGTGTTTTATCATGTAAATTATGGTAAAACACCTTATTTAATCTCTGCTGGAAAAGCTGGTGAGGAAACAGTCAGGATGAAAGTATTCTTATGCAGATGCTGGTAAAGAACAGCCTGCCCGGGCTATATTGAAATAGAGGTGATGGAGTGAAAACAGGATTAGTTTTAGAAGGCGGTGCATGTAAAGGAATATTCACGGCGGGGATTCTGGACTGCTGGATGCAAAAAGGAGTCTATTTCCCTTATGTGGTGAGCGTTTCGGCGGGCACCTGCAACGCATATGATTATTTATCAGATCAATACGAGAGAACCAGAAGGTGCATGAATCCTCAGAATAAGCGGGATCGGTACTTTGGGCTGAGCAGGCTGATAAAAACGGGGCATATTTTTGATTTGAACAGGGTTTTCGAAGAATATCCGTATAAGCAGTTCCCGTTTGATATGCAAACATACTTTAAGTCACCTATCGTAAATGAAATCGTGGTGACGAATTGCCGAACGGGTGAAGCAGAGTACATGGTGGAAAAGGAAGATGAGAAAAGGCTGCTTTTGATAGGGAAGGCATCCAGCAGCATACCGTTACTGGCGGACATGGTAAAGGTTAACGGCGAATACTATCTGGACGGCGGACTTGCGGATTCTATCCCGATAGAAAGAGCCTTTCGGGAGGGCTGTGATAAAATAGTAGTTATATTAACGCATAACAAAGGTTATATTCCCGGAATTCCTAAGAACATACATATCTTATATGATAGAAAGTACAGAAGCTATCCCAATCTGTTAAAGACAATCTATAACAGGCCTGAAATGTATCGGGAAAAATTGAAATTATTGGAAAAGTATACGAAAGAAGGAAAGGCGCTGGTAATTATTCCTGAGCAAAAGGCGGTAAAAAGATTGGAAAAAGACGCAAAGAAGCTGGATGATTACTATTATCATGGGTATCAAACAGCGGAAGACCGCTACGAAGAATTAATAAAATTCATGGGCGGTAATGAGGATTTGTAAAAGAGACATGTTTCGTTGATGACTGCAGTTAGGAGGCAGACTAATATGATTGCAGATAACTTAATGATTGAATTTTTAAGCAAATTTGATGAGAATCCGTTTCGGGTAATACTGAATGGAAAAGAACATATTATCGGCGGCGGAGCCCCGATGTTTACGGTCAAATTCAACAAAGAATTATCGGTTAAGGACTTAATGACAAGCACATCACTTGCTTTGGGTGAGGCCTATATGAAAGGTGATCTTGAGATAGAAGGTGATTTGTACCATGCGCTGAATTGCTTTCTTGGCCAGCTTGGAAAGTTTCATACGGATAAAAAGGTATTAAAAAAACTGATTTTCACCTCAAGCTCTAAGAAAAATCAAAAGCAGGAAGTGTCTTCTCATTATGACATAGGGAACGATTTCTACAGGCTTTGGCTTGATGAGTCAATGAATTATTCCTGCGCATACTTTACAAAGGATAGCGATACTCTTTTCGAAGCACAGAATAATAAAATGGAAAGAATCCTGAAAAAACTATATTTAAAACCGGGCATGGAGCTTCTTGATATCGGATGCGGCTGGGGCAGCCTGCTTATCCGGGCCGCAAAGGAATATGGTGTCACGGGGAAGGGCATTACACTTAGCAAGGAACAATATAACAGCTTCCGCCGGAAGATAGAAGAGGAAGGACTCACAGACAAGCTAAGCGTTGAACTGATGGATTATCGTGATCTGCCGAAACGGGAATTGAGATTTGACCGGGTTGTCAGCGTCGGAATGATCGAGCATGTCGGCAGGGATAACTATAGCCTGTTTTTGTCCTGTGTGAATTCCGTACTAAAGCCGCAGGGACTGTTCCTGCTGCATTTTATCAGTGCGTTGAAGGAATATCCGGGAGATGCCTGGATCAAAAAATATATTTTCCCGGGAGGAATGGTTCCGAGCCTCAGAGAAATCATCAATTTATGCTCGGATTATAATTTCTACACCCTGGATACCGAAAGCCTGCGAAGACATTATAACAGGACACTGCTGCACTGGGATAAAAACTTTAACGGGCACCGGACAGAAATAGAAACTATGATGGGGACTGAATTTGCAAGAATGTGGGACCTTTACCTGTGTGCATGTGCGGCGACATTTAATAACGGCGTGATCGACCTCCATCAGCTTCTTATCAGTAAAGG
>JAEWSD010000180.1 GCA_023398615.1 Bacillota bacterium
GGAGCAAAACTATGAAATTCAGTAACGGATGTTGGCTGCAAAAGCCCGGAACAGAGAGCTTTAATCCGGTTGAGGTATATGAAGCAAAAAGGAACAGGAACAGTATCAGTTTCTGTATGCCGACACACAGGATACGGCACAGGGGCGATACGCTCGGAGGAGTGAACCTGACGGTAAAGGTATCCGCACCGATGCCGGAAGTGCTTCGTGTCCGGGTGTACCATTATATCGGGGCGGTGGATCACGGTCCTTGTTTTGAGCTTAATGAGGATACGGATACCGTGCTTGGGATCGAGGAAACCGACAGCCTTTACAGGATTTCAAACGGTACCTTAAATCTTTCGGTAGACAAGGAGAATGCCGCTATTTTGTTCAGCCGGGACAGTTACAGGCTGACAACCGGCAGGCCGGGGTATGTGAAAACGAATTTTACGGGACTTGCCTATGAGGCGGATAACAGGGATGCTTACATGAGAGAACAGCTCAGTCTATCCGTAGGGGAGCTCATTTATGGTCTCGGCGAACGTTTTACTCCATTTGTAAAGAACGGCCAGACCGTTGATATATGGAATGAGGACGGCGGTACATCGACGGAACAGTCCTATAAGAATATTCCCTTTTATCTGTCGAACAGAGGCTATGGGGTATTCGTAAACCATCCGGAAAGGGTATCCTTCGAGGTAAGCACGGAGATGGTCAAAAAGGTTGCATTCTCAGTTCAGGGAGAGATGCTGGATTATTATATCATTAACGGACCGGATATGAAATCGGTTATCGCAAGATATACGGATTTAACCGGCAAGCCGGCTCTTCCCGCCCCCTGGACATTCGGATTATGGCTGTCCACCTCTTTTACCACAAGCTATGATGAATCAACCGTGACCGAATTTGTTGACGGAATGGCTGAAAGAGGGATACCCTTAAGTGTGTTCCATTTCGATTGTTTCTGGATGAAGGGCTTTCACTGGTGCGATTTAACCTGGGACAGTGAGGTGTTCCCGGACCCTGCCGGTATGATAAGACGCCTGAAAGGGAAGGGCTTAAAGATATGTGTTTGGATTAATTCCTATATTGCACAGGAATCCGTGCTGTTTGAGGAGGGTATGCAGAATGGATATTTTCTAAAGAGAAAGAACGGAGACGTGTGGCAATGGGATATGTGGCAGCCCGGGATGGCTTTGGTTGACTTTACCAACCCCGCTGCCTGTGAATGGTATACATCGAAATTAGAGACGTTGCTGGACATGGGTGTCGACTGTTTCAAGACGGATTTCGGCGAGAGGATTCCTGTCGAAGATGTAGTTTATTACAATGGTTCGAACCCGGTAAAGATGCATAACTATTATACCTATCTGTACAATAAAACCGTATTCCGGCTGCTTGAGAGGAAACGCGGAACAGGCAACGCGGTGCTGTTTGCGCGAAGTGCAACCGTCGGCGGCCAGAAATTCCCCGTTCATTGGGGCGGAGACTGCTGGTCCGATTATGAGTCCATGTCGGAAAGCCTAAGGGGAGGATTATCCCTAACAATGTCGGGATTTGGTTTCTGGAGCCATGACATCGGCGGTTTTGAGGATACCTCGACTCCTGATGTGTACAAGCGCTGGGTGGCGTTTGGCTTGATGTCTTCACATTCCAGGCTGCATGGAAGTTCATCCTACCGCGTACCCTGGGCATATGATGAGGAAGCGGTCGATGTAGTCCGGTTCTTTTCAAGATTGAAGGCATCCCTGATGCCATACCTGTACCGGAACGCGATAGAAACGCACAGGAGCGGTATTCCGGTTATGAGGAGCATGGTTCTGGAGTTTCAGGAGGATCCTACCTGCCGGTACCTTGACAGACAGTATATGTTCGGTGACAGCCTGCTGGTAGCGCCGATATTTAATGAGGAAGGCACGGCAGAATACTATTTGCCGGAAGGGAACTGGACAAATTTCCTGACCGGTGAGCAGGTTGCCGGAGGCAGATGGATCAGGGAGCATCATGATTATCTCAGCCTGCCGTGCCTGGTGAAAGAGAATTCCATTATTGCGGTAGGCGCGGTTGATACCGGTACGGAATATGACTACGTTAAGGATGTTACATTAAAGGTATTCAGTCTGGCAGAGGGGGAAACAGCAAAGACAGAGGTTTATAATACAAATGCCGTTAAGGAGCTTGCCGTATCCGTATGCCGGAAAGGCAGCAGAATCATTATAAAGTCCGAAAGGACAGGTGAACTAAAGCCCTACCGGATATATCTTCATGGCATCCGGAATATTGCCTTTGCAGACGGTGCGGAAATTGAAACAGACGGAACGGGAACCTTTATCATACCGGACTCCGGAACGGGTTCAACGGCCGGGACAATCCTTTGCGAATTGAAGCAGCCGGAAAGTTAAAAGGCTTTCTTTTCCTGCGGTAAAGTGTTATAATCATAGTAATTGGTTTCCGGATGTTATGAGGGATTCAAAGAAGTTTATCAGGAACAGCTCGGACAAAGAAGACCGGTGCTGTTCAAGAGCAAATGCTCTAAAGCAAGTAGAGGAGCTGCTGTTTAAAAACTCATATTTAATATGAAATTTGCCATAAGTATGAGTTTTGAAACAGCCTCTTTTCTTGCGGTCATTTATTAAGGAGCTGTTATGGATACTTATTGCGGGAAAAGAAAAGATTTTATTTACGGCTTGAAGCGAGGGCTGCCGATAGCGCTGGGTTATGTACCTGTTTCCTTTACCTTTGGGCTTATGGCTGTTACCGGCGGACTGCCGGTATGGCTGGCAATATTCATATCGGTAACCAATTTAACATCGGCGGGACAGTTCGCCGGAACCAGCCTGATCCTTGGCGGAGCCGGTTACCTGGAGGTTACGCTGACGACATTTATCATTAACATTCGCTACATGCTGATGTCTTTATCCATATCCCAGAAGATTGAGACAAAGATCCCTTTATATCAGAGGCTGATCTTCGCATATGCGATAACGGATGAAACCTTTTCGGTTGCATCCATGGAGCAGGGCCGGCTGTCGTTTGCCTATCTGCTTGGGCTGATCACCGGACCGGTCATCGGATGGACGACGGGGACGGCAATGGGCGCGGCCATATGCTCAAGCCTCCCGGAAAGCCTCGGGAATGCAATGGGTATTGCGTTATATGGTATGTTTATTGCGATTATTGTGCCTCCGGCCAGGAAATCAAAAGCCGTGCTGGTAATTGTTATAATTTCGGTGGTCATCGTGTGCCTGTTAAAATACCTGCCTTTATTCCAGAGCATATCTTCCGGTTTCCGAATTATTATTGCCACCATCCTGGGGGCAGGGATCGGGGCTTTGCTATTCCCGGCAGAAGACGAAGAAGAGGAGAGGTTTAGTCATGGGTAAAGAAGTCACGGCTGTTTTGTTAATGGCTCTGGTCACCTATATTCCGCGTGCTCTCCCGGTATCCTTATTCCGAAGGGAAATTAAATCCGTTTATATCAAATCATTCCTTCGGTATGTCCCGTATGCCGTATTGGGAGCACTGACCTTCCCCGAGATCTTTTATTCCACCGGCAATACCTTTACGGCAGTCATGGGTACCCTTGCCGCCCTGTTTCTGGCATACAGGGGAAAAAGCCTGGTAGTAGTGGCGATTGCAGCAATCGTAACGGTGTATTTATGCGGGATGATAGGTTAAAAAGAAAGACGGAGTTTTTATAACGGCTCCGTCTTTGTTGTTATTTTGATTCTGTGGTGTTGGAATCGGAAGTATCTGAACCGGTATTGCCGGAATCCTTTGTACCGGAACTGCCCGTATTGCTGCTATCGGAAGTTTTCGCTATGGTTGTTTCTCCCATAACAATGGTATCCCAAACCTTATCGTTTACCGTAATGTTATAATCCTTCTTGATTTTTTCAAATTCTGTTGTAAATTTATCGGTTTCGGCCTTTGTAATCGCATCTGTGACGGCACTGTCGTAACGGTCGGTTGCTTCATTATCAACCATTTTAATAATGTAGTAGCCGTAATCTGTTTGCACCGGGCTGCTGGTGAATTCACCTTTCCCCAAAGCCGCTGCGGCATCCTGATAAGGCTTTTCCGTAGTACTGTCACCGGATACGAAATCTCTCGTATTGGTAGTCAGTGTTTCGTCATTTTTTATAATTTCAGAAAATTCTTTACCGGCTTTTACCTCTTTCAATGCCGCATTAATGGAATTCTTGGCTGTCGTTTTTTCTTCATCGGACAACTGAACTACATTGTAGCTTTCATCATATTTAGCGGTGGGAACAAACAGGTATTCGGTCTTGTATTCTTTATAATCATCCTTATTTACGGTGTCTTTTATGGCCTGGTCGTCAATGTCAAAGGTGTCTACTAATTTGTTATAGTACTTTTCTCCGACCACAACCTTCTCGTTTACTTTTAGTAAAGATTCTTTGGTAAAGCCTGTTGTTTTCAGCTGTTCGTCAGTAAGTGCGGCCAGCATTTGGTCAACCTTGGTCTGGTTCGCGGTTTGTTCCTCATCAGTCAGTTTTAAGCCGTCGGCAAGAGCTTTTTCGTAGAGAATTTCGTACATTACTAAGGTATCAATAACGTATTGCTTTGTCTTCTCGCGCATGGTTATGCCGTCCTGCTCAATATCCCAATAGCTTGTACCGTAATATTGGCGGTAGCTCTGATCGTAATAAGCCCCGGCGGCTTCCACATTGTAGATGTAAAACATTGCTTCGTTCAGATAAATGTCATGATCACCTACGGTTAATATAATGGTTTTTGCCGGGTCTGCTTTTTTACTGCAGCCTGTTGTAAAGGTCAGTCCGATTGCCATGATTAATGCCAATAAGAGAGACACTGCCTTTCTTGATTTCTTCACTTCGATTCCTCCGTTTAGTTTCGTTCTTCATAAATTATCATACTCACACGTATTTACTATTTTAAACTATTTTCACTATAAGTCAATACGAAAGCAGAAGGAATTATTTTTGCTATACGATTCTAGAGACGGTTAGTGGAAGGATAGCGGTCGGCAGGAAGCTGTTTCGATAAGCAGAATGCAGGATTACTGGCACTTCTAAGGTATCTCGCTCACTTGAACCAATCAGAACGCGCAAAAACTCCTCGCGAAATACAGAGAAAACCTACACAGTAGCTTCTCTCTGTATTTCGTTCGTCACACATTTGCGCTCGTGCGAATTGTCGCACGTCTGATTTGACCATTCACTCGATACCTAAGAATTGCACGTAACCTGCAAATGCTTATCGAAACAGCTTCTTTGCCGACCGCTATCCTTCTACCAACCTGTTCCCCATTTCTACTGTTGTAAAAAATGGAGATATGTGTAAATGTGCTATATTTACATGCCATATCCCTTTAATTTTATAATAATTTATGGCGATTTATTTTTAACCTGTGATTTTACTCGCTCTGATGACAGCAAAAGTAATTTAAAGTTCAAAAAATACTTTGCCTGGAACTCACTTATTCTGCACATTTACAAAATAAAATAATCAATTTTCTTTTTTGCGTGCCTGTGATACAATGCAATTAAAGTAACGGCAAATTCATGATAGCATGGTGGAAGATCAGCAATAGGAGAAGAATTATGAGTATTACATTTGATAAGGCACAGGAAAGCTTTCTGTTACAGGCAAAGAATTCTACGTATATCATTAAAATCGTAAAAGGAAAATATCTGTCGCATATATACTGGGGAAGAAAAATCAACAGTCCGGTTATAATGCATATGGAGAATTATGCGGAGCGGGTGTCCTTTAGTGCGGTATCCGGAGTGGATCCCACGTATTCGCCGGATTGCAGCCCGAATGAATATCCGTCTTACGGCAATACGGATCTTCGTAACCCGGCGTATCAGATCCGGCTTGAAAACGGGACACGGATTTCCGACTTAAGCTATGATTCCTATGAGATAATATCCGGGAAACCGAGGCTGGAGGGACTTCCGGCTGTTTATACCGAGGAGGAAGGGGAAGCGGATACCCTGCTTATTACCCTGACCGATAAACAGATTCATTTTAAGGTGATACTGTCTTATACCGTCATGAGGGATTATGACACGGTGATCCGTTCCGCCAGACTGATCAATGAAGGAAGCGCCGGGATAAAACTTCTCAGGGCTTTCAGTATGAGTGTGGACTTCGATCATTCCGACTTTGACCTTCTGAGCCTGTCGGGCAGCTGGGCTAGGGAAAGGCATATGGTAAGAAGACCGCTGGTAAGCGGAACGCAGTCGGTTGAAAGCAGGCGGGGTGCCAGCGGTCATTCCGAGAATCCGTTCATAGCCTTATTAAGTAAGGATGCAACCGAGACGAATGGGGAAGCTTACGGCTTCAGTCTGGTATACAGCGGTAATTTCCTTGCAAGTGCGGAAGTGGATCAGTTTAAAACTACCCGGGTAGTAATGGGAGTTAACCCGTTTGATTTTGAATGGCTGCTGGAGGGAGGGGAAGCTTTTCAGACTCCCGAAACGGTAATGGTATATTCGGGGAAAGGTATCGGTGAAATGTCCGGAACCTATCACCGGCTATATAGAAACCGGCTGGCAAGGGGTAATTTCAGGAATGCCCTAAGACCGGTCGTAATCAATAACTGGGAGGCAACCTATTTTGATTTTAACGAGACTAAGTTAAAGGAGATTGCGAAACAGGCCGCTTGTCTTGGAATCGAGCTTTTTGTTCTGGATGACGGCTGGTTTGGAAAGCGTAATTCCGATAACTGCAGCCTGGGAGACTGGTATGTGGACAGGAATAAGCTTCCGAATGGTCTGAAAGCTTTGGCGGATGCCGTGAATGAATACGGAATGAAATTCGGATTATGGTTTGAACCCGAGATGGTTTCACCCGACAGCGATTTGTACCGGGCCCATCCGGACTGGTGCCTGCATGTACCGGACCGCCACCGTTCCCTTGGCAGGAATCAGCTTATCCTGGATTACTCCAGACGGGATGTTCAGGATGCGGTAATCGGAATGATATCGGAGGTGTTATCCGGTGCCGGTATATCCTATGTGAAATGGGACATGAACCGCAACATGTCGGAGATCGGTTCTGCCATGCTTCCCGCGGAGCGTCAGATGGAGACGGCACACCGCTATATGCTGGGGCTGTACCGTGTAATGGAGATAATTACTTCAAGTTATCCGGATGTCCTGTTTGAAAGCTGTTCCGGAGGAGGCGGACGTTTTGATCCCGGAATCCTGTACTATATGCCGCAAAACTGGACAAGTGACGATACCGACGGTGTCGAACGGTTAAAGATCCAATACGGTACCAGCCTGGTTTATCCGTCAAGTGCCATGACTGCCCATGTATCTGCTGTTCCGAACCACCAGACAGGCAGGAGCACCTCGCTGGAATTCCGCGGGCATGTGGCAATGGCTGCAAATTTCGGCTATGAGCTGGATGTCACCAGGATGACGGAGGAAGAAAAGGGAGAGGTAAGGCAGCAGGTAAGAGTTTATAAAGAGATGAGAGGACTGATACAGTATGGGGAATTCTACCGTTTGCTAAGCCCTTTCGAAGGAAGCTGCACCGCCTGGATGTATGTATCTGAAGACAGGAAAGAGGCGGCGGTATTCTTTTATAAGATATTAACTACACCGAACGATGCGCTGCTGCGTTTTTGCCTGGCCGGATTGAAACCGGATTACCGGTACAGCATTAATGGAGAAGATTCGGTGAGCGGTGAACAGCTGATGAATTATGGAATCAATGTTCCCAACAGCTTAATGAGGGATGATTTTAAAAGCTGCCTGTTTCGCCTGCATACAAATTAAAAATTATACAACATGGGAGGAAAAAAGAAATGAGAAGAAAAGACAGAGAGATAACGGAGCCGGATAAGATTGCAGCCGTCATAAAGCAATGCGAGGTTTGCAGAATTGCATTCTTTGACGGGGAATATCCGTATGTCGTACCAATGAATTTTGGAATGGAGTATAAGGATAATGTATTTAACCTGTATTTTCATTGTGCATCGGAAGGGAAAAAGCTTTCCTTAATAAAGGAAAACAATAAGGTCGGTTTTGAAATGGATTGCGCTCATAAATTAATTACCGGCGAAAAAGCCTGTGATTATACGATGGAATATGAAAGTGTAATCGGGCAGGGTGTGATTGAGATACTGCCGGAGGACCAAAAAAGAAACGGACTCGATATCCTTATGAGACAGTATTCGGATGCGGGTGAATTCGAATATAATGAGAATTACCTGAAAGCGGTTACGGTTTTCAGGCTTACGGTTACAGGTATTACCGCCAAGCAGCTGAAAAAAAATAATTAAAAAATAATATAATATCGTCTGGATTGTGGAATAGTAAGGCTGAATAGTAACATAATAAGAATGCAGTGATTGGTGAACGCATATAGGATTCAGCCCGCAGCAGGCTGAATACGCAGGAAAGAGGATATTATGAAAGGTAAAAGCGAAACGAACGGGATTAAGATTACATCGGAAGAGAAATCTGTTTCGAAAGGTGAACGTAAGATTCCGACCGGTTCAGGCGCAATTATTAAACCCGCTTATGAACCGCCGACCGAATGTAATCCGGATAACGGAGCATTTTTTGAAGAAAGAAGCAATCCGTTAAGCAGTAAAGGAAATTAGTTCCATTACTATTCAGCCTGTGGTTACTATGAAGCCGTAAGGCTGAATAGTAACTAAGTTCCCTTTACTGTGCCAGCTGTTCAATGAAATACTTTGAGGCGGAGGAAAGTGGAATATTTTCGTTATAGGCAGCAACTAGTTTTCTTGAAGGAAGGGGTTGCGCCGTATTGATTATAACAAGATTTGTCTGTATCTCATTCAGGCAAAAATCGGGAACGAATGCAATGCCAAGCCCGATTTTTGCCAAATCAATCAGCAAGTCATTGCTGCTTAGTTCAATAGCCGGCACCAAATCCAGGGAGTGCTGCAAAAACAAATTGTGCAGGAACTCACTGGTAGTAGAATATTTTGTCAGCATCAGAATCGGGTAATTCTGCAGCTTTTCCAAAGTTACCGTTTTACCTTCCAGGGGATAGAATTCCGGATTGCATATAAAAACATCGTTAAATTCCAGTATCGGCTGAATATGCATACTGTTTATTAAGGCTGAATTCGGCGAGTTTGTAACGATGATATCCACCTGGTTCGCTTCCAGCATTTTGGCGCATTGCATTGAAGTTCCGTTGGTTACCTTGATGTGGACATCCGGAAACTTAATATGAAAGGCTTTCAGGAAAGGCACCAGGTAATAACGGCATATCGTATCACTGGCGCCAAGTCTCAGCTGACTTTCCCCAAGGGCGGCGGCTTCAAGAAGCTGGTTTTCGCCGCGGTTGATCAGATTAATAGCAGGCTCTATGTGCTTAAAGAGCAGTTCCCCTTCTTTTGTCAGAGAGACCTTCTTTGTGCTGCGGATGAAAAGGTTCTGGTTAAGCCGGGTTTCCAATACTTTAATAGACTGGCTTACGGCAGACTGTGAGATAAAAAGCGATGAGGCAGCCTCAGAGAAGCTGAGGGTTTTTGCTACATAATAGAATACCTTGTAAAGCTCGTAATTAATATCCATGAATCATATCCTTCCTTTCTCCGACGCTGCCAAGAAGCGGACTTAAACCGACTTTCCGCATACACTTATTTCACAGCTATTATCTTTTTGGAACAATTTCCAGCCAGTATCCGTCCGGGTCGCTGATAAAATAGATTCCCATATCCGGATTCTCATAACATACACAGTTCATATCCCTGTGCTTTTTTAACGCAGCATCAAAATCCTCTACCGAAAAGGCCAGATGTATCTCATTATCGCCGAGATCATAAGGTGTTTCCCTGTCTCTTAACCAGGTAAGCTCCAGCAGATGATTCGTTTCGCCGTCTCCCAAGAAGGCCAGCGTAAAGCTGCCGTCGGCTGCGTTTTTCTGTTTGACGACCTTAAGGCCAAGCGCTTCCTCATAAAATTTTACAGAAGCATCCAGATTTAAAACATTAAGATTATTGTGAGCAAATGTGAATTTCATTTTTATACCCATTGCATAACATATCTGTGTGCAGATATGTTATTGCCACAAATAAAGGCTGTAAGAATCCATATGTGGCATTCCTTTCTCTTATTATAAAGTAAACTGTTGTCCCTCTTCTGTTATCTCCATAACTTTATCGGCATATTCTTTCACTTCCTTCATACCTTTTAATCTGCAGATTATGGAATAATCCATTTGGAAGTGCATTGGGAATACCCTGTCGGTATCGGTTATTTTCATAAAATGATGAAAGCCCCACCAGAAACGGTCTTCCTGCCGCGGATCCAACGGAACAAATGCGGCATCAAAATGCCTGCCTTCCAGCTTTTCCATTTCATTCAGGAAACGCTGTGTCATGTCCTTGTATTCCTTCTCCGTATCTTCGGGCCAGGTCCACCAGTTCATATCGCCCGCATGGTAAAGCATCCTGCCTCTGGCCGTTACGATAAAGGCAACACCTTCATCGGTCGAAGAGAGAGTTTCAACGGTCAGAGACGGCAGCTTCAGACTTTCATTCCCGCGGGTATAGATAATGTTCTGTCTTGCCGCAGGCGGTATCTGAATTCGGTCCATATAGGCTTCATTCATCCGGATATCATTTGACAGGAGGAAGGTGATATTCGGATAAACCTTCACCAGGTCAAAGATGCATTTATTAAAATGGTCGCCGTGCTTATGACTGGCAAATACGAAAATCTGTTTGCCGGGATCGAATTCCGGAAGGCTGCCCCTATAATAGTCGAAGATCATTACAAGATCGTCAATTTCCACGCTAAAGCAGCTGTGATGGATATAAGTTATCTTCATAATAACACCCGTGCCTTTCGATTTTTTAATGACCAATTCAAAAGATTGAATAGGCCTGAATAAAATGGTTGAAAATGTTTTTCTGTATAAATCGTATTTTACAACACTTCAGATAATTTGTATAGATAGAAACACCGAAAAGCATTAGGCATACTTATTAATAGCTTAATATATATTAATTTTATTTATAAAAATGTTATGATATAATATATAGTAAGAATTGTATTACTACAGATTACAACAGCGGCACTTCGGCTAACGAATGCCGCTTGTATAAAGGAGCGGGTATGATGAACGAACGCGTGAAGAGAATTTATGTGGAAAAAAGGCAGCCTTATGCAGTCAGGGCAAAGGAATTGCAGGAAGAATTAAGAAGCTATCTTGATATGAAGCAGCTGGGACAGGTCAGGGTTTTGATACGCTACGATGCAGAGAATATCAGTGCGGATACTTACGGCAGAGCACTTGGTACGGTCTTTTCCGAACCGCCGGTTGATATATTGTATGAGGAAACATTTCCGCATCATGCGGAGGACAGAATCTTTACGGTAGAATATCTGCCCGGCCAATTTGACCAGAGAGCGGATTCCGCCGAGCAATGCGTAAAGCTTCTGAACGAGAATGAGGAACCGATTATCCGGTCTGCAACTACTTACGTGCTGACCGGAAGCATCAGTGACGAAGAGTTTGAAAAAATCAAAGCATATTGCATTAATCCGGTGGATTCCAGGGAGGCGGACGGGCAGAAACCAAAGACCCTGGAGACTGTCTTTGAGGAGCCGGCTGATGTGGCTTCATTCGAAGAATTTACTGCAATGCCGGAAAAGGATTTAGAGGAATTATATGCTTCCCTTAATCTGGCTATGACCTTCCAGGATTTCAAGCATATTCAGAACTATTTTAGGGATGAGGAAAAACGGGATCCGTCCGTGACGGAGATCCGCGTACTGGATACGTATTGGTCGGATCATTGCCGGCATACCACCTTTTTAACCGAGCTAAAGGATATTAAGTTTGAGGAGGGCTACTATAAGGCTCCGATTAAGGCAGCTTATGAACAGTATCTTAACGACCGCAATGTTTTATATAAAGGAAGAAAGGACAAATACATCTCCTTAATGGATATTGCACTGATGGCGATGAAAAAGCTGAAATCCGAGGGCAGGCTGGAGGATATGGAGGTTTCGGATGAAATCAATGCCTGCTCCATCGTGGTTCCGGTAGAGATTGACGGAAAGACGGAGGAATGGCTTGTATTCTTTAAAAACGAAACGCATAACCATCCGACGGAAATAGAGCCTTTCGGCGGTGCGGCTACCTGTCTGGGCGGAGCAATCCGTGACCCGCTTTCGGGCAGAGGTTATGTATATCAGGCAATGCGTGTCACCGGTGCGGCAGACCCGACCATATCCTTAAAGGATACGCTTAAGGGCAAGCTGCCGCAGAGAAAGATCGTAACGGGAGCGGCGGCCGGATACAGCTCATACGGTAATCAGATCGGCCTGGCGACCGGCCTGGTGGATGAGATATATCATCCGAACTATGTTGCTAAGAGAATGGAGATTGGTGCGGTCCTGGGAGCCGCTCCGAGAAGGAACGTGATCCGCGAGAATTCCGATCCGGGTGATATCATTATACTTATGGGTGGAAGAACCGGAAGAGACGGCATCGGCGGTGCCACCGGGTCCTCCAAGGTTCATACGACCCAGTCCATCGAAACCTGCGGAGCCGAGGTGCAAAAAGGCAACGCACCTACAGAGAGAAAGCTGCAAAGGCTGTTCCGGAGGGAAGAGGTAAGCAGTTTAATAAAGAAATGCAATGACTTTGGTGCAGGCGGTGTATCGGTTGCAATCGGGGAATTAGCAGACGGGCTTCATATATATCTGGATAAGGTTCCGAAGAAATACGCAGGTCTGGACGGAACGGAGCTGGCGATCTCGGAATCACAGGAAAGAATGGCTGTTGTGGTAGATGCAAAGGATGTGGAGCGCATGCTTGCCTTTGCTGAGGAAGAGAACCTTGAGGCAGTTGTTGTCGCAAAGGTTACGAAAGAGCCAAGACTGGTAATGCTGTGGAAGGATAAGGAGATCGTAAATATTTCCAGAGCCTTTCTGAATACAAACGGCGCACATCAGGAGGCGGAGGCCTTCATAAAGCTGCCGGACAGCAAGGATAATTTCTTCCGTAAAAATACGGAGGACATCACGGATATTAAGCATAAATGGCTGGATACCTTGAGGGACCTGAACGTATGCTCCAAAAAGGGACTTGTGGAAATGTTCGACAGCTCTATCGGCGCGGCTACCGTTACCATGCCTTACGGCGGGAAATACCAGCTGACTCCGATCCAGACAATGACTGCCAAATTACCGGTACTTAGCGGTAAATGCGATACCGTTTCCATGATGAGCTACGGCTATGACCCTTATCTGTCTTCCTGGAGCCCCTACCACGGCGCCGTTTATGCAATCCTTTCTTCCGTAGCTAAAATCGCGGCGGCAGGCGGCGACTATAAAAAGATCCGTTTTACCTTCCAGGAATATTTCAGAAGACTGGGGACGGATGCAAAGCGCTGGGGAGAACCTTTAACCGCTTTATTAGGCGCTTATGATGCACAGATGAAATTGGGTCTGCCTTCTATTGGAGGGAAGGACAGTATGTCCGGAACCTTTAATGATATTGATGTGCCTCCGACCTTGGTTTCTTTCGCCGTAGACATGGCCAAAACCGGAGATATTATTACTCCTGAGTTAAAGAAGGCAGGGAATATCCTTGTGAAATTCAGTATTCAAAAGGATGAGTATGATCTTCCCGTATACGGACAGCTCATGCCGCTTTATGAAACGATATATAAGCTTAATCAGGAGAATGTGTTTGCATCTGCATACGCCCTGGGCGGATATGGCATTGCAGAGGCCGTTAGCAAAATGGCATTCGGGAATAAGCTGGGCGTAAGAATCTCGGAGGAGGTAACGGAAGCGGAGTTATTTACTCCGGATTATGGTTCGGTTCTTGCGGAGATACCGGAGAAGGACCTTAAGAAGCTGGAAGCTGCCGGATTATCTTTCCGGAAAGTCGGTGAGGTGCTTGAGGAAGCCGAATTCCTGTATGCCGGCATCTCAATTCCTTTGGAGGAAGCATTAGCCGCATGGACAGGAAGACTTGAGAAAGTATTCCCGACCCGTTCCGGCGTGGAGGAAAAGAAGATTGATGCCTTTGTGTATGATGCAAAGACCGTTTATACCGCAAGGAATAAGGTAGCGAAGCCTAAAGTATTTATTCCCGTGTTCCCGGGTACCAACTGTGAATACGATTCCCTGAGGGCATTCGAGCTTGCCGGTGCCAGGGTGGAAACAGTGGTATTTAAAAACCTGAATGCGGAGAATATCAGGGAATCCGTACAGGCCTTCGAGAAGGGTATCAATGAGGCGCAGATTCTCATGTTCCCCGGCGGATTTTCCGCAGGTGACGAACCGGATGGTTCCGGTAAATTTATCGCTACCGCCTTTCGTAACGAAAGGATAAAGGAAGCGGTAAATAACCTGCTAAAGAGCAGGGACGGGCTGGCGCTCGGCATCTGCAACGGATTCCAGGCACTGATAAAATTAGGTCTGGTGCCGTATGGAGAAATCACAGCGCAAAAGGAGGATTCTCCGACCCTAACCACCAATAATATCGGACGCCATGTTTCCAAATCCGTTTATACCAGGGTAGTTACAAATAAATCACCGTGGCTTTTAAAGGCTGAGCTGGGAGGTGTATATGCGATCCCTGCTTCTCACGGGGAAGGACGATTCGCGGCAAGTAAGGAGTGGATACAGAAACTGATTGACGGCGGGCAGATTGCAACCCAGTATGTAGACCTTAACGGTAATCCTACTATGGATGAGGATTTCAATCCGAACGGTTCCTACTATGCAATTGAAGGCATCACCAGCCCGGACGGAAGAGTGCTTGGCAAGATGACTCATTCGGAACGGCGCGGCGACGGAGTCGCAATCAACATCTTCGGAAACCAGAACCAATATATCTTTGAATCCGGCGTAAACTATTTCAAATAATAGGGAGACCGTTCAAAAAGAGCTGTCCATTATTTCATTCTATGTCTGTATGACTGTCAGGATGAAATAGGACAGTTCTTTTTTGCTTATTTATTTACAGAAAATTCCCATATAAAAGTAATTTGTCCGTTTTTTAGTAATAATTTCTTATGTCATTCTTTGACATCATAGTCTACAATAAGACTAGATATATATGAATTATGACAGTCAGAACATTATGGTGATATTGAATTGTGCGTATTCGTGCAAACAAAAGAAAATTTAGCACGAAAAATGTTTCATTTTTGCTAAAAGGTGATATAATTAGGTTAGTTTTATTATTAGGAGGTCTATTATGTGCCGGCAATTCGATATAACCTATAATGACTTTAATCCGACCATTTTCTTTGCAAGTAAGCAGAAGATGCTGACAGAAGATATATATCATGATCATGATTTTACAGAATTTACTTATATATTATCCGGTAAAGGGAAATATTTTGTTGAGGGGAACGTATATGAGGTGGCAGCCGGAGATGTTATTATGTGCAATCCGGGCGTAAAGCATCAGAACATAGTAGTGAACCCCAAGGAGCCGACAGTTGAGTTCTTTGCGGGATTTACGGATTTCCATTTTAAGAATATGCCTCCGAATTCCATTATCCTAAGGGACGGAGGATATATCCTTCATACAAGTACCAATACGAAACAGGAGATCTCAAGGCACTGCTATGAAATGATAGCGGAAAATTCCTCGAACCAGGTGGGGAAGTATTTCATGCTGAAAGCCCATTTGATACAGATTCTGCTGTTGATTGTAAGAGATATTACGGTGGTGGAAGACAGCAGCCAGCTTGGCTGTAATTTTGAATCTTATAATAAGAAATATGCCGTAAAAAAAATAATAAATTATTTGAATGAAAATTATGAAAGTAAGATATCTTTAGATCAAATTGCGCATAATATGTATCTGAGTCCAGTATATATTTCAAAGATTTTTAAAGAGGAAACAGGGGAATCACCAATCAACTATCTGATTAAAATCAGACTTGAAAAGGCAAAGGATATTCTGCTTCATTCAAAAGGCGGAAGCATTAAGAGCATTGCAAACAAAGTGGGATATGAGGATGTATATCACTTTAGCAAACTATTTAAAAAGTACTATGGAATATCGCCGCTTTATTATAAGAAGACAGCTTTGGAGAAGCATGCATAAAGCGCGTGAGTGAAATCGATGGATGGGAG
>JAEWSD010000209.1 GCA_023398615.1 Bacillota bacterium
AACGGGGTTTTACGATATACCGGCTGTTTACATACAAAGCCGTCTAAAAAGATATAGTTTGGTTTTACACCTTCCATATCCTCATCACACACTCTAATTTCCCTCGCAAATACTGACAATACCAAACGGTTTTTACTGTCCTCGTGCCGGTTGTATGAACGGAACTGTCCGTTCACTTCGACAAATTTTCCTTTTAAATCCGATTTCACATCGATAAGCCGCTCCGATATCATAATCGGTATGATATCGTAAGAATTGCTTAACCTGCTTACCGACACATCCAACACATAAAAACCTTCCCCGAATACATCATGGCTGAATGCAAAATCATTCATAACCTCTCCTGCAATACTTACTTGATTGTTATCAAATACTTTATCTGTCATTTCGTATGACTCCCTTCTCTTTAATCCTGTTCTGTACAATATTGATTGGCTTACCAATTTTATTGTAATGAATTTAAAGATAAATTTTTCTCCATTACTATATTTATGCCAAGTTGTAAAATTTTAGAAGTTAAATTCAAAAATTCCCAAATAAATATTTATCCTTGTAAATTTTCATTTATATGGTACAATATTCGAGTTAGAGTATTACTATATTTAATTGTAAAAAAACGCAATAAATATTCGTTTATTGCAGGATCCGACCAGGAAGGAAGTACTTTATGAAAATGAAAAGAGAAGATGTTCGTAACATCGCAATTATTGCCCATGTTGACCACGGTAAAACGACATTGGTCGACGAGCTGTTAAAACAAAGCGGTGTGTTCCGTTCTAACCAGACCGTACAGGAAAGAGTCATGGACTCCAACGATATCGAGAGGGAACGCGGAATTACGATACTTTCAAAAAATACGGCCGTATATTATGAAGGCATTAAAATCAATATAATCGACACCCCCGGACATGCGGATTTCGGAGGAGAGGTAGAACGCGTGCTTAAAATGGTCAACGGTGTTATACTTGTCGTAGATGCTTTTGAAGGCGCCATGCCTCAGACTAAATTCGTTCTGAAGAAGGCTTTGGAGCTTGAACTTCCGGTAATCGTATGCATTAATAAAATGGACCGCCCGGAAGCCAGACCGAAGGAAGTAATTGATGAGATCCTGGAACTGTTTATCGAGTTGGATGCTTCGGAGGATCAGCTGGACAGCCCGTTCGTATATGCTTCCGCAAAGTCGGGAGTAGCCGTTCTTGAATTGGAGGATTCACCCGAGAGCATGAAGCCGCTGTTCGAAACAATAGTCAATTATATACCTGCCCCCGAAGGTGATCCGGAGGCCGGAACACAGGTTTTAATCAGCACCATAGATTATAATGAGTATGTAGGACGTATCGGCGTCGGTAAGGTGGATAACGGAACCATCCGGATAAATCAGGATGCCGTTCTTGTGAATGCCCATGAACCGGATAAATGCCAGAAGGTAAAGATCAGTAAGCTGTACGAATTTGACGGCCTGAAAAAAGTGGACGTTGCCGAAGCAACGGTAGGTTCCATTGTAGCCATCTCCGGTATAGCCGATATCCATATTGGAGATACTATATGTTCACCGGATAACCCGCAGCCTATTACGTTCCAGAAGATATCCGATCCGACGATCGCAATGGACTTTATTGTAAATGACAGCCCGCTTGCGGGCCAGGAAGGAAAATATGTAACCTCACGTCATTTACGTGACCGTTTATTCCGGGAACTGAATACGGATGTAAGCCTTAGGGTGGAAGAAACAGATACCACCGAATGCTATAAGGTATCCGGAAGGGGCGAGCTGCATCTGTCCGTCCTGATCGAAAATATGCGCCGTGAAGGATATGAGTTTGCGGTAAGTAAGGCCGAGGTATTATATAAGCAGGATGAACACGGCAAGAGGCTGGAGCCTATGGAAACGGCCGTTATTGATGTCCCGGAAGAATTCTCGGGTACCGTTATCGATAAGCTGAGCCAGAGAAAAGGGGAACTGCAGGGAATGTCTGCCTCCGGCAACGGAGGTTACTCCAGATTGGAGTTCTCTATTCCCTCACGCGGGCTGATCGGCTACCGCGGTGAATTTTTAACGGATACCAAGGGAAACGGCATCATGAACACGCTTTTCGAAGGATACGGTCCATATAAAGGAGATATCCAGTACCGGAAACAGGGTTCCCTGATCGCTTACGAATCGGGCGAAGCAATTACTTACGGCCTTTATAACGCACAGGAACGCGGTACTTTATTTATCGGACCCGGTGAAAAGGTTTATTCCGGTATGGTTGTAGGCCAGAATGGCAAGGCGGAAGACGTTGAGGTCAATGTATGCAAACGGAAACAGCTGACCAATACACGTTCCTCAAGTGCCGACGAAGCATTAAAACTGACACCGCCAAGAATATTAAGTCTTGAACAGGCTTTGGAATTTATCGATACGGATGAATTACTGGAGGTTACCCCAACAAGCTTACGGATACGCAAGAAGATACTGGATCCTACACTTCGTATGAGGTCTAAGAGAAATGCCCAAAACAAATAAAGAGAAGGTAGAAGAATGGGGATTGAATTTAAAAAATTTACGATATTGGACGGCATGAGGATACAGAATTATTCCGAACTGCGTCCGGTTTATCTGTCGGAACGCCAGTTTGTGAACCAGTACATCTGGGAAGAATTCTATGATACCTACTACTACCGGAACGATACCTATATGGTATGTGTTATGGGTCAGGAGAAAGGCTTCTTCCCCATGATGCCATTGTGTAGGCAGGAAGATATTATAAAAGTTTTCACAGAAATGAAAGACTATTGGAATAATGTATTGAATCAGCCGCTGAATATGTATCTGATCGATCAAGCCTTCCTGGAAACTCTTAAAACGATTCCGGGATTCTGTGAAGAATTCAGGATCGTTGACGACAGAAATTGCTATGATTATATCTATGATGCGGAAAAGCTCCGTACCTTAAGCGGAAAGGCATACCATAAAAAGAAAAACCATCTGAATTCATTTCTCCGGAATTATGCCGGACGTTTTGAATACCGTGAACTATCCTGTCAGGATGTAACGGAAATTCAGGAATTTCATAAGCATTGGCTGGATAACCGGGAATATGAGGATAAAAATAACAGCATCCGCAGCGAGGAGAGCGGAATTCACCGGATATTTCAAAATTGCGGCATGATTGACTGCAGGCTGGGCGGTGTGTTTATCGATAACAGGCTCGAAGCATATTCTCTCGGCACCTATGCGCCGGATATTCGCTGTGCCTTCATTCATATAGAAAAGGCCAACATTAGTATTCCGGGACTCTATAATTATATCAACCAACAGTTCCTGATCCATGCTTTCCCTGATGCCGAAATCGTAAACCGTGAAGATGATATGGGCCAGGAGGGACTTCGTAAGGCAAAGCTTTCCTACCAGCCGATACGGCTTGAAACGAAATTCCATATCTACCAGAATCTTTTACAGAATTAAAGCGTGAAAAGAGGATCGTGAGCATTATGAGGAAATATGTATTTATTGGCTGCGGAGGATTTACAGGAGCTATTTTAAGGTATTTGGGGGAAAAGGCGGAGATCCGTCATTACTTTCAAGACTTTCCCTTGAATACCCTTATTATAAATCTCAGCGGAGCCTTTTTACTTGCTTTGATCTTAACAGCCGCCTATGAGATTTTAAAAATGGACGAGGATATCAGGCTTGGTATTGCAACAGGGTTCCTGGGAGCGTTTACTACTTTTTCAACCTTGTGCAAGGAAACAATTGGGCTTATGCGCGGCGGAGATTACTTTTTGGCAATCATATATGTTACTGCTTCAGCCGTACTTGGTCTTGGCGCAGTCTGCCTGGGAATCACAGCCTCCCGTAAAGTACTCTCTAAATTTTTACAAAATCGACGAAACAGCAGATAAGACAATGAAAAGAGATGAACATTAATTGGATTTATTATTAGTTGGTATCGGCGGATGCCTTGGAAGTATTGCCAGATTTCAAACAGGAAAGATCATATCAAAAAAAACCAGGGTTACCTTTCCATTAGGGACATTCATTATTAACCTTACCGGAGCTGTGCTTTTGGGGATCGTAACAGGTATGGATGCCGGCAATCATGCTTACCGTCTTTTAGGCGATGGCTTCCTGGGCGCATTCACTACCTTTTCAACCTTTATGTATGAAGGATTTAATTTGTTTAAAAAAAATGAAAAATTGAACGCATTTATATATATCCTGAGTTCTCTGCTGCTTGGAATACTTGGATATCTAGCCGGCTATACATTCATAAAGCTCTGTTGATACGAGAAAGAGTTTTATTATATAAAAGTAGATGCCCTGCCTCAGATAGCCTCCAAGGCAAAGCATCCCTCTATAAATACATAATTACTGCAACTGATTTTTAATCTCTATAATGCGTTTATCCGGATACCTGTTTATTTCATTCAGGCTATGTATAGCATATTGTGACAGGATTTCCCGGAAATGGTTCTTTATGGTATCCTTTGCGATGATGCGGTTGCTTTCCTTATCCCTGGAGATACGATAGTTCGATCGTTCCTCATTGTATAAGGTCTTGATAGCTTTCGGCCCATACCAGGAAAAGGAATTGACAACTTTATCTACAACAGCAGTCTCCTGTTCCGTTAATCTGCCTTCCGGAATCTCAAGAACGCCTGCAACACGGTTCTTCATACTTTCATACAGCTTTACATACGGTATACTGTCATGATTCACACAATAATCTTCTTCGATTAATTCCTTATCGTATAAGGCTAAAGAAAATGCCTGTGAATAATACAATAACCATTGGATGTAAACCGGACTGACATCTGCTTCACACAGTGACACGATATAATGGGCAATCAGGCTTATCTTGGATTCCATCAATTTGCTGAGAACCGCTTTCTTGCTCTTTCGGAACGCAACATCAGTTAATTTATCCCTGTTCTTTAACAACAGTTCATAATAATAGGACGGTTCCTCCTCAATAGCCCTTAATTTACTTGAGTATTCCGTGGTAGGTACATCCCCTTCAATATACCTGATAATTGTAGTTTCGCCCCAGCCCAACAACTTTGCCAACGGCTTTTTACCTATACGATAATCATCCAGAATAGTCCTGATTTCATTTACCGTGATAATTAAATCAGAATTTTTCGGTAGCTTATCCTCTTTCATAATCTCATCCTTTCAGTATATTGTCTTCTCCAAGATACTTTTCAAGTGAATAATTCCTTAATTAAGGTTATCATATATATTTTTTTTAAAAAGGTCAATATTAATTCTAAAAAAAGTTCCCTGTATTTGGAATTTGTTAATATTTTCAAAAAATAAGTATTTATTCATACTATAATGACATTATTCTACAATATTTGAGGATGGTTTCCACAGTATAAGCTAAAATTTTCTGAATTCGTTGATATCATGAACTATGATCTTAAAACCCCGGATCGTCCGGTCGAACATACCTAAACGGAAAAAGCTGATTAATACCATTCCGATCGGTATTCCGATAATCATACCAAGTACTCCCATAAAACGATATCCGATAAACATAAAAAGCAAAGTGCTGAACGGGCTGATGCCTATACTGTCACCTACCATTTTCGGCTGCAATACCTGTTTAACTACTTGACAGATAAGGTAAATTACCAACAGGAAAATCGCCCTTCCGTAATTGCCGAGAATAAAATCGGCCAGAGCCCAGGGCCAAATAACCGCTCCGGTTCCAAAGAATGGAAGAAAATCCAAAAATGCTACTCCTGCCGCCAGCAGGAAGGAATAGTTCACCTGTAATATCTCAAAGCCTACAAACATGATCACCAGCAGGATAATCATAATTTTAAACTGGGCTTTAAAGTATCCGCCGACTGCGGTTTTAAAATTCGATATGATTAAATGATAGCTCTTTATCAGGGAATCCGGCATTATTTTCTTTACTTTCCCTACGATATTATCCCTCTCGGCGATAAAAAAGTATGCCGAAAGCAGGGTTATAATGGACATTAAAAATGTTTCCACGACATTCTTCGCAAACGTTCCCGCGGTGCTGATGGAAGGCAGATTGTCCTCCGAAACCAGATTTGTACCGTACTCCTGAAGACTGACGGAAAACTGATCCACATAATCCTTCGTGCTTGCGGGAAGAATCTCGTACACACCCTGCAGGCTTCGGGACAGCTCATTAATCTGGTTTTCAATATTCCTGTATATATTCGGCATATCGTTCAACAGCGCTTTTAATTCATTCAACGTAAACGTAATCAAGGCATAGAATACACCTACGATTGCCGCAATAACAACAATGATAATGATAGCCGAACTGTGTTTGCGAAGTATCCTTACCCTCTGCTCAAGAAATCTGACTAACGGATTGGCAATCATGGAAACAATCCAGCCGATAACAAAAGGCATAAAGAATCGCAGCAGCGGCGGAACCGCAGCTATGATAATAAGGACAGCCAACGCTGTCAGTAATAGGTTAATTGCTATTTTAACATAAATACCACGGTTTCTCATTCAATACTCTCCAAAACAAATATTGTAACTGTATCTGCATTAATTATAATATATTTTCCTCCTAAGTGTAACAATTTTTTTAAAGCTTAAGACAATCTTAATTATTTTAGTTGCCGTTCAGCCTTACGGCCGAACCATAACTTATTTTACGATAGGCTTAAAGATCAAAGTGAGAAAGAAAATTGCCGACGCAATCATTACAATGGTCGGTCCTGCTGCGGTATTATTGTAATAGGACAGGATCAGGCCGAGTATTCCGGAAAACACGGCAATACATACTGAAAAAATATGATACTCCCGCATATTCACGGCCAAGTTCCGGCTGGAAGCAGCCGGAAGGATCAGTAAAGCATTTATGATCAGAATTCCTACCCACTTGATGGAAAGCATTACAATCAGGGCAATAATTACCACAAATATGTTATCAATCAGGGAAACATTGATATGCTTACTCTTTGCCAGGGTCTCATTAATGCTTACCGCATGCAGCTTATTAAAACAAAGACACCAGAAGCTGACCGTTACCGCAAAGACCATCAGCAGTAAGAATATTTCAAGCGGGGTGATACTTAAGATATCACCTACCAGTAGGCCGGAATACTTTGCGAAATTGCCGCCCTTTGAAAGTATCATCAGGCCCAGGGCCGTACTTAAGGATGAGAATACGGAGATTACTGTATCGGTAGATACGGTTTTCCTCCGTTTGATCTGATTCAGGAGCAGGGCAAATACAACGGCAAACAGCACCATAGAAAGATTCGTATCGGCAATACCGAAGAGAATGCCCGCTGCCATGCCCGTAAGTGCCGAATGTCCCAGCGCATCCGAAAAAAATGCCATCCTGTTATTAACAATCATAGTGCCGAGAATTCCGAATAAAGGTGTTATTATGATGACAGCCAGCAAAGCATTCTTCATAAAATCATATCGGATCCATTGAAAGGGCAGGATTGCTTCCATTAATTTATATAAGGTATCCATATCGTGCCCTCCTATCCCACCGTTCCGAAAACTGCTTTGAATTCTTCACTGCCTGTTACTTCTTCCGGGGTTCCTTCCTTTAATATCTTCCTGTCAAGCAGTATTACATTATCGGCATATTTCCTGACAAATTCAAAATCATGCGATATCATGATGATTGCCAGGTCATAGTTGTGTTTTAGTTTATTTATATTTTCATAGAAAAGTTCCATACCGTTCCGGTCGATCCCCGAAACCGGCTCATCCAAAAGCAAAAGGTTGGGCACCGGGGTGACCGCTATGGATAACAGAACCCGCTGCAGTTCACCGCCGGACAAGTCACATACCGGCTTGTCTATCAATTCCTGTGCTTCAAATAGTTCCAATTGTGCTTTCACTTTCTCATATGTTTTCCTGCTCTTTATAAGAAATACGGGGACATTTCCGATATAGGATGCAAAAAGGTCATACACGCTGGTCGGCGTGTTTTTTGCTATCGTCATATTCTGCGGTACATACCCCACCTTTAGATCTTCCATGATATTATTTCTCATATCGGTAAAGGAAATGCTGCCTTCATGCTTTATCTCCCCCAGAATCGCTTTCATCAGAGTAGATTTGCCGGCACCGTTTCTTCCGATGATCGCGGTTAGCTTGCCGCAGTGGATATGCAGGTTTATATCGTCCAAAATTATATTACTGCCAAATCTGACACTGATGTGCTCCGTTTTTATACAATGCAGGCCGCAGGCAGCATGAGATGCCGTTCCTGCTGCCGATACCGCATTTTCCCTTTTCGTCGTACTTTTCCGAATCCCCATAATGGATACCTGTTACAGCTGCCTTAACAGTGGTTAAAAGCAGTTACTGCCTTTCTATTTCGTAATAAGCGATTCCTGCAAGACTTTCAGATTTTCCTTCATCGCATTGAGATAAGCATCTCCGGACATAGCACCGTTTACAATAGAATCCAGTATATAAACCTTTGCACCGGTTTCCTTTGAGACACTGTCCGCTATCTTTGTGCTGAATTGCTCCTCCGTGTAAAGGATTCCGACCTGTTCCTCCTTAACCTCATCAACAACTTCGGCAATTTCCCCCGCATTCAGGGAAGACTCCGAATCCATATCCACCGCATGGACCACCTGCAGGCCCAATTCCTGAGCCAGGTATGCAAAGGAATCGTGGAAGATGATGATCTTGGTTTCTCCGGCACCTGCCAGGGCTGTTTCCATTTCCTTCTTTAAAGCCTCGACAGCCTTCCGGTATGTTTCTCCATTTGACCGATACGCCTCCGCATTTCCCGCATCATACTCTGCAAGCGCATCTTCAACGGTCCGGATCTGCCTGAGATAATCATCCATGTTTAACCAGACATGTGCATTCAATTCTTCACCCTCAGGCTCTTCCTCATTACTCTCTTCCCCATGATCATGACCGGCACTCGTAAGGAATTCTATGCCTTCACTGGCATTGATCACCTTAAGCTTAGGGTAAGCCCCGATCACTTTCTGAAT
This sequence comes from Bacillota bacterium, assembly GCA_023398615.1. GTDB lineage: Bacteria > Bacillota > Clostridia > Lachnospirales > Lachnospiraceae > Anaerocolumna. Next base: position 8,968 of record JAEWSD010000209.1, read on the forward strand.
GAAGTTCTCCATACCGCCGCCGTTCATTATGAAGATATCCGCGTCTTCCAGCTTCATCATATCGGAGGCGGTGAGCTGGTAATCATGCAGACACCCTGTCGTCGGTTCGGTCAGATTGACGACTTCCACATTAGGAGTATCCCCTACTATATTAAGCGCTAATACATACATCGGATAAAATGATGTAACGACTGTAACCTTCCTGCCGCTGTCTTCCTTTTGCCCTGCAAATGCGGATATCAGCAGACTGCATAGAACTATGACGATTAAAATACCCAGTAGTACGATAAGTTTCTTTTTCATATAACCTCATTCCATTATACTTTTTCTTATTATTGCAAATCATTTGCATTAATTATAGTATAGGGTATTTTTTTTGTCAATATGCGAAGGACTGTTGCAAGACTATATGATCATCCTATGAAATAACATAAGCTGAAAATCCACCGTTAACAGGATTCTCAGCTTACAGAGTACTCAGTCCCGTTATTTGCATAACGAGGTCAATCAAGTGAGCTATAAACTATGGAACGCAGCTTTCTTATCATGCTCATGTCCATACCGTTGCACCTTTGTATCATATACAACAGGATCAGATTATCCTTCGGACTGACAGAGAAATACGTCCCGGCCCAGCCGTCCCAGCTGAATTCACCTACACTGCCGTTACTTGCCGCCCTTCCGGGGTTGGTCATTACTTTCACAAGAGACGCATAGTTAAATCCACTGCGATACCACATTTCCTGGGAAGGATTATCAAAATAAGCCAGTAATTCCGGAGTCAGCTGAGAACCGGTCATGTATTCCACCGTCTTTCTGCCCAAAATCCGCACATCTCCATAGGAACCGCCGTTTAACAGCATGGACGCAAACCGGGTATAATCCTCCTTCGTAGATACTAATCCGCCGCCGCCGGATTCAAAATCCGGTGCCGGCCAATTCTGTCCTATTCCGGTCCGGCTCCATTCAACCGGATGTAACCTTCTCTCGTTCTCTATGTATTCATACAAAACGGCCAGCCGTGGCAGCTTGTTCTCCGCTACCTGGAAGCCGGTATCCGTCATCCCCAGCGGGGTGAAGATCTCCTCCTGCAAAAAATCACCGAATTTCTTACCTGACACCACTTCTATCAGGCCGCCGAGTATATCGGCAGAGGTACCGTAGCACCATTGCTCACCGGGTTGGAAAGTCAGCGGGAACCGGCCGATGCGGTTGCATAGTTCAACGGTTCCTATCGGCTTGCCCTGCTTCCATAATGCATCGGCCTCAACATACAAGTCATTCATCAAACGTCCTACATGAGTCTCGGTATCGGTATATATCAGACCGGACGACATATGCAGCAGATCCAGAATAGTCACCGGCTTCTTTACATCCTCCGCCTCCTGACCGTTCCATACCTTTTGATTGCGAAAGCCTTCCAGGTAGTCGGAAACCGGGTCAAACAGGTCTACCATGCCTCTCTCATAAAGAATCATCAGTGCTACGGCAGTGATCGGTTTCGTCATGGAGTAGATGCGGAATATCGTATCCTTGCGGATCGGTATTCCCTTCTCCTTATCGGCAAACCCAAATTCCTCATCATAAATGATCCGGTCATTATGAATGATTCGAATTGCGGAGCCGTTCATAGAGCCGTTATCGATCTCCTTTTGTACCAATGGTCCCAGATATTTCAGGTTCCCATAGTTCATTAAAAACCCCTCCCCTTTATTAATCTAATCCATCAGTTAATCAAACGTATGTTCGTGTAGATTATAATCCTTTCCCTTCCAATATGTCAATACTTTTATAAAAAATACCTGAAAACTTGTTAGTTTGTTACAGTCGGTAATTTTTTTAAAATCTAAAACAACTTAAAGTTCTTTACATTTATATAGTTTATTGCAAAATCTGTAACAAAACACATTCATAAAAATTGCAGCAGCAATTACGCCGATCACAAGAGGACTATTCATTAAATATTTATATAAAAGGGCCATAATAGCCATATATGGAAAAATTGCAAGCGCACCGATAATATCCGCTTTTTGAGTTTCGAACATATAGAATATTAAGAATTCCATTGGTATAAAAACAGCAACCAACAACAGCCCATAAGGAAGAATATGCGTTTGAACAACTGCAAATATTTCAGGTTTTATGGCATGTGTTATGCCGGAAAACAAAATCACGAGGGGGGTAGCAATGAAACAGAAAAGATAAATAATTACGCCCCTTGCCCCTATAATTGTTGTAGACGTAACAGGTAATATACTGAATAGCAACTTAGTCTTATACTTTGCGTCATTGAATGCAAAATTTCGCAAAAGTAAATAGGATAGCATCAACAGTCCCGCAGCATAAATAACGGTATTGACTAAATCATTGGTTACGTTGATTTGATTAAAAAACATCGGGTATAATGCAATACAAAGGAGCTGTAACCAAACAATTTGGCTTAATGCTGAAATTTACATTTTTGTGAAATTAAGAAAGTTTGAGCGCATTATTTGAACCTCCTTGTATAGTAGAGCATGATATCCTCTATCGAGGGGACTTCATAAACTGTTTTATCCGGCAGTACCTTTCTGAGTGCTTCTTTGTTATCTGTCAGCCCTTCAAAACCGTAAGAGGATTTGTTTATACCAACAAAGTAATTTTTGTAATCCGGCAATAATGCCGCAGTATCGCCTTTTACAATGGCGTGCTGATCTTTTATTTCATCCTTTTGCCCCTTCAGGATAATTTTACCGTCATATATGAAATACAAATAGTCAGCTATTTTGTCAAGGTCAGAAGTGATATGTGTTGACATCAAAACAGTTTTATTGTCTTCAAACACAATGTCTTTCAGTATTCCTATCAGTTCACTTCTCACCAACGGATCAAGGCCGGATGTAGGCTCGTCCAAAATGAAAAGGTCAGCTCCATGCGAAAGAGAAAACACAAGCGCGTATTTCATTCTCATGCCTCTGGACAAATCTTTAATCTTCTTGCTTTCCGGTAATTCGAATTTTTTTATGTAGAACTGATACGCGTTATCGTCCCATGCAGGGTACATGGGGGCAATCAGATTTTTCATTTTTCTTAAGGTCAAATCTTCATAAAAATGACCGTCGTCAAGAACAATGCCCAGCTTTGATTTTATTTCTAAATCATTGTTAATGCTATCCATCCCTAAAACTGTAATTTTTCCATCATCCGGTTTGATAATGTTCAATATGCTTTTAATGATTGTCGTTTTCCCTGCGCCGTTAGGCCCTATGAAGCCGGTAAGCGTTCCCTTTTCCAGCGACATATTTATATCCCGCAAACTGAATTCCCCGTAGCTTTTACATACATTACAAATTTCCAGAACCATATCCAATCTTATTCCCCCTCGCCCAGTTCATCTATAATTTTTTTCAAATCCTCTCCTGAAATTCCAACAGGCTTTGCATACTCAATAATATCTGTAAGCTTTTTTTCAATTTCCACCAATCTGGTTTCCCTTAAAAGCTCCATATTTTGCGATGCAACAAAAGAACCTTTTCCCATCATATTGATAGTAAACCCTTGTGCTTCCAAACCCTCATATGCTTTCCTTGTAGTAATAACACTAACATTCAAATCCTTTGCCAGGCCCCTAACAGACGGTAAAACATCTCCTTCTTTTAATTCACCGGACAGAATGGCGGATTTAATTTGGTTCATAATCTGCTCGTATATAGGAACTTCCGCAGAATTCACAATAATTATGTTCAATATCATATCACCTCCGAGATCAAATAGTGTGTATACACTATAAGCACAGTATACTCTATTATATTTTAACTGTCAAGCCGCTTTACAGCTCAGAACTATGCTATCACCCGAAGTACCGCTATCCACGCAAAAACGCCGCCCATAGTCACACTAAGGCGGCGCTTTGCTGCAGGTTAGCTCTCTATTTTTAATTGTATATGATTTTGAGATATCCGTTTCTGTAAAAATAGCCTTCCTTAACGAAGCAGTCCATACAGAATGGAACGCATGGCCCTTAAGGCAGTTAACCTGCCGCCGTCGCATTTTTGCATCATATAAACCATGATAAGGTTTTCCTTCGGGTCAACAAAAAAGTAATTGCCGGTCCAGCCGTCCCAGCCAAACTCACCGACTGAACCATTGCCGGCTGCCTTCACCGGATCGGTTAATACTCTCATAAGGTTACCGTAACCGTAGCCCTGCAAGGAATCCCAGTCCATCGAAAGCAATTGTTCCGCACTTAGCTGAGGAGTGGACAGGTATTCCACCGTTTTGCTTCCCAGTATTCTTTCCTTCCCATATGTTCCGCCATTTAGCAGCATTTCCGCGAACCTGGAATAGTCCTCTACGGTCGAGACCAGTCCCGCACCGCCGGATTCAAAGGCCGGAGGGGTCTTGAAATCACCCAGTCCAAGATGTGTCCAGGAACAGGGCTCCAACCGCCCTGCAATGAGTTCATAAATCATGGCAAAACGGTTTGACTTCTCTTCCGGAACATAAAAACCGGTATCTGCCATTCCAAGCGGTGTAAATATCTCTTCCTGCAGGAATACGCTTAATTTCTTACCCGAAATTATTTCGATAACCGCACCCAGGACATCTGCGGAAGCACCATACCGCCACCTTTCACCGGGTTCGAATTCCAGGGGCTGAGTTCCGATCAGGTTGCAGAAATCAACGGTATTTACAGGACTGCCTTCTTCACCCTGCTTTGCAAGCCTGGTATAAAGCTCCTCCATAATACGTCCGGCTTCACAGGTTTGATCCGGATAAACCACTCCCGATGTCATATTCAGCAGATCCTTCACGGCAGCGGGACGTTTGGCGGCCTTCAGTCCGTCCTTTGTCAGCACTTTCTGATCTTTAAAGCCGCTAAGGTAATCGGAAACCGGGGCAAACAGGTCCAAAAGCCCTCTCTCATAGAGGATCATCGCAGCAACTGCAGTGACAGGCTTCGTCATGGAATAGATACGGTAAATGGTATCCTTCCGGATGGGAATTCCTTTTTCTTTATCCGCATATCCCAGCTCATCCTCATATATGATTTCTCCGTCATGTATGATACGGATTGCGGAACCGTTTATATACCCGTCGTCTATCTCCTGCCGCATCCGTTTTCTCAAGTATTCAAAATTCCCGAATTCCATAATTATCTCTCTCCTGCATATTCCTCTGCCTGCAAGCCGATTAAAGTGTACATTCGTATCCTGCCGTATTAATTCAAACCCAGATACTCCATCACAAGGTTGATACTATAGTCAATGTAGCTGTCCGTTGTGGCATTCAGCTCGGCAGCAATGGCTATGTTACACCGGTTAAGCGGAATCAAAATCTTTCTTGCGGGAGAGGAACTGATTGCCACCGCCATCTCGGGAGTCAGCTCTCCCATCATGGAATTGGCAGCAATAATTGCAATCGGTCCAAGAATGACATCGGACTGGCCGGCATTCCTTATGATTGCATTCTGACCGGTGGCTCCGATATCAGCCCCCGCCTTAAGCATATTATTCGTAGCAACCGAATTCGTACCCAGCGCGCAGACCGTAATACCGCTGTCCTTAGGAATCCGCTT
>JAEWSD010000223.1 GCA_023398615.1 Bacillota bacterium
CCCCCTGCAAACGGTATGGCGGGTAGTACCATAACACTTGCCAGCAATACGGCTATTACTCTTTTTACCTCCTTGTACAGTTTACCCATAAGTCAATACTTCTCCTTTCTTTATTAAGAGCAAATCCGACGGAAAAACATTATCAAATTTGCATCTTTTCCGGCCCTCCGTTACAGTTCAGCCTTACGGCTGAGCTTTAACAACGTAATTTTTATATTGCAAATATTCTTGCGTTTATGGCACAATGGGGTTGAATTAGTTTGACATTATTGTAAATATTTTACAGTTTTATTATAGCATATATTCCTGAAAATGCACGTATTATTTTACCGTGAATTGCATATTACTTTTGCATCATTTTGTGCAGTAATGCAAAATTTCCTCTTTCCCCTGCAGTGATATGTCTATTATTTTAATTCGTAGATAACACATAACTAATTTCTCAAAAGTGAAAATGGACATGATCTATAATATGATGTATAATAATGGGAAATAGTTTCTAGACCAAACTAAAGGGGGAAATATGTCAAAGTATAATATTTTATTAAATATTTTAGATGAATTAAGAAACGAAGCTCCTAGGGGTTATAAGAGATACTATCCGGCTGATAATGAAACTGATAAACTTGACCATGCCAGATCAAGAGCATTTATTCATTTATTTCTTAAAGTGCAATATGGTTTATGTGATTTTATTGAAAGGGAAAATTATATAACTGATGATCCGTATGACGGAGGAATTGATGCTTTTTATATTGATCAACAATTTAAAAGAATAACCTTTATTCAATCTAAATTCAGAACAACAAAAAATAGTTTTGAATATAAAGAAATAGATCTTGAAGAAATATTAAAAATGGATGTTGACAGGATTACTGATGGTGAAATTTGTGATGAAGACGGACATGAGTATAATAAAAAAATAATTAATATGATGACTATAATAAGTAAGATACCAGATGTAGGAAGATATAATTATGAAGTAGTAATATTAGCAAATTTGAAGAATTACAAAGAATCAGCTTTAAAGCGATTAACGGGAGGGTTTACAGCAAAAGTATTTGACAGTGAAAAGTGCTATAAAAAATTAGTTTTTCCTATTGTAACAGGATCTTTTTATGAAGCAAGTGAAATAACAATAAATCTTTCGTTATTGAATAAAGAAAATAATGATGGGAAAATAAGTTATTCCGTATTAACTGAATACAGCAATTGTAAAATAATGGTTCTATTTGTTCCATTAATTGAAATTGCAAAAATTGTATTTAAGTATAAAAATGCAATATTAAAATATAATCCAAGATGTTATTTAAGTTTAACAAATAATCATGTAAATCCCAAAATAGAACAAACAGTAAGAAAGAAAAAAACAAATGAATTTGCGCTTTTTAATAATGGAATTACTATATTATCAGATAATACCGAAATTAATTCTAGAATAGCCTTAAAAGATACTGCTCAATTAATTATAACGAATCCTCAAATAATAAATGGTGGGCAAACAGCCTTTACTTTAGCAACTGTTTATGAAAAGTGTCTTATTGCTAAAGATATGTCAATCTTTGATTCTAAAGAAGTCCTGGTTAAGGTTATAACAATATTTGACAATCCAGAAGACAAAGAAAACCATCAGCATAAATTGGATCTAATTGAAGCTTTATCTAGAGCAACAAATGAGCAATCTGTTGTAAGAGAATCAGACAGACATTCAAATGATAAAATACAGATAAACTATCAAAATAAAATATTTGATGATTTTGGATACTTTTATAATAGAAAACGGGGAGAATTTTATGATGGTTTAAATAAAAGATATATCACAAGAGACAGAATCATTGATAATTCTATATTTACTAGAGTTGCATTAAGTATAAATGGAAATGTTTCCATGGCAAGAAGGAACAGTGACGAAGTGTTATTTCGTGATGAAAATTTTAACTCCATTTTATTAGATGATGATTCTTATAAAAAAATTACATTCGGATATTTTTGCCATTCTTATTTATTTGAGACTGAAAAATTGTTTGATAAGAATCCAAATAATAAATTTGGAATTAATACATACGGAAATGCTTTAAGATATGGTAAATATGCTGTTGTTTATGTAGTTGCATCCAATTTTAGAGAAGACTATCCAATATCTGGCTATAAAGATATAGTAAAATATATTACCGATATTGTCTTATCACAATGGCTGGATTTTGAAGTACATGTAAGCAGTAAAAGCAGTAATGAAACATATTTCTATTCTTACATTGATGAAAGCGGCCAGAAAAATGTCTATTATAATTTCGATGGATATTATAAAGGGAGAACCATAAATAACGATATTACTGAGTATAAGTTTGAAATGGATTACAGTAAATTAGAAGCTGCTATATCTATTAATAACTGAAACTTCTCACGAGAGCATCCTAAGTTCCGTGTAATTTCTATAAACCAATCTAAAATATTTTTGCTAGTTATCAAGGACAGAGGCCGTTTCTTTTGGTTTCTGCCCTTGTTTGTATTATATTCCAAACAACTTTTAGCCGCCGCTTAGTCTTATAATTTTTTCATATAAATCAAATCTCTTACCAATCCCTACAATTCCACCCGTCCTTCCAACGCCCGCAGCAGAGTTACCTCATCGATATATTCCAGGTCACCGCCGACCGGTACCCCGCTTGCGATACGGCTTACCTTAACGCCGATAGGCTTAATCAGCTTACTAAGATACATGGCGGTTGTCTCGCCCTCCAGGCTGGAATTTGTTGCGATAATTACCTCGTCTACCTCTCCATGCAGCCGGAGTATCAATTCCTTTAGCTTAATATCATCGGGGCCGATACCAAGCATTGGAGAGATCGCTCCGTGCAGTACATGGTAGACCCCTTCATATTTGCCGGTTTTCTCGTAGGCAGCTAAATCCCTCGGGTTCTCAACAACCATAATAGTACGGTGGTCTCTTTTTTCGCTGGCGCAAATCGGGCAAAGTTCTCTATCGGTTAAGGTATAACAATTTGTACAATACCTGACATTTGCTTTCGCAGAGGTAATCGCCTGTGATAGATTGTTTACCTGATCCTGCGGCATATTAATGATATGAAATGCTAACCTCTGGGCAGTTTTTGCACCGACCCCCGGCAGTCTGGATAACTCTTCTATTAACTTACTGATCTCACTGCTGTAGTAGTTCATCAGAATGGAAATCCTCCGCCCAGGCCGCCCAAACCGCCTGTTATCTGGCTCATTGTATTCTGGGATTCCTCTTCCATTTTACGGTAGGCTTCGTTTACCGCCGCCATAATCAGATCCTGCAGCATCTCGATGTCCTCCGGGTCTACGACATCCTTAGATAACTCCACGGAAGTAATCTCCTTTTTACCGGAGACCTTAACCGTTACCGCTCCGCCGCCTGCGGAAGCCTCCCATTCCTTGCTCTCGATCTCCTTCGTCTTCTCTTCCATCTGCTTTTGCATTCTCTGCGCCTGTTTCATTAAGTTATTCATATTACCGGGCATTGCTCCTCCCGGAAATCCTCCACGTTTTGCCATTTCATGTTCTCCCTTCGCTTCTAATCTTCATATTCAATCTTTATATTCTTTACTATCTTCGTAAGGTCCGGAATATCGTTAAGCGTTTCCTTCCCTTGTGCTAACAATTTTGTCTGTATCTCAATGTCCTTGCCGGTGGTTCTTGCAATGGTTTCCTTCAATTCTTTCAGATGCGGTTCCTGCGAAACGAATTCTTTGTCCATCGCTTCCGTAAATACCAGCAAGAGAGTATTATTACTGCCGATACTGGGTCTTGCATTCATCAGGTATATCTTCATCAGCGGAGATGTCCCGGCAATGATATTCTGCCAGTTCTTTGCCGTTTCCTTGAGGTCCTCAGGCAATGCCTTCGGCAAAATCTCCGTCGCCCTGTCTTTGCTGACCGGCTTTTCGGGTTCCGCAGCCGGCAAAGCCGCCGCCGGCGTGACTGCCCCATTTTCCAATCTGTCCTCGATCAATTTCAGACGGTTCAGGATATCTTCGTAACCTGTTTCCATCTGCGGCCTGCAAAGCTTAATCAATGCCACTTCAACCATTACTCTTTTCTGAGAAGCATATCTTATCTGATTCGACAGATCGGAGAATATCCGGATATACCGTATCAGAATATCCGTTTCCGTCTGCTCTGCCTGCTGCTTTATCAGGTTATAGTTTTCCGTGGATACCTCGATAATATCGGAAGCTTCCTCCGATGTCCGGACAAGCAGTAAATTTCTTAAATACCATGTAAAATCAACGGTAAACTGTGTCAATTCCCTGCCGCCTGTTATAAGCTCCTCTAACAGCCTCATACAGCCGGCTACATTACTCTTAAAGATGTATTGAAGCAGCCTTGCAAACACCTCAACATCCACCGCTCCCAAAACATCCAGAACGTTATCATAGGTGAGCTTCTGCCCGAAATAAAATGCGATGCACTGATCCAGCAGGCTTAATGCGTCACGCATGGAGCCGTCGGCCATTCTGGCAATATAGCGGATCGCCTTTTCCTCCGCCTCCACTCCCTCCTGTTGTATCAGGTCGGCAAGCCGGGCTGCTATCGTGTCAACGGTAATCCTTTTAAAATCATACCTCTGGCAGCGGGACAATATCGTAATCGGTATCTTATGGGCCTCCGTAGTTGCCAGGATAAAGATAACATAGGACGGCGGCTCCTCCAGGGTCTTTAACAGGGCATTAAACGCTCCTGCCGAAAGCATATGAACCTCATCAATGATATATACCTTAAACCGTCCTTCCGTCGGAGAATAACGAACCTCATCCACGATCTCGCGAATATTGTCCACCCCGTTGTTGGATGCGGCATCTATCTCAATCACATTCATTGCGGTCTGATTGCCGATCGCCTTGCACATAGAGCATTCATTGCAGGGATTGCCGTTTACCGGATGCTCACAGTTCACAGTTTTAGCCAGAATTTTGGCAACCGTGGTTTTCCCCGTCCCTCTTGTTCCGCAAAACAAATAGGCATGACCGATACGGTCTGCCGTTACTTGATTTCTCAAGGTGGTAACTATATGCTCCTGGCCTTTCACATCATTGAAATTCGTCGGACGAAACTTCCTGTAAAGGGCAGTATATGACATGCTCGCACTTCCTCTTCCTACTACTCTGCTTGGGCATTTGCGAAACTCTTAATTGTGTCTGTGATTGTTCCAATGTGTTCTTTGTCTGTCGTTACTGTTTGCTGAAATTGTTTAGGCGTCACATACAAATGCTTTGATTGTATGTGTAAGCCAAATAATTTCAGTAAATTGTAGAGACAGCCAAAGAACCCAGGAACATCAATAGACACAAAAAGAGTTTCGCAAATATCTATTACTTTACTTTCGTTTTCATTGTATCAATATCATGTCCGATTGTCAAAAGATTCTTACTGATTCAGCAAATAACCCTTCTCCCTGAGTGCCTTTTCAATCTTATCCAGGATTTCCTCCGAATCCGCCTCAACAGTATGTAAATGCACGCCGTCGGTAAGCTCCTTTAAGGGAACCGTGTTCTTGGTTTTTATTTTTTCAACAAAATCATAGACATCCTTCCTGTTCTGCATGATCAGGTTCGTTGAAATCTCTCCATAGATTTCATGTGTCACGATAACATCCATTACCTTGCCGCCGTTATCCACAATGGTGCACAGCTCATCTTCAATCTGCTCCGTCGTATGCTTAACCAGAAAGCAGCGATTCACCTTCTGTTTCTCCTGATAGTACAGAATATAACCCTTCGTGGTAGATAATATATTCTTATTAACCGCTCTTAACAAGGCAATGTCCTGAACGATAACCTGACGGCTCACACCCAGAATTTTTGCCAGTTCCGTACCTGAAACAGGAGACTTCGCCTGCCTCAGCATTTTAATCAGTTTTTCCCGACGTTCTTGGCCTTCCATAATACTATTGCCTCCTCTTTACCAGGCTGAAAAAAGTTCTAATCATAACTCTCGTTACTGCGGGCTTAGAATTCCCATGCCATAAGCTTATTCTATAATAACCGGGCGGGAAATGCAAGGTGCCGCAAAGCTCCTGTGGAAAAATAAAGCGGCACGCGCATCCTGCACGAAGTGCTTTTTATTGTATTGGACAAACTTTCCCATACGATAAAAAAATACAAAATAGGCAGCCTGGGTTACGTGCTTATTTTGTATCTTTTCATTACATGCGCAGCGGTGTTATCTCCGGAATATTGTCGGGATCCGCTATCTCGGGTGAGGATGCCGGATCCGATACCGGAGTGGGGTTCGGCATCGGAATCTCCGGTTTATTCCGAAGCGGTGTTGTCGACGGAATACCCTGTGTCGGGGGTATCGGCGTCATCGACGGAAGCTGTATTTCTGACTTATTCATAATCATTTCCCTGCTTTCTTTCATCACAGATATTAATAATACCGCGGATACCATATTGCAGACATTAATACCATAATTAATATTACCTGTCGGTATTGTTCGCCAGAAAGAGGTAAATTATACGGATTTTCGTTTATAGCTCCGTTTTTGCCGTCATTATCGGAATTCTGATTACGCCCGGAATACACAGGACCATCATAGACACAAGAGGAGTTTCGTAATTACCCAAAAGCTTTTATAACAAACTGCTTATTCCGTAATAAACTATCGGCACCAGCAGAGACGGAAGCATGTTAATTGTCTTGAACTTAATACTAGTCATCAGATTCAATCCGATGCAAATGATTAATGCATAGCCGACCATGCATAGCCGTATCAGCAAATCCCCGACCAGAATATTATTTAATACTCCGGCCAGAAGGAAAATGCTTCCCTGATAGAGTAAGATTGGGAGAAAGGAAAACATGACCCCTGTTCCCAGGCTTGCCGCCAATATGACCGCAGTAATAAAATCAATGATACTTTTAGTAATTAATATACTGTTATCACCTGTCGTCCCGCTCGTAAGAGAACCTATAATCCCCATCGCACCGATACAAAATATACTGGAGGCGGTAATAAAGCCCTTTGAAAATCCATCCACATGAAAATGCTGTTCTATCCTGCCGCTGAAGCGATTGAAACGGTCGTCAAGCTTTAAGATTTCACCTGACAGTGTGCCGATTGCAAAGCTCACCACCAGCAATAATTCTCCCGCACTATGTAAGCTTCCGTCGTTTCCGACAGTAATCATGTTCGAAATAACCCCGTTTAAGCCGATCAGGATTACCACAATTCCCATAGCTTTATTCATACTGCTTTCAATACTTTTCGGAATCCCCTTCTTAAAAAGCAGTCCGATCAGCCCGCCGACAAATGCCGCCGCGCCGTTAAAAAGCACTCCAAACATAATTTTGTCCTCCGTTTATTAAGCAACCCTGCAGCCAATTGCCCTTATTCCCTAATAATCCGGTGCCTGTTTTATATCCAGCAACGAATGAATCCCTTTCCAAACTAAAGTACATTATAATCTAAAATAGGGCAGGAGAAAAGAGAATTTCTAATAAATATCAAAAATTCAAAGGCCAACATAATAGAATCGGAGGGTAACGCCGGACAGAATACCGTCTCAGCTTTACCCTCCTTCTGCTTTCAGTCCGCACTATCGGCAGGCCAGGTTAAATATTGTAATAATCTCTTCCTTTGTCGGCTGAACCGGGTTTGCCGGCATGCAGGTATCGGCTAAAGACAGGTCGGCAAGCGCCGGGAAATCTTCCTTCTTCACCTTAAAATCCTTGAAGCTTGCGGGTATCTCAACCGTCCTGCAAAGGTTTCTTATATATTCAATACATGCCCTTGCTGCCTTTTCCGGAGTCATTTCCTTGCTGCCTTTTATCTCAAGTGCTTCCGCGATCAGCTTAAACCGTTTCTGCGCCTCGGGAGATTTCCCGTTGAATTCCATAACATAAGGCAGAAGTATCGCGTTGCAGATACCATGAGGCAGATTATAAAATCCCCCCAGAGAATGTGCCATAGCATGCACCATTCCAAGCCCGCCGTTTGAGAATGCCATACCCGCGGTATATTCCGCGTAAGCCATCATGTTTCTGCCTTCCGTATCCTGCCCGTTCTTCACTACACGCGGCAGATACTCCTTTATTGTCCGGATCGACCAGAGTGCATCCTTGTCTGTTAACGGTGTGGCATCCCTGGCCAGTACGGCTTCTATTGCATGTGTCATGGCATCCATTCCGGTCGCGGCCGTCAGTTTCTTTGGCATGGACATCATAAAGCTTGAATCATTCACCGCAATGCTTACCATACAGTTTGTATCCACCATGACCATTTTTGAATGATTTCTCGGATTGGTAACCACATAAAAGGAGGTTACCTCGGATCCTGTTCCCGCAGTGGTATTCACTGCCACGATAGGTATCGACGGCTTTCCGGATTTATTTACGCCTTCATACTGTTCCACCTCGCCGCCATTGCTGATAATAATTCCGACCGCTTTTGAGGTGTCAATTGCAGAGCCGCCGCCGACTGCAACCAGGAAATCCACCTCCAGCGCCCTGGCCGCATCGATGCATTCATAGATGACATCGATCGTCGGATTCGGCAGCACCTTATAGTAAATAGCATACTCTATGCCGGCTTTTAACAGTTCGTCACCGACACGGGTTGCCGTTCCGGATTCATACAGGAACTGGTCCGTAACAATCAAAGCGCGTTTTAAATTTCTTTTTTGCAATTCATCATGGAGCAGGCATATCGAACCTTCCCCGAAAAAGCTTGTTGAGACCGCGTTTACTCTTTGTATTTGCATATCTCCCTCTTTCCTGCATATTCGACTTGCCTGCAAGTCGAATACTGCCTAAATCCAAGGTTGAAAAACCTGTTTTTCAACCTAATCTCTTTCCTGCGGCAATATATCGCTATCAGAATTCAATATTCCTGTAATCCTTCGGGTCGATCTTCTTAAGCATCGCCATCTCTTCCCTGGTCGGTGCAGGCGTAACTTCCACCTTTGAATACTTGATATCAAAGGCTGTATTTGCAATGACTTCCTCCAGGCTTGATGTCGGGTGAACCGTATCCAGCAGAAGCTCGCCGTTCTCATATTTAAAAATACATAACGGTGTAACGATACGGTCGATATTTCCCCTTGTCGTAACAAAATCGACTTTTTCGACGAAGGTTCTCCTGTCATGCTTCGTACGCCATATGACGGCTCTTCTGGCTGTCGGTATCAGTACGGCACTGCCGGCGCCTCCCGGCATACGCACCTTCGGCTTATGATAATCTCCGATCACCGAAGCATTCACGTTCCCGTATACATCAAACTGAATGCCGCTTAAGAACGCCACATCCAGCCCGCCCCTCATGGAAAGGTCGAATACCTCTGCCAGGGGGAACTCCGCAACACAGTTCTCGAATAGCTCCGCACCCGCACTGGTATACTTTTGAAGTGTCCTTGGCTTCGGGTCCACTCCGCCCGGAATGTTTAAATATACCGCATCCGGTGCATGCAGTGCCTTCGCCAGCATCAGCGCAATCATAGGCATATGGGAGGATACGCCGTGAAATACATTCTCCCTGTTATGAATCAGTCTCGACATTGCACATACCATAATATCGGACGGGCGATATTCCCCGGTATGCATCCGGTCTGTTTCTCCATTGCTGTAACTCATACTGCCCCTTTCCTGCAAGCCGAACCATCTGCCGCTTTACACTTTTCTATATAAAGGTCTAACCCTTCTTTATTCTTAATTGCTTTAAACTCGTCAAGCTGCCTGCGGTCAATATCATACTTTGACGGGCAGGAGCAGGGGGATGCACCCTTCGGTGCATGAACCACGGCACTTACCAGGAAATGCGGTATGTCCGCCTTATCCTGGGAGAAGGAAAATTTATTCTCCGATACAATTGTTTCGGCAGAAATAATTACCTGTTTTGCCGCCCTGGAGAATAAGACATCCTCATATTTCGGACCGATGATCCGTGCATTGCCGTTAATATCCGCTTCCTGAACATGCAGGATTGCAACATCCGGCCGGATTGCCTTTACCACCGTTACCGGCTCTCCGGTGAACGGGTCGCAAATCTTGGTAAAATAATCGTTTACCTCAATCAGGTCACTGACCTGCAGCCCTCTGACCGGCATGAACGAGATCCCCATGCTGGCTGCACGCAAAGCTGAGATAACCGTATAACAGGCATGCTCATTTCCTTTTACGATTCCGTTTTGCACTGCTTTCCTGTAGTGTCCGGCAAGAGAATACTCACTTTCATAGCTGATAAAACCGGCATCCACGCTGCTTACACACTCTGCCATGCACAGCAGATCGACATCCATAGCGCCGGCTGTCTTTACCAGATGTAAATTTTTCTTCCTCTGCCTTGCTATTTCCCTGATTAAAGTCATCGGAGCACGGTGCAGTACATTACCGCCGATTCCGACCGTATCATTATCATGAATCATTTCCACAGCTTCCGTAAGTGGCATTAACTTGCTCATTCCAATACCTTTTGTACTGCCCCAACAGTCGATGAACAAGGCAGTCACAATTTTACCTTTCCTGTTAGTAACTCTACTTTGCTATATTACAGGCTATCTGTACGGCATCCCATACTCCCGCAAAAGGAGGTGCATAGGAAAGGTCCGTCATCCCTAATTCATCCGTTGTCATCCCTGCATGGATTGCAACCGCAAATACATCGACTCTCATTACGGCACCCTTTGCCCCGCAGGCCTGGGCACCCAATAATTTTTTTGTACCCTCTTCATAGACCAGCTTAATGATAATCGGGGTCGGATTCGGATAGTAAGCCGGATGATCATTCGCCTGGACCACCACCGTTTTATATTTTTTCCTCAAGCGTTTCGCGTCCGCTTCCCCCAGTCCGGTTCTGGCCATTTCAATATTGCAGACCTTAATTGCCGCCGAGCCTAACGCCCCGATAAACTTCTGATGCTCTCCGGCAATGTTAGCGCCCGCGATACGGCCGCACTTATTTGCCACCGTTCCAAGTGCCAGAAAACTGTCTTCCTCCATCGCTTCATTATAAACCAGAATACAGTCACCGGCGGCATAGATATCCTCTACCGAAGTCCGAAGCTCACGGTCAACCAGTATCGCGCCGTTCTTTGCCATACGTATCCCGGTATCCTTAAGGAACGCCGTGCTTGGGCGGACACCGATCGCCAGAATTACCAGGTCCGCGGCATAGGTCCCTTGATCCGTCTCAATCCGATTTACCTTTTCCGTTCCCTGAAATGCCTTTACCTTTTCCTTCAGATGAATTTTGACACCATGTCTCTTCAATTCCTCCAGAGCGATCTCCGACAGCTCCTCGTCAAAGGGTGTCAGTACCCTGTCTGCCGCCTCCACCAGGCGTACCTCTTTGCCCAGGCTTAAAAATGCTTCCGCACATTCAATACCGATATAACCGCCGCCAACAATGGCTACACTTTGTATCTCCGGCTTCGACGCATACTCCTTCAGGAATATCCCGTCTTCCAGAGTCTTCAGAACATGGACTCCCATCAGCTCTGCCCCCGGGAATGGGGGAACGATGGATGCCGCGCCCGTAGCTATCATAAGCTTATCATACCGATCGATAAACATCGTTCCATCCTTCAGATTCTTTATGAAGACCTGTTTCTTCTCTATGTCCACCTTCACCGCTTCATGGTACAGATGAGTCTTGATTCCTGCCTCATGGAACTGCTCCTGTGTACGGGCAATCATACGCCTGTAATCATCGTTATAATTGCCGACATAGTAAGGCAGGCCGCAGGCACCGTAGGAAAGGAAACCGCCCTTTTCGTAGACAATAACCTCCGCTGCCTTATCCATCCTGACAATTTTGGAAGCAGCCGACATACCCGCGGCCACTCCGCCTATAATAATTACTCTCATGATTATACCCTCTGCATAACATATCTGCGTGCAGATATGTTATTGCCACAAATAAAAAAGTTGAAAGAATCCATATGTGGCATCCCTTTCTCCTATTATATTTTCTTTCAACCTTCCCGTTGTGCCGCTGTTAAGCGGCACAAATAATGGAAGAAGAAGTCCAAAATGAAATTCCTCAAATTCCATTTTGGAGTTCTTTCAGAGGGTGAAGACGTTTTTCTTCACCCTTTACCCCCATCTATCCGGTTAATCCTTGCTTCCGCATCGGCCATTGCTTTCTCAGGTGTTTTTCTGCCTGCAAATGCTTCGGCAATTTCTTCATAAAATACATTGTTCTTATCTCCTGCGTACCGGATTGCCGGTATCGGCCTTGCATGCTCTATCATGCTTAACTGACAGGAATACCACGGATAGCGCTCCATGCCGTTCAGGTAGCTTTGCTTCCGGACCGGCGCTCCGCTGTATCCTCCGGCAATCGCATCAATTCCCGGAGAACGGAGGTAGCGCAGGAGTTCGTTTGCTTTCTCCTTATTGGTACTGTTAGAGCTTATCGCAAATGACCATGAAACGTTCCATGCCGTGCTAAAGGTTGCAAAGCCCAGATCTTCCTTGTCAAGACATCCGTCATTATATACGACTCCCAGCTGGCCGCTCCAGGTTACTGCCATAGCGGCTCTTTTTTGCCGTATTGCTTCCGCTGTCTGTTCATTTCCAAAGGTATCCGTATTCCTTCGCGCCGCCTGTTTAAGAAGGCAGTAGCTTTTCAGACCGTTAATGACAGTCGGGTTATTGCAGTTAACACTAAGCGTATCCGGGTCATACACATCCTGTCCGCCCATTCTTAAAAAGGGCAGTGCATCCGTAAAGATCTCGGACTGGTGAGCCTTCATAGCCACTGCTCCCATATCACCCATCTGTCCTATACACAAAGCTGCTTCTATATATTCATTCGGTGTAATAACATCCCGAAAATCTTTGCCTAATTTATAGTTTACTATGCTCTTTCGATAAACAATCATATGTCCGTCACAGAAGGACGGCGACAGATATGATTTATCACCGTATTTCATTTCCTGCACAATCGCAGGCAGGATATCTTCCTCTTCCAGCTCAATCGGTGCAAGGTATCCCTTCTCCGCGAAATCACGAAGCCAGAGATGTCCGGCGACCATAATTACATCATAGTAAGCCTGGCCGGCAAATACCTCCGACATTGTCTTATAGTACTCCGCCCAGGGCACCACATCAAATTGAACCCTGCCGTCAAACTCATTCAGTATATTAAGTTTTTTATCAGCATAAACTGCCACTGCGGGATCTGCCACCGCCAATACTTTTACTAATGTACCGTCCATAAAATCCTCTCCTCTTTCTCGAGAAAATACGGCAAATACTGCCGGTTCTGAATGAAACAGGCTGTTGCAAGGACCAGCCATGTAGTCTTGCAACAGCCCTTATTGTTTTATGTTACCCCTCTTCCTGAGGCGGCGCATCCACTATTCCGACTATGAAAGCATCAATAGGGGCAGACCTTTCCAATGCGTACTGCGTTGTATTATCCGTGGTGATCAGAACCAGCTCGCCGATTCCGGCACCCAGGGAATCTGCCGCAACAAGAATCTGCGACTTGTCACCGTAATACGGTTCTACCAGCAGCAGCTTATAGCCAACCAGATTGCTGCATTTCCGTGTAGAAACGATTGTACCTTTCACCGTACCTAAAACCATCCTTTTCTCCCTTCCGCTACTGATTTTCCTTCACTATGGTAATCAGCTGCCCCTGCTTCACCTGGAATGCATTGGCATCATCCGTGTCAATATGGCAGTCCAGTGTATATTGGGGACTGACCCGTATGCTTACGTTATTCAGGATGCCGCCCTTGTCGCCGTTAACCATTACTTTCACCTTCTGGCCGTTTTCTACATCAAAATATTTTGCATCCTCCGGGGTCATGTGAATATGCCTGTCGGCAATCATAAGTCCCCGCAGGATTGTAATCTCTCCTTTGGGGCCCCGAACGGTAATTCCAACCGTTCCCTCCAGATCTCCGGAAGTTTTTACCGGCGGATTCACACCAAGCTTTCTGGCATCCGACAAGCTCACCTCAACCTGGGTAGCCGGACGTTCCGGCCCCAGGATTCTTACCTTGGCTATGGCTCCCTTCGGTCCGATCAGATCAACGGTTTCCGATGCTGCAAACTGGCCCGGCTGGCTTAACGGTTTGAAATATGTCAGTTGATATCCCTTTCCGAATAAACTATCCACATGTTCTCTTTCTAAATGAATATGCCTTGCGGAGATACCAACCGGTATCGTGATTCCCGTCTTATTATATTTCTGAAGGCTCTGTATTACCAGCCTTGTAACCTGCTCAACCAGCACCTTGTCATAACCCATATTCCTAACCTCTTCCGATTTATACTTCAAATTATACCGTAGCTGCCATACTATTTCAGACAATTGCCCGGTCGTTATTTAATAAAGGGAATGATGGAGGCTACATTGTTGTGCGGTCTCGGAATTACATGCACGGCAACCAGTTCACCCAGTCTTGACGCTGCTTCCTGGCCGGCTTCTGTCGCTGCCTTTACCGCTCCGACATCGCCCTGAACCATAACCGTTACCAAGCCTGACCCGATTTTTTCCGTTCCGACAAGCTCTACGGCAGCGGCCTTCAACATAGCATCTGCCGCTTCAATGGAGGCTATCAGGCCTCTGGTTTCTATCATGCCTAATGCCTGCATTCCTGTCTTTACCGTTTTTACTGTTTTCGTTTCCGTATTTTCAGCTGTCATTTCATTTGCCACCTTTCTATCAACGAATTAAATTCAATAGTTTAATGATTTCGGGGTGAGGGTTGCTGATGGTAACCGCAACCTTCACGTTATTTTCACCTACAATATCCTTTGCCGCATTTGCCGCCTCAATTGCCGCATCCACGGAGGAGGTTTCACCGGCCACTATACTGTGGACCATTTTACCGCCAAGCTTCTTATGACAGCTGACAATCTCCACATCCGACGCCTTCATCATAGCATCTACGACAACGACCGAGTTTGCAAAGTAACTTACCTCAACTACCCCAATTGCGTTCATCTTCAAATTAACAGCCCCTTACTATTTGATCGCAGGAAGAATTTTTGCGATATCGGAGTGCGGTCTTGGGATTACGTGTACCGCAACCAGTTCACCAAGTCTTGAAGCTGCCTCCTGACCTGATTCCGTCGCCGCCTTAACAGCGCCTACTTCACCTTTTACGATTACCGTTACTAATCCGGAGCCGATCTTTTCCGTTCCCACCAGTTCTACATCCGCTGCCTTAAGCATTGCATCCGCCGCCTCTATGGATGCTGTTAAACCTCTTGTTTCAATCATTCCTATTGCTGACATAATAGTTACCTCCAATAATTTTAATTTATAGTTGATTGTTAAATTTTACTTTTGAAATCCCGGCAAGCTTGTCGACACCCTCATAAGGCTGTTCAATCATTGCCGTTATAATCTCTTTCTCCTCATTAAACCTAAGAGCCGCTTCCCTTGCAGCCTCAATTGCAACCTTTACATCTGAAATACTACCCTCAAATTTAACCTGGGCGGTTAATGGAATAAATGCACTTGTATCTTTAGGGTTAATGGTATCTATACCTAGTATTCTTATATCCGCTGCCTTACATGCCTTATCCATCGCATAGAGTAAGGCACCGTACCCTGCACACTCTAAAAATCCAATTGCCATTTCAACCTCTTTTCTGTATAAGCAACCAGTTTACTGTCTGAAACGATAGCTGTCCGGCTTCGCTAGATGACACGGAGACCTCCGTCCGCAAGCATACATCTTCTGCGCCTTGTAAAGCTCTTCGCACAGGTGATTCCTTCCCCGGTAGGTCCTGCAATCGTCATGGTAGCGTAGCCTTCCCCGCCGATTCCGACACCTTGCAGCGTACATCCGTTTTTAACAAAGATCGTCGTTTCAATCTTTTTTGCAAAACGTGTCATATTGTCCACGTTCTTTGAAAACATGGAAGCCGTATGCCGGTTGCCGGATTCCGCAACCAAAGCGCACCGGATTGCTTCATCGAGGTTTTTGCAGCGGACAACAGGAAGTACGGGCATTAGCTGTTCCACAAGCACGAACGGATGATCATGCGGTACATCACAGATCAGCAGCCTGGTATCGGATTTGCCTGTAACACCGATCGCTTCCAGCATCTTTCCGGCATCCTGTCCGACCCATTTCTTATTCACATCATACTTGCCGTCATACAGGAATACCAGCTTCAGAAGCTCCTCTAACTGTACACCGTTTAACAGATAGGCACCTTCCTCCACCATATTGTAGATAAAGCTGTTGGCTACTTCATCTACTACGAACACTTCCTTCTCCGCAAGACATAACAGGTTGTTATCAAAGGAAGCTCCGTAGAAGATGTCCTTTGCCGCCTTTTTAATATCCGCCGTCTCATCGACGATAACCGGAGGATTGCCAGCTCCCGCGCCGATCGTCTTTTTACCGGAACGCAAAAGGGCATTCACCATAGGCATTCCGCCCGTTCCTACCATCAAGCGGACCTTCGGGCTTGACGTAAGCGCCTTTACGGTATCCATTGTCGGTTCCTTTACCATGGTTATGAGATTTGCCGGTCCGCCGTTTTCTATAATCGTTTTGTTTATCATCTGCAGGCAATACGCACATACATGCTTTGCACCGGGATGTACGTTAAATACAACCGTATTGCCGCCGGATATCATACTAATCGTATTATTGATAATCGTCTCTGTCGGGTTTGTTACCGGAGTGATGGCACCGATCAATCCGAACGGCGCATATTCCTCCAGCATAAGCCCGCTGTCTCCGGAGATGGCATCCGTCGTAAGACATTCAGGGCCCGGGGTATTATCTATCACTGCAAGATGCTTTTGGATCTTATCCTCATATCTTCCCATCTTGCTTTCTTCCCGTACCATTCTTGCCAGAGTCTCGACATTTTCCCTGGCAGTCTTACGGATTGCTTCAACCAAACGTTTCCTGTCTTTTACCTGATACTTTTCTATGTAAACCTTTTGCGCTTCATACGCAGCATCGATTGCATCTTCAACCTTTTCAAATACTCCATAGCTTCCCTTATCATTATAAGAAGCGGCTTCCTTTGCAAGTAATGCAGGGTTTCCATGCTCAAGATTTTTAAGTACCTGGTTTACTATTATGCTTATTTCCTGTACTCCAAACTCCATTTTGATCCCTATTCCTTCCTAAAGTTATCCGTTACCTGTTCCGTTACACGCCGCACAACTTCAGCTATAATATCTTCTTTCGTTTGTTCTTTATTTGCTTTGCTTTCAACTGCCTGGATCAATGTGCCTCCGCATCCGCATCCTGTGACGGGAGCACCGGCATTTCCGTCAGGCCGTATTAACGGCGTGACTCCTGTCAGCTGTCTTTCGGTCAGGACATCCGGTACTGCTGCCGATTGCGGTACGGAACCGACCACATCATGTACATTTGTCGCATTCAGTGCACACGGAGGAACTCCGCCCTGATTGATTCCAAGATTTTTTCGTACCTGCAGAAGTTCATCCACCTGTGAACAGGAAAGCTCATTCTGGTGACCGATGATTCTTCCCGTATACATTAATATCGTTGCATAGTATTCTATGGATTCCAGCCGGTAAAAGGCTTCGAATACGTCCTTCCCCCAGCTTAAGGCTCCGTGATTAGCCAAAAGGACTCCATTATGAGTTTTACAGAACGGTGCAATAGAATCCGGCACCTCCTGTGTACCCGGTGTTGCATAATGGGCAATCGGCACAGACCCCAGCTGCACTACCGCTTCCGGGAGAACTGCCTTATCCAAACTAATACCCGCAATAGCGAAGGATGTTGCTACCGGCGGATGTGCATGTGCTACAGCCATGACCTCAGGATTTTCCTGATACACCCTGAGATGCATCTTGATCTCCGACGAAGGTTTACGGGTTCCCACAAGCACTTTTCCGTTCATGTCCATTTTAACCAGCATATCAAGTGTCATGAAGCCCTTTGATACACCTGTCGGCGTCGTCCATATAACATTGGGTCCGACCTTGCAGCTGATGTTTCCGTCATTTGCAGCGACGAATCCTTTGTTATACATCCTTTTTCCTATTTCTATAATAGCTTTCTTAGCTTCAAAATCGGAAGGATATTTAACACCTTGAATTGTCATCATTCTTTAAGCACCTTCTTTACTCCTTCTTTTTGATTATACACAAATTGTACTATATTTATGTTGTTTAGTCAACATTAAACGTAACATTTTTTTGTTTTATTTCTGTTTTTGTCTGTTTTATTTCTGATTTTGTTTGAACAAATAATTTTTTTCATAAATTCTTTACATATTTGCAAAAATATGTGATAATATATTATACGAAAACAATATGTTGCTGGTATGTGGTTTTTCCTTTTGCTTGGCCAAAACAACATTTAACCACAACATAAGACAAAAAAAATTGAATTGAGGTTGATTAAATGCTTGCAATAACAAGAAAATCCAAAATAAAAGATATCATATTAGAGAAAAAAAGTGTTGTTGTTTCCGAACTGGCCAATATTTTTTCCGTAACAGAAGAAACCATCCGAAGAGATCTAAAAACTTTAGAGGACGAAGGCTTCCTCATCCGTACCTATGGCGGTGCATTTATCCAGGACGGCGTACAAAATGAAGTGGATCTTTCCATTCGTGAAACGGCATATACGCAGAGCAAGCAGTTAATTGCCGAAAAATGTGCGGAAATCATTCACAACGGCGATTCTATTTTCCTGGACGCTTCAACCACCGCTTTGTTCATTGCAAAGGCTGTCCGGGATATGCGCCTTACCATATTAACGAATTCCTTAAAGGTTATCAATCTTCTTACCGACTGTCCCAATATCCGTCTTATCTCCATCGGCGGCCTGTTTAATTCCAACAATATGTCCTTTATAGGAAGAAGCGCTCTTCAATCGCTTGACAGTTACTATGTCGATAAAACCTTCATGTCCTGCCGTTCCCTTTCACAGGCTCACGGGATCACCGATTCCAATGAATCCATGTCCGAGATCCGGCAGAAGCTTTTGAATCGCAGCAACAGCATCTATGTTGTGGCCGATTATTCCAAGTTTGATAAAACATCCTTCATTACAATATGTAATTTCAGCGATATTGACGGGGTCATCACAGACAAACAGTTAGATCAGGACTGGACTAATTTTCTGGCCGACAATAATGTGACATATTACGAATGTAAATGACTTTGCTAACAGGAAGGGGCTGTCGTAAACACAGCCCCTTTCAATGAATATAACATCTTATTTGTTCGCTTTCGCAGCCTCTTTTTTTGCGAAGATTTCTTTTAATGATTCCGTATAAGGCGCTCTCGCAATGCCGTATTCCGTAATGATTCCGGCGATAAGATCGTTATCCGTAACATCAAAGCAAGGGTTAAATACTTTTACTCCTTCAGGAGCCATGCGTTCCTTATACCACATCTCGGTTATCTCTTCCGCAGGTCTTTGCTCGATATGAATATCCGCTCCTGTTTTCGTATTTAAATCAATTGTTGAAGTAGGTGCACAGATATAAACCGGAACATTATAACGTTTTGCAACGGTTGCAACTACGGATGTCCCTATCTTGTTTGCTGTGTCGCCGTTTGCCGCAACACGGTCGCATCCCACAAATACTGCGTTGACCCAGCCGTTCTTCATAACGGTTGCGGACATATTGTCGCAGATTAAGGTTACGTCCATCTTGGATTCATGCAATTCAAATGCCGTCAGTCTTGCTCCCTGTAAAAGCGGTCTCGTTTCATCTGCAAAAATTCTGAAATGATAACCTCTTTCCTGTCCGAGATACATCGGAGCGGTCGCTGTCCCGTATTTCACGGTAGCCAGCTGTCCCGCATTGCAATGTGTCAGCAGGCCGTCCCCCGGTTTCACCAGAGACAGTCCGTACTCGCCGATCTGCTTGCATACCCAGATATCCTCTTCCCTGATTGCAACGGCTTCCTTATGCAGGATTTCCTTAAGCTCCGGCACCGATTTGTCCGAGTTACTCTTTGCCACATTATCCATGCGGTCCAGAGCCCAGAACAGGTTAACTGCCGTAGGACGTGCGGAAGCAAGGTATTCCTTTGCTTTCTTAAACTGACCGTAAAAGTCCTCATAGTTATCTGCCTGGATCTCCTTTGCCGCCAGATAAATTCCGATGGCCGCAGCAACACCGATTGCCGGTGCCCCTCTTACCTGAAGCAGATAAATTGCATTCCAGATTTCTTTTTGTTTCGTCAGACTAAGAATCTCAGTGTTATAGGGAAGCTGCGTCTGGTCAATAATGACTAACGCACTGTTTTCATCATCCAAGGCCACTGTTTCATAGTCCAGAATCGACTTTTTGTCACTCATGTTCTTTCTTCCTTTCCTATCTAAACAATCAGAATTGGGCAATAGCTTTTTCAATTGCCTTTCTGTAATCTGCACCGCTTAAAAAGCTGTCCCTGTTCATGATATAATTCTTGGCAAGCGTAATTACAATCTTCTCCGCCCTCGCCCTCTTTTCGGGATCCGGTATCGTGGTGATATCCTTAACATTTGCCATTCCCACCATACGGCGGATTGACTCAAATCCGGCTATTGCCGCGGTATCTGCCAGCACGGTTCCAAGATACCAATCTAAAAAGCCGTCTGTCTTCGCCATAATCTCCGTTGCTTTCTCTTTAAATGCCGTCTTAAATTTAGCAATAAATTTATCTGTGATGCTTTCAATCGTATCGATTACCCAGCCGCAGAACTCCGCTTTCTCTTTCTCATCCGTTATAGTCGCGTCACCGTTGCACCACGCAAAGAACATGTTTGCAATGATGTTGCCGATATCATAGCCCATCGGGCCGTAAAATGCGAATTCGGGGTCAAATACAAAGGTATGGGACGGATTGATGAAAATGGAACCCGTATGAAGGTCTCCGTGAACCAGTGCCTGCGCATTATTCATGAACGCAAACTTAAGCTTTGCCGCCTCCAGGTGAAGCGCCTTATCCTCATACAGCTCTTTTTTTACAAACTCAGCGTTTGGAGCAAATACATTGTTTCTGTGGTTATAGTCTATGAATGGCTCACTGAATACCAGGTCCTCACTGATTTCACAAAGATCCGGATTAATAAAACTTTTAACGTTTTCTTTCTTGTCTTTATGTCCCATTACAACATCCGTTGACAGAAGGAGTGAATTCACCAGAAAGGTGGAGATATCCTCTGCAAATCTCGGGTATATTTCATGCTTCATTAAGCCGGTACGCATCATCGTATGTCCCACCATGTCTTCCATCAGCATGGCGCACATCACTTCATCGTAAAGGTAAACTTCCGGAACCAGTCCCGGCGCATACTGCCCCTGAATCTTTAATATCTTAGCCTCTATTCTTCCCCTGTCCGTGGAAAGCTTCATATCGGCGGATATTCTGGTCACTTCTCCGGCCTGCTTTATTATGATTGACTTCCCGGAATTTTTATCCAGCAACCGGAATACATAGTTAAGATTGCCGTCTCCGATTTCCTTGCATTCTAACTGCGCACCTTCCGGAAAAAAGGAGATTCTTTCTTTTACATATTCTTCAACATCTTCGGTTTTCATCAAAAAATAGGTATCAAAACGTGACATATGGTAACACCTTTCTCCGTACGTGTTATTTTAGGACCTCTGCGTCGTACGGGAGGCAGAGGTCAACTGCTTACTAGTGCTTCTTAGACTGTGCATAGGTAAGAGCCAGTGCGATTGCCAGTACACCGCCTTTTACAATATCCATTGCATAGTATGGAACCGACATCATGATCAGTCCGTTTTCCAGCATACCAACCAATACGGCTCCGGCCAGAGTACCTAAGGCATTTGCCTTGCCTGCGCCTGCAACCGAGAAACCAATATAAGCCGCCGCAACGGAAGGCATCAGATAGGCAGCTCCCGCGTTAACCTGGGCCGTACCTACACGGGCCGCTATAAACACACCGCCCAATGCCGCAAAGATCGCGGAAAGAAAATATGCCAAAATTTTGTATTTATTTACCGGAATACCGGAAAGTCTTGCCGCTTCCGGATTGCCGCCCACCGCATACATATATCTGCCATGCTTGGTATAGTTTAAGAAGAAGTACGCAAACGCCACTACGACAAGCATGATTATGATCAGCCACGGTTCCTTTCCGAGAGCCCTGAATGCGGCCGGAACCAGTCCTTGTGCCACCTCGCCGTTCGGTCTGGTCATACGTTCCGTAATGGCACCGCCGTTCGAATAGGTCATGGCAACACCCTGATACATGAACATAACAGACAGCGCCGCCACCATATCCGGTATCTTCAACTTTACAATCAATATACTGTTGATTACCGCAACGCTTAGACAGATTACAATGGTTAACAGTATGGATACTCCAATGCTCAGGTTATACCAGACAAACATTGTCATTACCAGAAAGTCCGCAAAGTTAGCATTTGCACCGATGGACAAATCCATACCGTTTACGGCCAATGAAAATGTCAAACCGATCGCTATAATGGCTGTAATGGAGATACTTCTCAAAATGGTAATCATGTTATCCGGAGTCAGGAATATACTGGCGTTCGTAATAGGGCTCCAATTTGCAAAGGTAAAGAATATGAATAATATTACGATCGTCAGTAAAGTACCCCACTTTTGAATAAAATTCACTATCTTCCTTCCGCTTGCCTTATTTTTTGTGGTCACTGCTTTTTCAGTCATTTTATTTTCCTCCTGTTGAAAAATAGAGTAATTCTTTTTCATCAGTGTCTGCAACGATTAACTCTTTCACAATTCTGCCATCATACATTACATACACCCTATCGGCTATCGTCAGTATTTCCTGGAATTCACAGGTCGCATAAATAATGCCTTTCCCCCGCTCCGCCAGCCGTTCAATCAACTCATACATATCCCGTTTCGCGCCGACATCAATACCTTTTGTAGGTTCATCGAAAATATAAATTTCAGATTCCGAATTAAGCCATTTGCCAAGTACAACCTTCTGCTGATTACCGCCTGATAAAAGTGCAACCGTCTGCGTCTCCGAAGGGGTCTTAATCCCCAGGTCCTTAATCATCTGACAGGCGTCTTTCTTTTCTCTTAATTTATTTACCACAGAAAATAATCCTGTATATTTCTTCATTGATGCTACGGTAATATTGGAGAATACCGGATCGGTAATTAATACCCCTTCTTTTCTTCGTTCCTCCGGTACTAATGCAAATCCCCTCTTTACCGCTTCGTTTGGATTCCTGTATCTTATTGTCTTTCCATTTAATGTTATGGTTCCGCTGTCCTGCTTAAATGCTCCAAACAGGGTTTTACAAAGCTCGGTTTTTCCCGCACCAACTAACCCTGCAATGCCAACGATCTCTCCGCGTTTTATGGTCATGTCAATGTCATTTACTCTGCCTTCCGCTTCGTTCAATCCTTTCACCTGCAAAAGGGAATCACCAATTTTAACTGCTTTTTTCACATAATTATCATCCATTTTACGTCCAAGCATTAACTCTACGATATCCGTAGTCTTAAGGTCGGAGGTAATAGGCATATCTTTTACCACTCTGCCATCCCGCATTACCGTGATGGTCTCGCATATCTCAAATAACTCATTTAAACGGTGGGATATGAATACAATTCCCACTCCATCCTTCGCCAACTCACGAACTATACGGAACAATTCCTGGGTTTCCGAGTTCGATAGCGGTGCCGTAGGCTCGTCCAATATCAGCAAACGGCATTTTTCCACAACACATCTTGCAATTAAAACCATCTGTTTTTCCGCAAGTGTCAACTCCGAAACTACCTGGTTAACGTCTAACTTTACATTAAGCCTTGCCAATGTTTTTTTAGCCGCATCACGCATCACGCCCCAGTTAACGAACTGCTTCCTGCCCATGTTATTCACAAGAACATTAAACATTACATTTTCCGCAACCGTTAAATAAGGTATCAACGCCGTATCTACCTCCTGGTATACGATTTCAATACCAAGGTCTTTTGCATTTTTAGGGGACCGGATTTCAACCGGTGCCCCCTCAACAAATATTTGTCCTGTATAGTGTGCATTGGCACCAGCCAAAACCTTCATCAAGGTTGATTTACCAGCGCCGTTTGCACCGATAAGCGCATGAATTGTTCCACCCGTTAAACTGAAATCAACATTACTGAGAGCCTTAACTCCCGGAAATTCGATTGAGATATCTTTCATTTCTAGTTTAAATTCATTCATTTTGCGTCATCCTATTCATATGATCATACTTGCTAATGATATGGGGCTGTTGTAAAGTTATAATATTGGACCTCTTCAAATTGTTCATTAATATTTCTCGAAATTTTTGCTCCGTCGCGCGAGAACCAGCGACATTCTCTGTCTTGTCGCTCTCGCGCATACCTCGCATAAATTATCTCGAAATATTAATGAACAATTCGCTTACAGGACCGTATTAATTATGAGTTTTTCAACAGCCTCGTACCGTTTTTAGTTTATTGATTCTGTGATTTTACTTCTTCCATCCAGGGAAGGTTAAAGGAATCTTCGCCGGTAGCATCGCCCCAGCCGTCCACTACAGTACCAAGGTTTGTCATATTGATATCGGAGCTTAACTGAGTTGTTGCAACATTGCTTGCCGATAAGTTAAAGAAATCAAGTGTTTCTTCACCAGCAAATTTCATAGCTAACAATCTCATATCAACAATACCGATTAATTTCGGGTCAACTGCTGCTGTTGATTTCCATACGTCTTTGTTCGTAAGCATTAACTGGATATCATCGTTTGAAATATCGATTGTGTACATAGGAATATCCGTACGTCCTGCATCATTTAATGCCTGCAATACACCTTTTGCCAATTCATCATAGCAGCCCCAGATAGCATCTACCGAACCTTCCGGATATTTAGGAAGAATCGCTGCCGTCTTTGTTGTCATGTCACCACGTGCATTAGCGGTATCGGAAGGAGCAATTACTTCAAGTGTTTGAATCTTACCTTCCTCTTCAAGCTTTGTATACACTACATTACGTCTGTCAAGCGGAGGGATTCCAGGGCCCATGAAGGTTTTGAGAACTTTCATAGGATATGTACCACCCTTTGCTTCAAACTCCTGCATCATGAATCCAAGTGATAATTCAGCCAATGCGTTGTCATCCTGTGCCGTTGAAGTAACACCTTCCAGTAATTCACTGTTGGCATCTCCGTCTTTAAAAGGCATACTATCAAATGTAACTACTTCAATACCGGCGTCCCTTGCAGGTTTTAACATGTCGTAGGTGTAGGATAACTGACCATGTGAAAGAACGATTCCGTCATATCCTTTCTGGATACACTGAGCTACAACCTCCTGAGTCTTAACGTCGTCACCGTCCGTTACGAAAGTATCAACCGTAAACCCAAAGGATTGTCCTTCCGATACACAGCCGTCCAAGAACTGCTGGGTATGGTCACCTGCTGCCAGGTTACGAACTACTGCAACCTTCTTGCCTGTAAGCTTAGCTGCATAATCAGAGCCGGCTGCATCACCGTCTGTTGTTGCGTCCTGTGTTGCTGCGTCATCAGACGTTTTGTTGTCTGTCGCCGTGTTGTCAGCTGCCGTGTTATCAGTCGCCGGCGCTTCCTTTTTGCTTCCGCATGCAACCAAAGACATTAACATTACTGCAACTAATAATAGTGATAAAAGTTTCTTCATAAAATGCCTCCTCAAATTGATTTGTTGTTTTGTACCATATTTATATGGCATTTGTTTGGTGTGATTACATAATAACACTAACACAAACATTTTACAACATTTTTATTAAAAAGATTAAATTTTTTACAATATCAACAATTTTTCGATGGAAACATTGTATATATTGTATAAGTGTAAAATGTATATTGGTGTTTTTTGTTACTTATTACATGTAATTTAGTATACTTTTTTGTAAATAAATTGACATACGTGTCGTTTGTTTTTATCCGTTTGTTTTGATTGTGTTTGTTTTTTAGGTATTTATTTTGTTTTGTTTACTTGTTTTACTTTTGTTCGATATGATAGTTTTGATTTGTTTTTTCCTGTTTCTTAAATTTGTAAAAGCGGTAAAGCGAAAAAGAGTCTGCTTCCAGCGGAGCGTTTTTTATCGCATAGGACGAACTTTCTTATACATTGAAGAAAGTACCTCATTCTTTATGCAGGAAAGAGGTACTTACTCTTGTAATTATGATATACTATTCGATTTTTGATTATACTATGCTGTCGGCAAAGGCTTCGAATATGAGTGCGGCAACCGTCGCACCGGGATCAACCAGAGAAACGGAAGCTTCTCCGCGGATCGCAGCTCTGCCGTGCATGGCCCGCATGGTCGTAGTATTTTCTACTCCTTTTTTTGCAGCCAGCACCGCTTTTTCTGCCATTGTCTTAAGACTGTCTCCCGCCTTTGCGGATTCCTCCATTACTTCCACCGCTGGTGCTATACCGTCTAAGAAAGTCTTTTCGCCGACTTTAGCCTTTCCAAGGTTTGCAACTCCGTCCATATATCCGCGGAATAATGCCGCACAATCCTCCTCCGACAGCTCCGTCTTTCCTTTGAGCACCTTTGCCGCATTCATGAAACCGGCCGACATAAGAGTTCCCATTGTAGACGGGACCGCGGCGCCCATCGCCTTGCCGGAGGTATAAAGAAGTCTGCCGATATCCGTTTCTTTTGATTCCGCAGCGGCAGTGTAAGCAGCGGCAAAGCCGTCCTGCATGGTTAATCCCAGATCCCCGTCACCAACCACACTGTCCAGCTCAATAAGATGATCCTTGTTACGGCTCATAACTTCCTTTAATTCTTTTAAAAAATTCTTAACACCGATAATATCCATCGTTATGTCTCTCCTTTACTGTCTGAAAAACGGGGTCTCCGCCGGTGCGTCAAGATATTTCATCAGCTCGTCATCAAGCTTCAACAGTGATATTGAGAATCCGGCCATTTCAAGAGAGGTTACATACTCTCCGACATAATAGCGGTGTACGTCGATATTCTTCTCCTTAAGATACCGGCTGATACGTCTTGTAACGATATACTGTTCATCCAGTGTTGTCGCGCCAAGACCGTTTACCAGCACGGCAACCTTGTCACCGCTCACGTACGGCAGATCGGACACGATCTTATCCAGCATTTCATCCGTTATCTCATCGGCAGGAGCAAGCTTGGCACGGCGTATTCCCGTCTCGCCGTGTATTCCCATTCCGATTTCCATTTCATCCTCACCGATTGAAAAACCGGCCTTCCCGACACGAGGCACAATGCACGGAGTCAGAGCGGCACCCATCGTCCTTACATTATCACACACCTTTTGTGCGATACGTTTCACCTCATCCAGAGGAAGCATCTCCTGCGCCGCCGCGCCGGCACATTTAAATACGAAGAATATTCCGGCAACGCCCCTTCTTAAATTCTTTTCTCCTTCTTTTACCGGTGCCGCGGAGGCAACATCCTCGCCGGCAACAATGCTTTCTACGCGGATATTTTCCTCAAAATCAGCCATTTCCGCCGCCATATCAAAGTTGAAAATGTCACCGTTATAGTTACCGTAGATATATAATACCCCGGCGCCGGAATCGATCGCTTTCGTTACCGCAAGCATTTGTTCCGCACTGGGTGACTGGAATACATCACCCACCGAGCATCCGTCCAGCATACCTTTGCCGACATATCCCAGAAACAGCGGCAGGTGGCCCGAACCGCCCCCGGTTGCAATGCCTACCTTGCCCGGGGCCTTATTCGCGGTTACCAAACATCTAAGGTCATCATTCGTATAAGTAACCAGATCACTGTGAGCCAAATAGATCCCTTCAAGCATTTCATTTACGTAATTCTCCGGATTATTGATTACTTTCTTCATACCTTTTCTCCTTTTTTCATACCTTGAAGACTTTAATGGATTCCTTTAAGCCTCCAGCATTCTCTTGTAATTCGGATGCGGCAACATTCAATGCTTCCACAACCCTTAGCTGCTCTTCCGCAGTCGTCGACAGTTCTTCCGCAGCCGATGCGGTTTCCTCGGAAATAGCGGAGATATTCTCAATTGCACCCAGGGTATCATTCTTCGTAGCCTCAATATCCTTTATCCCATTTACGATAACATTAAAATTCTCCGTCAGATCAAGCACCTGCCTGTCAATCGCCTGAAATGCTTCGACCGTAGTTGCCAATGCCTGTTGCTGGGATTCTATAATGACTTCCGCTTCCTTTGCAGTATCCACCGTTTTGCCCGTCTGCTGCTGGATAGAGGCTATAATATTTGATATCTCCCCGCTTGCTGCCACCGACTGTTCGGCAAGCGCCTTAATCTCATTTGCGACAACCGCAAAGCCTTTGCCATGCTCACCCGCACGTGCGGCTTCTATAGATGCATTTAAGGAAAGCAGATTGGTCTGTGCCGAAATGGAATTTATAATATCCACAAATTTAACGATATCGGAGGACTGCAGGTTAAGAGTTTCTATATCGGATATGATACTGTGTGTAATTTCATTCGTATCCATTGCCTTCCTGCTTAACTCATCCATAATAACGATACCCTGATTTACGGTTTCCTTCGTGTCCCTGGTCGAATTGTTGATTTTCTCCGTGTTCTCCTGCATTTTATTGATCTGGTCGGATAACGCTTCCATTTTAATCAGGCAGCTTTCCGCGTCCTGCGCCTGCTGGACAACTCCGTCACTGATATCGTTTACCGAACTGGTTATCCCTTTCGTTGCCGTAAGCAATACGCCGGCATTCTCTACGACATTCTCGGAAGCAGAGGTTACGGTCGAACTTACAAGCGACATCTTGCCGACCAGATTCTTCATGCTGGCAATCATGTTGCTGATGCCGGCAGACAGAAGGCTGAACTCATCCTTTCGTTTTACTCCGAAGGCCACGGTAAGATCACCTTCGGATGCTTTCTGCAGATACTGGTTCGTCTTGTGTATCACCTTGGATATTCCAACTGACAGGAATGTCCCGGTGCATCCTGCTATAATGCTTGCTAAAATTACAAGAATTAACGTTATCTGTTTCATTGACTCGGCCTGTCTGATGATAGCCGCCTCAGGAACAAGCGCGCATACGGAAACTCCTCCGAGTCCGTTCAGGGAATAAATATACCGGTAGGCCTGTCCGCCGTACTCAACGGTCTTCATGCCTTCGGTATTCCCGCCGTCTTCCGTTATTTCAGACAAGCTTTCCTGATAATACTCCTGCCCGGTGAAAGAAAACGGGTCTTCTCCTGCTCCTACAAGTATCTCCTTCTTATCGGCCGTTATAAAGCCGATGATACTTCCCTGATCCAGGTTCATCTCTTTAAAAGCATCTTCAATCATGCTTCTGTTAATATCAATAACGATGAATCCAATATTACTATATACCAAATTTTTTAAATGAGCAATACAGGACAGACCATATTTTGCACTATCTTTCCCGGTCTGTTCATCTAAATAAGAATGTTCTCCGACCCATACCTGGTCTTCAAAGGAATTGAGCAGCAGACTGCCTTCCTCCGTCTTGGAAAACTCTTCATAGTAATCCCCTTCAAGCGGTCCGTTTGAGGATATCCCCTGCCCGTAATCCGCAAACAGGTAGATTTCATTCAGATAAGGATCGGCATCCACGATCGATTTCAGTGTTTTCTCTATTTCCTCGATACTGTTGTATTCCTTATAAGGGTCATCCTTATATTTCCCTCCATAATAAGACGCTATCGTACTGTTTGAAGTCAGCTGTGACGTCTTGCTTGAAACTTCATTCAATACAACCTCAAAATATTTCTGAGTCATATTGAGGGTATTCTGGGTCGATTTCTCATAATTCTGGATCATACCGGAGGAAGCCTTTTGATAGGATATGATCCCCAATGCGATAATAAATATAACCGGAAGCATGAAACCGCCTGTCATTTTAAAGCCTACGCTGTTAATATGTAGTTTTTTTATTTTCCTGGTTTCTCTTCTATTCTTTTCGCCTCTTACTTTTCTTTCTCCTTTGCCTGCATTCCCCTTTTTACCCATATTGCACCTCCAAATTGTCATACAATTCTTTACTTGTGCAAGTATTTTATCATATATATCCAAATTATTCAAGTGTTTATGCCATATTTATGTCTATTCTTGTTTGTTCTTATGTATTTATGTTGAAAATCTAAAAAGTCTATCACAATCAAAATTCCTTGAATTATAGAAGGAATATAAGTATAATATGACTATGCTTGTTCCTGAGCATTCTTGGCGTTACTGTTGCAGAAATAATGAAAGATTACGGGAACATCAATAGAAAAAGGAGTTTTGCATCTACCCGGCAAAATCTCCGACTGAAAGGAGAATCTCCATGTTCCGCTTATGGGCAAAAATATTTAAAGATAACAGAATGCTGCGTGATATCGTTATCTGTAATGACAGAGCAGATTTAAACCGTACCAGGAAGATATTTGCCGCTATTGAGGATATCTGCTATCAGTTTGATCTGTCCAAACCGATTTGGCTGGATTCTACTGTCGCAGATTTCAAGAAGCATGATAAGACACGGTTTACTCAGGACAATTTTATAGATTCCATTAATTTTGATTATCTGGAGATCCAGGTTATCGAGGAAGAATAAACTTGCAGTCAGCCCAATATGCAGAAAAGAGGTCCTTATGAGGAAGCATAATCACCCTAATTCCTTTTTACCGGCTATCATATTACTTCTATTATGTTCCATCCTTTATTTCCTGTTTTTCTTTGGAGAAGAGCCCGATCAGACCGAAACAGAACCGGCAAAGGCTGCCGAAATCTTTACCGGCAGCGCTCCTGCCACACCGGCGCCGACGGCGGTTCCTGTTATTTTAAATAATACTGGCAGCAAATCGGAAGCCGGTGCTCCACTTCCTAAAGCAGATAAAACACCGGCAGGAAAGGATACCCTTCCTCTCTCCCGGAAGGCACTGCGCAAGCTGTCGGCCGGTTCGGTTATCGATATTACAAAAGCAGGAGACACCATTATGGAAAACGGATTCTATTATGAGAAGATAAAAAGTGATGTCAAAGGAAGGATCAAAGGAAAGTCCTATGCCAAAGACTGTATCGTCCCTTTCGAAGATTTAAGATATGTAAGAGTCCTTCATTACGGCTTTGACCAAAAGGTACATATCGGGGAACTGATTGTGAACGCCGGAATTGCAAAGGATATCATTGATATCTTCAAGGAGCTTTACAAAGCGGAATACCCTATTGAACGCATGGTTCTGGTAGACGAATACGATGCCGATGACAATGCTTCAATGGCCGATAACAACACCTCTTCCTTCAATTACCGCCTTGTTCCCGGCTCTACCCATCTTTCGAAGCATGCATTGGGGCTGGCAATTGACATCAACCCCTTATATAACCCATATGTGCAATATGAAAAAGGCAAAACCGTGATACTGCCGGAGGAAGGCTCCGATTATGCCGACCGTACCCTGGACTGTCCCTACTATATAAATAAAAAGGACCTGTGTTACAAGGCGTTTACGAAACGCGGTTTCACCT
The DNA here is from genome assembly GCA_023398615.1 of Bacillota bacterium. Classification (GTDB taxonomy): domain Bacteria; phylum Bacillota; class Clostridia; order Lachnospirales; family Lachnospiraceae; genus Anaerocolumna. The sequence continues at coordinate 31,403 of JAEWSD010000223.1, forward strand.
GGGGCGGTTCCTGGAAGAACGAGCCGGATTACCAGCATTTTCAGAAAACGCCTGAATAGTATGAAAATAAAATTGACCCAATAAAATGCAGAAGCGGCTGTTGTAAAACTCATAATTTATGAGTTTTGCAACAACCGCCTCTTTATTTATATGATATAACTGCACCGGCAGTTACAGTCTCTTTAACAGTTCTTCTCTCTGCTTCTCATAACCGGGCTTGCCAAGAAGCGCAAACATATTCTTCTTATAGCTTTCCACACCCGG
>JAEWSD010000035.1 GCA_023398615.1 Bacillota bacterium
CGGTTTGAATGAGGGCATTGCATGGCTTGGGAATTCAAAAACTGCAATATGGGTACTGATTATACTGGCGGTCTGGCAGTTCGGTTCCTCTATGCTGATCTTTCTGTCCTCCCTGCAGCAGGTACCCGCCAGCCTGTATGAATCGTCAAAGGTAGACGGGGCCGGCTGGTTTGCACAGTTTTTCAAAATAACTCTGCCGTTGATTACGCCGACCATATTCTTTAATCTTGTCATGCAGATGATCAGCGGATTCCTGGCCTTTACGCAGTGCTATATCATTACGCAGGGCAAGCCTATGAATGATACGCTGTTTTATACCGTTTATACGTACCAGCAATCCTTTGAATTCTATAATACCGGCTATGCGGCAGCGCTTGCCTGGATTATGCTGGTTATTATTTCTATTATCACATCAATCCTTTTTGCTACGAAAAGATTCTGGGTATACAGTGAAGGAGTATGAGAATGGAAGCTTTAATTGGATTAAAAACAATCAAAAAAATCAAGCATGCAGGCTATCATGTTTTCGTGGCGTTCTTTGCGTTTATTATGATTTATCCGCTGCTGTGGATGGTGATGAGCTCCTTTAAAGACACAAATACGATCTTTTTAACGGCCGCTAGTCTCATCCCGGAAAAATTTACGATAGCAAATTATATAAACGGGTGGAAAGGATTTGCCAAAATCGGTTTCGATGTCTTTTTTAAGAATTCATTGTTTATATCCGCAGTATCGACGGTCGGTACCGTTATGACTTCTTCGATGGTCGGCTATGCTATGGCGCGCTGCAAATTCAAAGGTAGGAACTTTCTGTTTATTGCGATGCTTGCAACCATGATGCTGCCGGCACAGGTACTTATGATACCGCAGTATCTCTGGTATCATAAGCTTGGATGGGTAGGAAGCTATCTGCCGTTGGTGGTTCCGTATTTCTTTGCGATACAGGGCTTCTTTGTTTATATGATAACGAACTTTATAGAGGGTATACCAAAGGAGCTGGATGAAGCGGCAAAAATTGACGGATGCTCCTACTATCAGATTTATCTCAGAATCATCCTGCCGCTTGCGGTTCCGGCGCTTGTTACATCCACGATATTTTCATTTATCTGGAGATGGGATGATTTCCTGTCCGCATTACTTTATTTGAATAAATCGACTATGTATACCGTGAGTCTGGCATTAAAGCTTTTCAGCGACCCGGGATCAACTTCCGATTACGGCGCCATGTTTGCAATGGCTACCTTATCGCTTTTGCCTATTTTGGTAATTTTCATCAGCTTGCAGAAATACCTGGTAGAAGGGATTACCACTACCGGGTTAAAGGGCTAGCTGTTTGCCTTAGGGTAAATATTCTGCTAAGCTTAACATAAAAACCCACTCTCCCATTTGACAGAATGACTTCCGCCTTTTGGCTGGCCGGGGTGGAAGTTGTTCACCGGATTTCTGTGGCTTCCGCTTTGCTTCACTCACAAAAATACCTCGCGGTATCATAGGCTGAATTGTAACTTAATTACAAATAGTCTGAATAAAATGATTGACTGGATTTTAAATCGATGTTATACTGAAAAAAATATCAGAACTTGAAAGAAGAGCGTAAGATAATGGTGATAAATCATGATATAATGCGTAATGAAAATATTTTAATCGTATTGCAGTGCATACAGGAGCACGGCCCGATATTCAGAAAAGACATTAAGGAAATAACCGGTTTGAGCTGGGGTTCCATATCATCCATCGTAAATGAATTATTAGAGAAAAACATTATCAGGGAAAAGCAGAGTGACTTAAAGAATAAAGGCAGGAATCCCGGAGGGCTGGACATTGATGTCAGCCAGGGCTGCATAATTGGAATCGATATTAACAGGGCCGGTATTACCATGATATTAATGGACCTGAAATGCAATGTGAACTCCTCTTACTACGAAAAAATTAACAGTATTGACCGGGATGAGGTAATCAATCAGGTTTATCTCATGATTGATAATATCATCGACAAATTAAAAAGCGATAACATGAAGGTTTTTGGAATAGGTGTGGCAATGCAGGGTAATGTTGACCGTAAAAACGGGATTTCCAAGTATTGTCCCTATTTTGATAATTGGGAGAATGTTCCCATACAAAGGCTGCTGGAGGAAAGATATCAATGCAAGGTTATCGTTGAACACAGTCCGGCCTGTATGGCTCTTTACGAAACCTGGTTCGGTGTTGCGAAAGGTGCGGAGAATTTACTGTTTATCCGGATCGGAGCCGGAATCGGGTTAAGCATGATAATCGACGGAAAAATGATTGACGGCTGCAACGGTAATGCCGGAGAATTGGGGCATATTGTAGTGGAGCCTAACGGTGAGTTATGCAGCTGCGGCAGCTACGGCTGCCTGGAGACCGTTGCATCACAGACAAGCATTTTAAAATATATTGTAAAAGAGATAAGAAACGGAAGGGAGTCAAAAATAAGCGGCTTTATTTCCGCAAAGCAAATAGATGATATCGATATGGATGCGGTTTACCGTGCCTGCAGCATGGGAGATGAGTTATGTCTGGAAGCAATGGAAAGAATGGCGTTTTATTTAGGGATAGCAATCAGCAATGTCATTAATCTGCTGAACCCTGAGCTCATTGTACTGGGGGGCAGCATGGTGCACTATGAGAGCCTTTTTATTGATAAGATGAAAAAGGTGATTGAAGAAAGAGCATGGCCATCTTCCGCAAAAACGATACTGGTATCCGCCAATAAATTAAATACTGCTTCCATCGGAGCCAGCATAAACATTATTAAAGAAATTTTAAGCGGAGGCATTAAGTAAGGGGAACCAGATTTAATACATAAGCCCGTCTTTAACGGATTCAACCCGTTAAAGACGGGCTTTTTTGAATGTATATTATATAATTTCATATCTTGACAAAATAAATAAATAATTGTATAATTTAATCAACATATGATATAATACAAAATTTTAAAAGAAAAGTCAGAGAGGAGCAAACAATGATACATTATATAGGCTTGGATGTGGGTACAACGAATATCAAGGCTGCGTTGTTTTCTCAAAAGGGTGAACTAGTGGAATACCACAGTGAGCCTACATCGATCACACATCCGCGCGAGGGGTGGAGTGAATTTGATCCTGTAAGAATATGGAATTCCGTCTGCAGCTGCATCAAACCGATCACGGCGAAAGTGAACCCGGAGGATATCTGTTCGGTTGGCATCTCTTCATTAGGAGAGGCGGGCCTGATAACGGATGAAGACGGAGTTCCGCTGTCAAACATAATCGCATGGTATGACCCAAGGGCAAGGCAGCAGATTGCTTTCCTGAAGGAGCAGCTTGGTGTATCGAAAATATATTCCGTTACCGGCCAGACACCGTCCGACAAATACGGTATCTGTAAGCTGATGTGGATAAAGGATAATAAGCCGGAGGCTTACCGGACGGCAAAGCATTGGCTGTCGGTAGAGGATTGGATACTGTTTTGTCTCACCGGCAAATATGCCACCGATTATTCCGTCGCGTCACGTACTATGGCTTTTGATATCATAAACAAATGCTGGTCGGAAGAGATACTGAGGGCGGCGGGTTTAAGAACCGAGCTCTTCCCCGAGGCTTATCCGGGAGGAACCCTGATCGGCCGGGTTACGGAGAAAGCATCATTACATACCGGGCTTAATACGGCGACCTGTGTATCTGCGGGCGGGCACGACCATGCCTGTGCATCAATTGCCGTGAATATCTTTGAAGACGGAGTGGTACTTGATTCTATGGGTACGGCGGAGGTGGCTATGGTGGCAATATCAAAGCCTGTTTTAAATGAGGAGACATTGAACCGGTATTATTCCGTCTATCCGCACTGCGGGGACAAGCTTTACAGGGTACTGACATCGAATCAATCCTGCGGCGCATCCATAGACTGGTATCTGAAAACATTCGGAAGTGATCTGATCAGGAAGGCCGGGAGGCTTGGGATTTCGGAATATGAATATCTGCTCGGCAAGATAGACACCGATTCGTCCGAGGTCGGCAAACTTTATTTTGCTCCGTTTCTTCGGGGATCGGTGGAAGATCCCAACCTGCGGGGAGTATTCTTCGGGGTGGACGACAGCCATCGGTGCGGCAATTTTATAGCCGGGATTGTCGACGGCATCTGTTATGAATTAAAGAAGCAAATAGACGGCTACGGACAAACCTTTAAACAATCCTTCGATAAGTTGCGTGTCGTGGGCGGGTTAAGCAAGTCGGAACGAATTATGCAGCGTAAGAGCACGATTCAGCAAAGCATGGTTGAAGTTCCCGTATGTACGGAAGCCGCATGCCTGGGAGCCGCATTGTTAGGTGCGATCGGCGCAGGGAAGCTGACATTTGACCGGCTTGATACGATGTACCGGTGCGGCAGACGGTATCAGGCACAGACTGACGGCAGGGAGCAGCAGGAATATGAGACATATCTGAAAATCAGGGACAGGGTGAAAGAGACCTATGCCGTGCTGTAAAGAATAAAAACTCAAAGAATAAAAGGATGGCGGAACGTATGCTTGAGGAAAAGGAATGGAAAGAATATATGGATTACCGGTATCGGCCGGAACAGGTTCATATTGTTAACCGGCGTTTGCAGGAGCTGATACATGAGAATAAAAAGTTATTTGTTGTGATAGACGATGATCCCACGGGCGGGCAGACCGCACACGGTCTTACCGTTTACATGAGCTGGTCGGAGGAGATTATTCTTGATGCCTTCAGGAAAACGGACAGGATGTTTTATATTATGACGAATTCGCGGAGCATGCCGAAAGAAGAGACTGCAAGAGTACATGAAGAGATCATGCACGGGTTGAACTATGCGGCGGGACTGACAGGCCGGGAATTTGAAGTAATCAGCAGAAGTGATTCGACACTGAGAGGACATTATCCGCTGGAAACGGATATTATAGGCAGACACATAAACGGCGGGGTTAAGAAAGAACTTATCATTCCTTTCTTTCAGGAAGGAAACCGTTATACCATAAATGATATTCACTGCCTTTATGAGGAAGGGGCCATGATTCCGGCAGGAGAATCGGAGTTCAGCAAGGATAAGACCTTCGGATATAAGAATTCGGATCTGAAATTATGGATCGAAGAAAAGACACAGGGAAAGTATCCGGCCGGGGAAGCGGATTCCGTTTCGCTCGAAATGCTTCGGACATTGGACTTTAAAGGTATAGGAAGAATCCTGACGAAGGACTCCGGTCAGAAAATCATTGTCAATTCCACCTGCTATATGGATCTCATGGTATTTGCCGTGTGTTATTATGAGGCATTGGGCAAAGGGATTTCCTTCGTTGCAAGAACCGCTTCGGCCTGGCCGAAGGTGGTAGGGGATATTCCGGACATACCTTATATCAGGGCGGAGGATATTGTGGATCTGAAATGCGGGTACGGAGGTCTGGTGATAGTAGGCTCCCATGTCAGGAAAACTTCGGAACAGCTTGAGATGCTTCGTTACAGCCATATCCCGCTTGAGTTTATCGAATTCAATCAGCACCTGGCAGTTGAGGCCGGAAAGCTGGAGAATGAAGTAAAGAGAGTAAGCAGTCTTGCCAATACCCTTATGAAGGAGGGAAAGACGGTTGTAGTTTATACGAAAAGGGAACGAATTGATTTCAACAGCGGAAGTAAGGAAGAGGAACTTAATATAACAAACCGGATTGCGGATGCCGTCACGGGAATTGCGGAAGGAATAGAGATGAAACCGCGCTTTGTCATAGTAAAGGGAGGAATTACCTCCAGCGATGTGGCCGTGAAAGCCTTTCGGACAAAGAAAGCGGAGATTATCGGGCAGGCTGCCGCAGGAGTCCCTGTTTGGAAATTGGGGACGGAAAGTAAATATCCGGGAATGGCTTACGTGGTTTTCCCCGGCAACGTCGGAACGAAAGATACCTTAAAGGAAGTAGTGGAGGAGCTGGCGCGGCTGTAAATATACCGTATAAAAACATCCCGTCGGGACGCCGAAGAACAGGGTACGAAGGGCTGCCGTGCAGGATGTTTCTATAAATATTATAACAATCATCACAGGATAAGCTTTATCGTTTCATACGGGCGGCGAAGCTTAGGACACCAGAAAGGAGACAGTAATATGTCAAAGAAAATAGCGGTCATCCATACCAGTTTAGCGATCAGAGATAGTATAAACCAACAAATACGGAAGGAAATTCCTGACGCGGATATACACAATATTATTGACGAACGTATTCTGCAGGATGTGATTGACAACAGGGGAATCAACGTTTCCGTCATAAAAAGACTATGCCTGTATGTGCAGGCTGCCGAGGCTATGGGTGCGGATGCCATACTGAATGCCTGCTCGTCGGTAGGGGAAGCTTTTGATATTGCCAGAACTCTTGTAACGATCCCTGCTCTTAAAATAGACGAGCCGATGGCTGAGCTTGCCGTAGAACAGGGGCAGAAGATAGCCGTATACGGAACGGTAGCAACTACGCTGGCACCCAGCGGCAGGCTGATTGAGGCTACGGCCCGGCGAATGAAAAAGGAGGTAAAGATTGTCCCTTACCTGATAGAGGGTGCATTCCAGGTATTATCGGAAGAGAAAAACCCGCAGAAACACAATGAAATGGTCCTGTCGAAAATAATGGAAACGGAAAAGGATTATGATGTTATCGTACTTGCTCAGGCCAGCATGGCAATCTTGATCCCCCATCTTAAGCAGCTGGGAAAGCCGGTGCTCTTTAGCCTGGAGAGCGGGGTCAAACGTTTAGGGCAGGTGCTACCATGATAAAACTGGGATGCTGTATCGATTCTGCCGATATAGAACCGGCATATGAGACAGGGTATGATTTTATCGACTTATCCGGAGCGGAACTTGCGTCAATGCCGAGGGAATCCAAGGTTAAGTATCTGCATATTGCCGATCCTGCCGGACGCCGGTATCCGTCTGAAAGCAGTGATGAAAACCTGTTCCGGCTTATGCAGAATGCAATCCGGATGACGGATTGTGAGTATATCGCGATTGAGGCGTTAAGCAATGATATCCGGACGGATGCACGGAAAGGCTGTCACTTTTTAAAATCAAAAATAAATCATATTATAGGGGGGTAATCAGGATGCTGGATTGTTTTACCAAAGGAAAAACTGTTAAAATCGGTGTGGCTCCGTTAAGAAGGACGGCATGGTCACACAAGCCATTTAATTTGGGTGAGGCAATAAAATACAAAGAAATGATTCTGGAGCATTTAAAGAATTATGATGTTGAGCTGGTAACACTAGAAGGAATCACAGAGGATGGCTTGCTGTTTAATGTAGAGGATGCCGAAAAGGTTGCAGAGCTGTTCATTCGGGAAGGGGTTGACGGGGTATTCGTACCCCACTGTAATTTCGGAAGTGAAGAATCCGCCGCCAGGCTGTGCCGGAGAGTCGGTAAGCCGGTATTGCTGTGGGGACCGAAGGATTATGTCAACCCGGATGATTTTTACCGTTACCGTGACAGCCAGTGCGGTCTGTTTGCAACCTCAAAGGTTCTGCAAATGTACGGCGTGGAGTTCAGCTACATAGAGAACTGCGATATTGAGGACAATATATTTGCGGAAGGATTCCGCAAATTCCTGGCGGTTGCAAGTGTGATAAGGGAATTTCGCAAACTCAGGATCGGGCAGATCGGAACGAGGCCTGCCCCGTTTGTATCCGTAAAATGCAATGAAATGGAGCTTTTACAGAAGTTCGGGATAGAGGTTATCCCGATCACGATGACAGATTTAAAACGAAAATTTGACGAGTGCCGGACGAAAAACCATGACAGGATAATGGAGCAGGTAGAGATCATGAAGCAGACCTTCACCGTCAAGTGTGCCGATGAGGATCAGTTGGAAAGGATAGCCGCTTTGAAGCTTACGGTAGAAGAGTGGGCTTTGGAGGAAAGACTATCCGCGGCAGTTGCAATGTGCTGGGGACCCATGATAGAGACCGTCGGAATTGCTCCGTGCTTTGTGCTTGGAGAGGTTTGTGACGACGGCTTCCCGTTTATCTGTGAATCCGATATACATGGTGCCGTAACCGCCGTTATGGCAATGGCGGCCGCAAGGTATGCCACTCCGATCTTTCTGTCGGATATTACGATCAGGCATCCCGAGAATCCGAATGCGGAATTGCTTTGGCACTGCGGTGCTTTTGCCAAGAGCCTTGCCAGGGAATCCGAGGAACTGGTCATCAATAAGCACTATAACAGGCTGTGCCCTGCCGTCGGTGAGTGGGAGCTTAAGGGTGGATTACTTACTATTGCAAGGTTTGACTGTATTAACGGACAGTATTCCATCTTTCTCGGTAACGCAAAGGGGACGCAAGGTCCTAAAACAGTCGGTTCCTACCTGTGGATGGAGGTAGATGACTGGAGCAAATGGGAGAACAAACTGATCTATGGGCCTTATATACATCATTGTGTCGGAATCCATGCGGATGTTGTACCGGTACTTGAGGAAGCCTGCAGATATATCAAGGAATTAAAAGCCGATCCGGTAGACCGGTAATTAAAAATAGGAGTAAGTGAGATGGATAAGTATAATGGAGATGTTTTAAGGAAATTACTGAAAGATGCGGATGAGGGCGGATATGCCGTTCCCATGTTTAACTATACGGACCTTTGGGATCAGCTGGCAGTGATAGAAGCCGCACAGGAACTGCGTGCGCCGATTATGTTTGCATCCATTCCGAAAACCGTGGACGAGCTGAGTCCGGAAGTGCTGGGCGCTATCGGCACGGCGCAGATGAAAAAGGCGAAAACCCCGGTGATCCATCATTTGGATCATTCGAGCACGGTCGAGATGTGTTTTGCCGCAATCGGCAACGGATATCCTTCCGTCATGATTGATGCTTCCAAGGAGAGCCTGGAGACAAATATCGAAAAGGTACGTTCGGTCGTGGAATACGCCCGCAGATACGGAGTTTGCGTTGAAGGTGAGATAGGGCGCATTAAAGGAAGAGATTATGAAGGCACCTACGAGGGAGAGGATTTTCTGGTAAAGGTGGAGGATGCGGTCAAGCTGGTGAAGGAGACCGGTGTTGATACGCTGGCTATCGGTATCGGTACGGCACATGGCTTCTACACGGAAAAACCGCAGATTAATTTCAGGCGCCTTGAAGAAATCAATGAGGCGCTGGATATCCCCCTGGTGCTGCACGGCGGCACCGGAATACCGGAAGAGGATGTGAAACGTGCGATTAAAGGCGGCATCAATAAAGTGAATGTAGGTACGCAGATCCGGTATACCTACTTAAGCAATGCCTATAAATATATTGGGGAAAAAGGTCCTGCGACACATACCATTGACGTGATGCACGAGGTAAAGAAAGAAATTAAAAAAGTCGCGGCGGAATGGATTAAAATCTGTATGGCGGACGGTAAAGCGTAAGGTGCCGGAAGGAGGCAAGTGACATGGAAAAGCTAAAAGTGAAGCCAATCAGCGTAACCGCTTTCGAAAAATACGGACAATTTCATAGTATGCTGAATCCGGACACCGAGAAATTAGCTCCCGGACCGGTGGAATTTCATCGTGATATTGTTAAAATTTCTCTGGGGCGAAGCAATCAACCCAGTTTTTCGGTAACCCATATATCCAAACGGCCCCTTATCGTTGAGAAGCTGGAATACCATAATTATACCGGAGAAGCCTTCATGCCCCTTGACGGTGATGTGATAATACATCTGGCGCCTGCTTCGCGGCCTGAAAATGTTCCGTATGATAAGATCGAGGCATTCTACATACCAAAAGGAACCCTTGTGACAATTCATCCGGGGGTATGGCATCAGGCGCCGTATGCGGCCGGAGAGGATACGGTCAATGTCCTGGTAGTATTGCCGGAGAGGACCTATGTGAATGACTGCAAGGTGGTACTGCTGGAGGAGGCCCATCGGCTGATACTGGAAAAAGAATAAACCGGATATCCGGAAAACTTGAAAGCGGCGGCAGCCTGGAATTATGCCGCCGCTTTTTGCTTGTCTGCGTGCAGAGATGTTATGCAATGGGTATAAAAATGACATGCAAATACACCGTAATTAGTGCAAATATTTAAATTCAATGAAAAAATAGATAAAATCATTCGTAACATATTATCAAAAATACCTTTTAAAATGACAAAATCTAAGATATATTGACAATTCTGCAAATTGGAATTATTATAAGAGTTATAACAGGTAATCGAAGTATTCTAAGGATAGCCGTAATCCGTCGGATATCCTTATGTAACTGTAACAGTATTAACTCGGTTTTGTATCGTTAAGGGAGAGCTGATATATGTATAATCTGTTAATCGTAGATGATGAGTATGAAATTTGCAATGGCTTATGTAATTTGTTTCCGTGGGATGAGATTGGATTTTCTGTGATCGGCAATGCCGGGGACGGACAGCAGGCGCTTGATATAATTGATCATAATAAGATTGATGTTATTCTTTCAGACATTTGTATGCCGACCTTTGACGGACTCCAGATGGCAAAGAAACTCTATGAGGAGAAGAGGAACATTAAGATCGTCTTCTTAAGCGGGTACAGCAATTTTGATTATGCACAGAAGGCGATTAAGTACGGCGTTATGGATTATATATTGAAGCCGACCAAGTATTATGAACTGAAGGAGACCTTTATCAAGATCAAGGAAAGCCTTGACAAACAGGAGGCCATGCTGACTGCGGCGCAGCAGGATGAAACAAATCTGAAAAAGACGCAGGCAGTCAGTAATTCGGTAATCCAGATGATAAGAAATTATGTGGAGTATAACTATGCGGATGCTTCCTTAGAGGGCGCCGCCGAGCTGTTGAATATGAATTTCCAGTATGTAAGCAAGGTATTTAAAAGTAAAACGGGTCAGAATTTTTCGGACTATCTCTTACAGGTAAAGATGGAAAAGGCCAGCGTCCTCCTGAACGATTTCCGTTATAAGGTTTATGAAGTAAGTGAAATGGTAGGCTATACGAATCCTAAGAATTTCGCCAGGGCATTCCGCGCTTATTTTGGAAAAGGACCGCAGAAATACCGGGCTGATTTGGAGAGTGAGCAAAGGTGAACCGGAAATTCTTTATAAAAAGGCTGGCCAAGCTTCAATTTTTGATGACAATACCCCTGCTTATATTGGGTATCGTTACTACGACTCTTGTATTCCGGGTACTGCAAAGCAGGCAGATGAAGTCGAACATAAGTCAGATGAATGTTACGATGGAAAATATTGAATTAATGCTCAATGAACTGGATTCCTTAAGCCTGTGTATTGAAAGCAATGCTAAAATATCAAACAAATACTATTCGATTCTTAACAGTAACCAGTTATCCTACAATACCATGAAGGAATTGGATATTCTGAGAGCCTCCCTGAATTCCCCCGTCAACGCAAGAGCTTATATCTATTCCATATACGTATATTATCCGAACAGGAATGACCGGTTCATCCTTTCTAATAAGGGGATCAGTGTGATAGGCGACTTCTACGATAAAGATTGGTATAACAGCTATCTGGAAAACCAGAACAGCGCCAGTGTATGGTCGGAGCGCAGGACGATCTATCCGTATTCCTTTGAAGAGGAAGGGACCTCCATCGTATCGATATATAAGATGCTGAATAATAAAGGGGTCATTGTTCTTAACATAGACCCTGAATATATCGAGAACAATGATAATTTAAGCCAGCTCTTCAATAATCAGTCGGTCTATATCTTTAATGAAGATGATTCCCCTATCTTGCATATAGGCCGGAGCTGCGATATCAGCCGTCTGGATTTTAACAAGGTAAAGAAGCAGTATGATGTTGTCGGTATTGAAGGCGTAAACTATATTATGTACCGGATTCAATCCAAAAAATACGGCTGGACATTTGTATCCCTGATACCGGAGAGAAAGTTTTACGAGATTACCTATGATATGTTTTCTATCATATTTGTATTTATCATCCTGATGCTGTTTTGCAGCATAGTGGCGACCTTTGTCATGATCAAGCGCAACCAGAACAGGATAGAATATATCGGCAGGATGCTGGACTCCGCAAAATCAGGAAAGCTGATATCGTCTAAGGAAAAGAAGATATCGGACGAGTATACCTATATCATCCAGAAGATTGTCAGTAATTTTATCGAACAGGATTATTTGAAGATGCAGCTGTCGGAAAGAAAGTACAAGCTGCGGACAATGGAGTATTTGGCGCTGCAATCCCAGATTAATCCGCATTTTTTATATAATACGCTGGAGACGATCAATTGGAAGGCAATTGCATTGGCCGGAGGGCCGAATGAAGTCAGTGAGATGATAGGAGACCTTTCCGACATCATGCTGTATTCACTGGAAAGCAGCAATGAATTTGTGCCGATGAGCAAGGAAATTGAGAATACGCGCAGTTATATTACGATTCAAAAGAAGCGCTACCGGGACAGCTTTGATGTTATTTGGGAATATGACGAGGATGTTACCGGTGTCATGGTGGCAAAGCTCATACTGCAGCCCCTGGTGGAGAATTCCATATCCCACGGATTCATTGATAAGAACAGACCGGGAATCATTAAAATAAAAATGAAGGTTTCGGAGGATTGCCTTAAAATATCAGTAATCGATAACGGAGTAGGGATAGAAAAGAAAAAGCTGTTAAAACTAAGGGAAAAGCTGTATTCGGAAACAAAAATGTCCTCACATATCGGAGTTTTTAATACGGAAAGACGGCTTGTACTACTATATGGGAAACCTTATGGCATTAAAATATACAGTAAGGTTAACTGTGGAACCCTCGTTAATATTCTGCTGCCTATCCGAAACACAGATATCCGTCTTTCATAATTCTATCTATTTCTGTACAACTTTATGTGCATTTCAGGTAAAAGAGCTTGAGGAGGCTGTTGTTCGACAGCTCCTTCAAGCTTTTTGTTTATTCTCCTGTAAAAAAATGATACCAAAAATAGACACTGATTGAATTAAGATGCACAAGTGCTTCATTATTTGTCATTAGTAATATTTTACAAGCGATATATGATGCACTTATGTCTAATGTGGCACATTGACCAAAAACACTGGCAAATATATAATTGAATTATCAAAAAAGCACAAAGAAAGGAGTTAATTTATGAAAAAAATGTTTCATTTGATTAGTATCCTTTGTATTGCCGCAATGCTTTTGATGGCCTGCGGAAAAAAACAGGATACAACGGGATCAGATACTGGTGCTGACACACAGGGGGATACCACAGCCGAAACATCTTCCGGTGAAGCCGGTGCGGAAGCTGCGCTCCGCTTCTCCTGGTGGGGGGCGGATACAAGGCATAAGCCGTATCTGGCTACCTTCGACCTGTATAAACAATCACATCCCAACATAACGGTCGCAGGGGAATATCAGGCATGGGACGGTTTTCAGGAAAAGCTGATTACTGAGCTGTCGGGAGGAACAGAGCCGGATATTATGACCTTGGATGCACCCTGGGTAAATGAGCTGGCAACCCGTTCCGATTACTTCGTAGATTTGTATAGTCAGGACATTCTGGATTATTCCGGAATAGACGAGCAGTTTATGAAGGATTACGGAGAAGTGAACGGCAAGCTTGTCGCAATTCCTTTGGGACAGCAATGTACGAGCCTTATCATTAATAAGACGGCGGCCGATAAATACGGAATTGATGTCAGTGAGGATAAAGTCTTTTCCTATGATGATCTCATGACAATCGGTACGCAATTACACAGTGAAAATCCGGACGCCTACCTGTTAAATTCCGATAGCGGAAGTGTATTTATTATGGCGACCTCCATGTTAAAGCAGTTAAGCGGCAATCAGATCTTTACGGATGATTATCAGATCGGCTTCAGCAAGGAAAATCTTTTGGAGGTATATACCTGGATTGCAAACGCTTATCAGGCGGGAGTCATGGAACCGTTAGGAGATGCGGAACTCTTCTTTGGTACAAGAGAAACAAATCCCAAGTGGGTAAACGGCGAGCTGGTAGCCACACTTGACTGGAATGGTACTACCATCCGTTATATCAGCACGCTGCAGGAAGGTTCTGAGATTATCTGCCGGACATATCCTACTGTCGGTGATGCTGCCAAGGACGGTTCGGTAATAATGCGGCCGATCTTTATGGGAGCTGTCAGCAATAATTCACAGAATAAGGATGCCGCACTGGAATTCCTGAACTGGTTTATAAACAGTGACGAAGCGGCCGTTTCCTTGGGATCCTCCAAGGGTGTCGCAGCTACCGAATCCCAGATTAAGGTGCAGGATTCACAGGGAGTTGTTGATGCATCCGTTGTGGAAGGCTTAAATTACGGCTTAAAAGGCAGCCCAAGTCAGAAGGAGAATGCACTGACGACGAATACGGAGCTTTCCTCGCTTTTCACCGATGAGGTTGCAAAACTTGCTTATGGCGAGGTTTCTCCCGAAGACGGAGTGGAAGAAACGTTTTCAATGCTGGAAGGCAAGCTTGGACAATTAAAGTCTGCCAAATAAGGATAGAGGATGCATGGTATACCGATATCATACAAGGATGTCCATATACCATGCATTTTTAAAAGATGTTAGGAGGCAAAATGAAAAAGATGCATAATAACACACACAGAATAAAAAGATATGACAGGCATCAATATGTTGCATATCTGTATTTGCTCCCTTGGATTGTCGGATTTTTAGTATTCCAATTATATCCCCTATTGGCATCATTATTCTATTCCTTTACCAATTATGATTTAGTCAGGACACCTACCTTTGTCGGATTGGATAATTATAAGACGATTTTTACGATGGACAAGGATTTTATCGCCTCATTGCGTGCAACATTTCTTTATGTTGTAATATCCGTACCGGGCAAGCTTATATTCGCGCTTTTCATAGCGCTTCTGCTGAACCTGAAGGTTAAGTGGATTAAATTCTTCAGGACCGCTTACTATCTGCCGTCTATCTTAGGCGGAAGCGTTGCGATATCTATTGTATGGAAGTTCTTATTCATGAAAGGCGGAACGGTAAACCGGCTTCTGCAGACGGCGAACCTGCCGCAGGCAGGCTGGCTGAGTGATAAAAATCTTGCGATATTTACCTTAAGCTTATTAACGATATGGCAGTTCGGATCATCTATGGTAATCTTTCTGGGCGGGCTGAAACAGATCCCCAATGATTTATATGAGTCAGCCAAGGTTGAGGGTGCAACTTCTGTAAAATCATTTTTTCATATTACAATACCAATGATTACCCCATTAATTCTATTCAATCTTGTAATGCAGATGATTAATGCGTTCCAGGAGTTTACCGCCGCATTCGTAGTAACCTCCGGAGGCCCGGTAAAATCCACCTATTTATATGCCATGAAGCTGTATGACGAAGCGTTTAAATACTATAAGATGGGTTATTCGGCGGCGCTTTCTTGGGTACTGTTTGCCATTATCCTGGTATTTACTTTAATTATCTTTAAAACAGCAGGGTTATGGGTGTTCTATTCGGATGGAGGTGATCAGAAATGAAAAAGAAAAAGGTAAAAAGGATTCTGCTGTATCTTTTTCTGATACTGGTTACCGTATTTATGATTTACCCAATAGTATGGTTATTTTTTGGATCCTTTAAATCCAATGCCGAGATATTCGGAACAGCAGATTTATTGCCTACTAACTGGAGTTTGGAAGCCTTTAAAGAGGGATGGAAAAAGGCAGGCGGTTATACGTTTACATTATTCTTTAAGAACTCTTTCCTGCTGGTTGTCCCTACGGTACTGTGCACTATTGTATCAAGCACATTGGTTGCATTTGGCTTTGCAAGGTTCAATTTCCCGTTCAAGAAGCTTTTGTTTGGGATGATGATAGCGACCCTGATGCTGCCGAATGCAGTACTGATCATACCGCGGTATCTTTTATTCAGGAATTTAAGCTGGCTTAACGGCTATAAACCGTTTATTGTACCGGCAGCTCTTGCAACCTCAGGGTTCTTTAACTATCTGCTGATTCAATTTTTCAGGGGAATACCGAGGGAGCTGGATGAGTCGGCCAAGATAGACGGCTGCAATTCCCTGCAGATATTGCTCTACATTCTGGCGCCGTTAATGAAACCGGCAATCGTTTCCGTAACGATATTTCAGTTTATCTGGACCTGGAACGATTTTTTCAATTCTATGATTTATATAAACAGTACCGATAAATTTACGGTATCACTTGGACTCAGATTGGCGATAGACAGTTCTGCGGCTACAAATTACAGCGAAGTTTTGGCTATGGCAGTACTTGCCATTGTTCCCTGTATTCTGATCTATATATTTGCACAGGAATATTTCGTGGAAGGGGTTGCAACCACAGGCTTAAAGGGATAGGAAAGTGAAATTGGCTGCTTGACGGCCGTAAAATATGGAAAGGCTGGCGATTTTATATGAAAAAATTTGCTTTTATCGGAGCGGGAAGCTATGTTTTTACCCGGAATTTAGTAAGGGATATCCTTACCTTCCCCGTATTCAAAGATTCAACAATTGCATTAATGGATATTAACGGGGAAAAGTTAAAATACGCCACAATGGCGGTGGAAAAGATCATAAAGGCGGGAAATTATCCGGCAAAGGTTATTTCAACTATGGACCGGGTGGAAGCATTAAAGGATGCGGACGGGGTAATCAGTACGATCCGTGTCGGCGAAGTGGACGTATGGGGACGTGATACGGCAATCCCTATGAAATACGGTGTGGATCTGTGTGTAGGCGATACGCGCAGCGTATCCGGTATCTTCCGTACGTTAAGAACTCTGCCCGTTATGCTTGATATCTGCAAGGATATCGAAGAATATTGCCCGAATGCTGTTTTCTTAAATTATACCAATCCGATGGCAATGCTTTGCAGAGGAATGCAAAGCGAAACAAAGGTAAATGTAACCGGTTTGTGCCACAGTGTCCAGGGAACGGCTGAAATGCTGGCAAAATGGATTGGGGCGCCTGTGGATGAAGTTACCTATACCTGCGCAGGAATCAACCACCAGGCATGGTATATTGATTATAAATGGAATGGCAGGGACGCCTATCCGCTTATCCGGAAAGCCGTTGAAAAACCTGAGATTTATAATGAAGAAATCGTCAGGAATGAGATGTTTTTACATCTTGACTACTATGTAACGGAATCAAGCGGACATAACTCGGAGTACAATGCATGGTTCAGAAAAAGACCGGATCTGATCGAGAAGTATTGCACACATGGTACGGGCTGGAATCCCGGAATTCATGATTTCTCCGTAAAGGGTTACTTAAAAAGGGAGGACAGCTGGCGGAAGGAATTCCTGGAGTGGGCCGACCAGTCGGTCAACCTGGAACGCGGACATGAGTATGCGGCCTATATCTTCAATGCGATGATAGGCGACGGTACCATGTATAAGTTCAACGGAAATGTCCGGAACTTCGGGCTGATTGATAATCTTCCCGAGGGCTGCTGTGTCGAAGTGCCGGTTCTGGCGTCGAAAGGCGGCCTGGAGGCAATCCATGTCGGAGCTATTCCGGAGCATCTGGCAATCCTTAACAATACCAGCGCAAGGATTGAAGAACTGGCGGTGGAAGGGGCTCTCACAGGCGACCCGCAGAAGATATATCAGGCCTGCTATTTTGACCCGCTGGCATCTTCCGTACTCAGCCTTGCCGAGATCAAGAAGATGGTACGCGAAATGTTTGAAGCAAATAAGGAATGGCTCCCGCAGTTTAATAAATTTGATTGATATCAATTCCAAGCAATGGAGGGCGGTTCATGAAAGCAAAATGTGATGTGCTTTGCATAGGATTAACAAATATAAATATAATGATTTCGCCTGTTGATAAATCCGTATTTGACAGAGATGTTACGCTGGTCGAAGAGATCATTACCGTACCCGGAGGAGATGCTACAAATGAAGCAATCGTACTGGCCCACCTTGGTGTGTCGGTACGCCTTCTGGCGAAGACCGGGCGGGATGCTTTCGGCAGGCAGATTTCTGCGGCTTTAAAGGAAAACGGCGTGGAAACGGATGCCCTGATACAAAGCAGGTATGATAGTACAAGTGTATGTGCGGTGCTGGTCAATCCGGATAAAAGCAGGAATTTTGCTTCCTTTCGGGGCGCTAATGAAACACTTCGGCTCTCCGATATCGATTTTAATTGGATAAAGCAGGCTAAAATTGTATGCATCGGGAGTATGTTTGCATTAAAAGGACTGGACGGCGACGGAGTTCTGGAAATCCTTGGATGCTGCCGAAAGGAAGGAATCATTACCGTTGCCGATATGAAGGCGGATACCTATCACTTAGGGCCGCAGTCACTTACCAAAATATATCCGTATCTTGATTATTTCATGCCGAGCTATGAGGAAGCACTGTATCTGTCGGATAAGTCGGCTCCCGGTGAGATGGCGTCCTTCTTTAAACAGTCGGGATGCCGGAATGTCATTATTAAATTGGGAGAAAAGGGCTGCTACGTTGATACGGAAGAGTTCAGCGGTATGATAAGCTCTTTCAATGTGAATACCGTGGATACGACAGGTGCAGGCGATAATTTTGTTGCAGGTTTTATTGCCGGGCTGTTGTTTGGTTTCAGTGTTAAAAGCTGTGCTATTTTCGGAAATGCGGTGGCGGCACTCAGCGTTCAAAAAATCGGTGCGATAACCGGTAACAGTTCGACGGAACAGGTATTGCAGTTTTTGGGAAAGGAAAGACCGGAATGGTCGAAAGGAGAATAGCATGTGGAACTTGACGGACAGGAAACGAATTCGGCTTGGCTTTGCTCCGACCAGGCGTGTTTTAAATACACCGAAAGCATTTAATAAGGAAGAAGCAAAAAATATTAAGGATAAGATTGAAAGCAGATTAAAAGACTTTGATGATATTGAGATCGTAAATCTCGATTTCCTGAATGAGGAAGGGCTTCTGTATGACACCAAGGATGCGGCCAGGGTGGCGGACAGGTTTATTCAGGAAAAGGTGGATGCCGTTTTTACACCGCACTGCAATTTCGGAAGTGAGGAAGCCGTTGCTAAGGTAGCCCAGCTGGTCGGTAAGCCGGTTTTACTGTGGGGGCCGCGTGATGACAGCCCCGACGAAGCCGGAGACAGGCTCCGGGATACCCAATGCGGCATGTTTGCCACAAGCAGGGTTTTGCGGCAGTTTCAAGTGAAATATACCTATATAACAAATTGTGCCCTGGAGGATGAGAAGTTTGAACGGGGGTTCTTAAATTTTCTTGGAGCGGTATCTGTCGTAAAAGCAATGACACATCTGAGAATCGGTCAGATAGGTACCCGTCCGAACATATTCTGGAGCGTAAAAACGAATGAACTGGAATTAATGGAACGGTTCGGAATAGAGATCGTACCGGTTACGATGGTCGATCTGAATAATATGCTGAAAGCCAATCTGGAGGAAAAGCGGCAGGAAATAGAGCAGGAGGCCGCCAAATTGGCCAAAAGGTTTATCCGGTCAAAATTTACGATGGAAAGTTGGCGGAATATGGCTAACCTTATTCTTACCATCCGAACCTGGGCGGAGGAGGAACAGTTATCCGCGGTTGCGGCGCAGTGCTGGAGGCCGATGGACAGCGTCGCCGGGGTAGCTCCCTGCCTGGCCTTCTCGGAGTTAACGGGCGCAGGGCTCCCGGTCATTTGTGAATCGGATATTCACGGCGCAATTTCCTCTGTTATTGCGTTAGCGGCTACAAGATGGAACAGCAGAACATTCCTTGCCGATCTTACGATACGGCATCCGTCCAACGATAATGCGGAGCTGTTATGGCACTGCGGTGTATTCCCGTACTGTCTTGCCAGGGATACGGCTTCCGCTGTCGCAGAAAAGCATTTTAACAGGCAGAATCCGGCCGTAGGCCATTGGGAACTTCAGCACGGGGACTTGACAATTATACGGTTTGACGGCTTGAGCAATGATTATTCCTGCCTGTTCGGGCATGCTCATGGGGTTGACGGGCCGGCAACCTTCGGCACCTATCTGTGGGCCGAGTTTGTAAACTGGCCGCAGTGGGAACGCAGGTTCATCGAAGGACCGTATATTCATCACTGCGTAGGTACATACGGAAAAGTTGCGCCTGTCATTTGGGAAGCATGCAAATATATCCCGAACTTAAAGGCGGACCCGGTAAGGCCTACGGAGGAGGAAATCGAGGAATATCTATTATAAGGAGAAAATCATATGAGTAAATTATCGATAATGGAACAGTTAAAACTGGCGGATGAAGGCGGCTATGCAATTCCGCACTTCAATTACTCCGATATCTGGGATATGACGGCAATCGTACGTGCGGCGGAAGAGGAGCATTCTCCGGTAATCCTTGCTGGCGTACCAAAGGTCACCAACGCCCTTAGCATAGAGCTGATCGGCGCTATGGGGCGGGTGATGATGGAAACGGCCAAGGTGCCGGTTTACCACCATCTGGATCATTCCAACGATACCTCGATCTGCAAGGCGGCCGTTGATCAGGGCTATGCTACAGTTATGATCGACGGATCGAAGGAAACTTTGGAGTGCAATATCGAAATGGTTAAGGATGTCGTGAACTATGCCCATCCGAAAGGGATACAGGTGGAAGGTGAGATCGGAAAGATCAAAGGGAATAACGCGGAAGGCAGGTATGACGGCGGTGATTTCCTGGTTAAGGTAAGCGAAGCCGTCAAATTGGTGGAAAGTACGGATGTGGATATCCTTGCGGTCGGAATCGGCACGGCACATGGGTTTTATGAAGGAAAGCCTGAAATTAATTTTAAGAGGCTGCAGGAGGTTAACGAGGCATTATCCCTGCCGCTTGTTCTGCACGGCGGTACGGGAATCCCCGAGGAGGATGTACGGCGTGCCATAAAGTGCGGCATTAACAAGGTGAATGTGGGTACCATCATCAAGTATACCTATCTGTCGCATGTACAAAGCCTGTTGAATCAGAAAGGGCCTGCCATTCATACGATTGACCTGATGCTGCCCGTTGTGGAAGAGATCAAGGAAGAAGTAAAACGTTGGATCAGGGTGTGCATGTCAAACGGAAAGGCTTAGGGAAAGCGGCATGAAAATATTACGTATCAACGGCTTAAGCCCGGAGCAATTTAAAAAATACGGCGAATATCATCAGATGCTGAATCCGGACGCGGAGCGTTTAGGTCCTCCTCCGGTCGAATTTTACCGTGATATCTGCAGTGCGAATTTAAACGGTGCCTGCCCTTCCTTCTCGGTTACAAGGCTTACGAAACGTGCGCTTATCGCGGAAAAATTCGAATATCACAACAATACGGCGGAAGCCTTTCTCCCCCTGGACGGTGATATCATTGTCCACCTGGCGCCGGCGGGCCGTACCGGTCAGGTTCCGTATGACAAAATAGAAGCCTTTAGGATACCAAAGGGTACAATGGCAGTCATAAAACCCGGTGTATGGCATGCGGCACCGTTTGCAGAGGATAAGGAAACCGTGCATGTACTTGTTGTTTTACCGGAGCGTACCTATGAAAATGACTGCAATGTCATGGCTTTTCCGGAAGAAGAGAAGCTTCAGTTAACATAGGATAATATTCCACTTGCAGGACTCAAGTGTCAAAAGGCCAATTTAGTGTTCTGAATGAATGCCGGCGTATATATATTCAATTTAGCTGCCTTATCCTCGGCCGGTCGACGCAAAATCGAATATATACGCTGGTATTCATAAGATGTACTTTGAATGGCCTTTTGACACTCGACTCCTTGCAGGAAAACTGAATATACAGAAAAGAGGTTAGGTTGAAAGAAAAACACTTCCAACCATTTTATTAATCAAAAAATTGAAAGGCACGGGTGTTAATATGAAAATAGCGGTAATTAATGAAGGAAGTACGAAACATCATAACGGCGATGTGGTAAGAGCCTTAGAGAGCCTGAATCATGAGGTAATAAATCTTGGTATGAAAAATATCGACGGCGAGCCGGATTTAACCTATATGGAAACCGCCCTGCTGTCCGCCCTGGCGCTGAATCTGAAAGCGGTCGACTTTGTGGTAGGCGGCTGCGGGACAGGACAGGGCTATATGAATGCGGTACTGCAGTACCCGGGTATAGCGTGCGGTTTAATTACGGACCCGGTGGAGGCCTTTCTTTTTTCACAGGTGAATGCGGGCAACTGTATTTCCCTTCAGTTGAATAAGGGTTACGGCAAACTGGGCGGAGACTTGAATGTCTTATATATATTTGAAAAGTTATTTAACGATACCTATGGTGAAGGATACCCGGCAGCAAGGAAAGACATTCAGACAGGTGCCAGAAAAAGACTGGGAAAACTGTCGCTTTCCACACATTACGGCATGGAAGAAATCATCATGAAGATGGATCAGGAATTGGTACACCGCGCCTTAAGCTTTCCTGGCGTAAGGGAATTCCTGTCGGCCGCACCGGATTCGGAGCTTAAAAAAACTGTAAGTAAAATATGATAGAGAAAGGTTATGCCGCATATGGAGAAAGAGTTAATTCATTTATTTCAATTAAAAGAAAATGACTTGCGTACGGATACCATCAGCCAGGCAAAAACCGCAATCGATAAAGGGATTCACATAGGAGGTGCTTATTCCTCCATTCTGCCGATGACCGTATTATATTACGGCGGGTACATCGATTTGGATATCAGCCGGCCGACAAATCCCCTGAAAGACAAGTTTATTCTAAGCAAGGGACATGCTGTGGCTGCCTTGGCTTCCGTTTATGCGGATATGGGATATTTCGACAAATCGTTACTGAAGAATTCCAGGTCCTATGACAGCCTGCTTAAGGGACATCCGGGGCCCATTCTTCCCGGAGTACCTGTTTCTACCGGGCCGTTAGGGCATGGAATATCGATATCCTGCGGCTTTGCCGAGTACAGCAGGGCGATCGGCGGCGGGGATATTTACTGTATGACGGGCGACGGTGAATTGCAGGAAGGTTCTAACTGGGAAGGAATACAGTATGCGGCATCAAGGCATCTTGATAATATCTGTGTTATTGTGGACAGGAATAACGGGCAGAGTGACTGCATGAACCAGCTTGTTGTGAGCCTGGGAGAACTGGCTGAGAAGTTTAAGGCCTTCGGCTGGCAGGTTTATGACCTGGACGGGGCAAGTATAGATGCCATGTGCGAGGCCTTTGGCAGCTTTAAGAAAGGGGTTCGGAACGGTAAGCCTACGGTTATTATATCGAATACGGTGAAGGGATACGGCGGATGTGCCGGTATAACGGTTTCCCATAAGGCAAAGATATCGGAGGACATACTGGAAGGTGAACTGGCGGCACTGGCAAGTCACAGGAATTCCATCTGTAAAACACTTCTTGGCACCGATGCGAAGATAGTCATGGAAGCCGCAGGGCGGATGAATTACCTGATAAAGACGGATAAGGATAATAAAGTTACCGCAATCGAGAAGGGTGAAGCCCGGGTATATACCGGAAAGGCTCCGGTTAGAGATAAGAAACTCAGTTACCGGAAGGAGAAACTTCCGCTTCTGGAAAAAGGTAAGGAATATGACTGCGATTCCATCGTGAAAAAAGTCATGTCCGTATTGGCAGAGGACGTACGTGTATGGTCCATTGATTCTGACCTGGCCAATACAAGCGGGCTGCAGGAAGGCGTTGCTGCCGTTGATAAAGGAAGGGCTCTGAATGCGGGAATTGCAGAATCCCATATGATGTGTATGGCGGAAGCGCTTGCCGTGGAAGGCTGCAATGTGTGGAATAGTACCTTTTGCGTATTCTTTGACTGGAGGGCGCTCCGCAGGATCGCGGTAAGCTATCAGGAACGCCTGGAAAGCATCGGGTCGGACGGATGGCTGAGTGAAGGGCACAATCTGGATATTACATTTCTCGGGACCGCGCCTAACCTGGAGACACAGACGAACGGGGCAACCCATATGGGAAACGATGATATCTGTGTTTTTGGTGAGGTCGCCCATCTGAAGATAATCGATATTTCCTGTCCTAACCAGTTGCTGAAGGTGATGCAATGGATTGCGGAAGGCAATCGGGGACTGGTATATGTAAGAGTGCCGAGGTTTTCCATAGCTGCCTTATATCCGGAACCATATTCCTTCGAATACGGCAAAGGGTACTGGGTAAAAAGGGCGGCGGAATCCGACAAGGTTATTGTAAGCAGCGGCCGTGGAGTACATGAAGCATTGCTGGCCGCAAGACTGCTGGAAGAAAAGGGAGAGAAAATCAGTGTAATCGATATGCCGACCTTTGACGGCGGATTGTTTAAAGAACTGATTTCTTCAAAGAAACACATCCTGGTAGAGGAACAAAACAACGGCTATCTGTACCGGAAGCTCGGCAGGCTGCTGTTGGATGAGAATATCCGGGTCGGGAAGAATCAGATAGACGTGGTTAATTGTTCGGATGCGGGCAGCCAGGAAAGATTTATCCATTCGGGAACCTATGGGCAGATTACGAAGGCTTTGGGACTCGACGCGGACAACCTGGTGAAACGCCTTCGGTAAATGCAGAGGTAATTGCGAAACTCCTTTTTGTGTCTGCTGATGTTCCCAACAAACAGTAACGTCAGACGGAAAACACGTCGGAACAATCACAGACACAATTAAGAGTTTCGCAAATACCTAAAAATAATAAGAGAAAGGGATGCCAATATGAATAAATTGAAATACTACTGTAACGGTGAATACAGGGAATCTAAGACAGGTACTTATTATGAGCTACATGATCCGAGTACCGGTAAGGCTACGGGGCAGGTTCCCTGCTGCACCAACGAGGAGGTACTCGAAGCGATAGAAGCCGCGAAAGCCGCATATCCCGGCTGGAGCCGGACACCGGCGATTAA
>JAEWSD010000078.1 GCA_023398615.1 Bacillota bacterium
GAATATTCCTCCTTGATTCCTTTTTATCATAACCCTATTATAACCGAACTGTCCGGCGAATACAACTTATTGTATAGTATTCT
Organism: Bacillota bacterium; assembly: GCA_023398615.1. Classification (GTDB taxonomy): domain Bacteria; phylum Bacillota; class Clostridia; order Lachnospirales; family Lachnospiraceae; genus Anaerocolumna. The sequence goes on from JAEWSD010000078.1 coordinate 84, forward strand.
AATCATCACATCCCGGCGGCAATACACTGTTACTGTTCACACCCCTGCCAAAAACAGCAGTGATGTGAACAATAACATGCTTCGCGATGCACACAAAACGCAAAAAAGCGTTTTGGTGCGACAATTCTCCGGTTTTTTGTGACTTTCGCTTTGCTGCACTCACAAAAAACACGTCGCGTATACAGGCTGTGAACAGTAACAATATACCTTCTGCTGATACGGTATGGTAAAGGTTCGTATCCCGCTTGCATAAGGAGCGATCTCATATTGCTGGAAATAGATCACGATCCCTTCCCCGTCCAGATAAAAATTCCGGATATTGAAATATTCATTTACCAAATCATTGTAATTATCAAAATAGTAATCATTGCCCGCGCTGATATCTGCTTCTATCTGTTCCAGTATCTGACGGATTACATATTCCCGGTAATTACCGTCTGAAAACAGATCGCCTAATTCCATTTCCCTTTCAGCCTGCAAATTCCAGGTATCCGAGCTCCTCACGGTATTGCCGTGTGCGCCTCCCGTGTATTCATACCGGTCAAAATACAGGCTCAGGGTACAATTCCGGTTATAGGTTACCGTATAATCAGTAAGGACCTCATACGCTCTCACCGGGAAATCATTGGCAACGGAATTCTCATATTCCTCCACTGCCAGCCGGTACAGTCTGCCGATGTTAAAATGCACGTACCTCAGAGCATTCATTTTATAATATAGATTCAGCTCCTTCAAAAATCCCCGGAACATATCGGAGATAAACTGAGGATACTTAACGGTATAGCTAAGCACCAGCTGTTCCTTATAATACATATCCCTTTGCAATACTTGTTCCTTTACGATAATCCTGTCCTCCTGCATAAGTTTCCTCCATAGCCTGTCATGGAATCACCATTCCATGCTTTCCGTTTAGGTTAACATATGCCGAATCCGGTATTGCCGTGCAGCATTTACGGGAAACTAACTTAGGAGTAAAATCCCATCAGATTCCAGAACTTCAGCCAAATGATATACGAAAATGAAACCAATAAAACGATACCGTATTGAATCCTATAGGTAAGCGACCATAATTTATGTCTGCATGCCTCAATCAGCTTCATTAATGCAAAGCAGCTAAGCAGGAAGGAGGCAACAGGCAGCAGGAAGAAAAACTTAACGGCAATATATGCGGCGGGGGATCCTGTAAATACCCCTGCCAGCATGACAGGACACACCATGAACAGATACAGGAAATTAACAGCACTTATGTACCGGATCGATTTGCGGCCGGACTTCAGGGCATCCTCATCCTTCATGTACCACGGCCGCTTCCTCCTCTTTATAATATTCCATCCGATCACTGCGTATAGAAATACAAGCAGGAAGATAGCCAATAATGCCATCTGAATATCCACAGACAAATACCACGGCAGCTTACTGTAAGTCTCATGAGGTTCAAAATCCTGATAAGCGCCTGCTATCTTCCCATTCCGGTCTTCCTTAAATATCAGAATCCCCTGCCCATTCACTTCTCTGAAACAAAGCGGTTCCGTTTCAATGTACCGGGTATCCCTGAAAGTAATGCTGCCGTCTTTATTTGCAGTTACCTTCCTGCTTCTTGATAAGGCAAAGATCAATTTATCCGAATTAAACTCTGCCGTACGTGCCTCCTTATAGGTACCTTCATATCTTTTAGCTCTTTCCCTGTACCCGGCCATAGGCTGCGGCTCGATGCCGCGGTAAGGGTAATACCTGTCCAGGAATTCCTGACGAAGTTCGTTTCTTGCCATTTCCGAAGCAGGGGTATTATAAGATACAAATAAACCTGTATTCTCCTCGGGAATCATCATAAGCAGCGATTTAAACATTTGTGTGCCGCCTGAATGCCATAAAATCCTTTTCCCGTTTCTGTTCCATTCCATAAATCCAAGGCAGATGCCCGGAAGCCTGTCATCGGCTACAACCTGCCGACTATGCATTTCTTCAGAAGCTTCTTCACTTAAGATTCTTTCCTCACCAAAACGGCCGTCCTGTAAATGTGTGATCATAAATGCGGCCATGTCGGATGCGGTGGAGCTGATTGCTCCCGCAGGGACTAATTGTATAAGCGCATCCGGCCGGCTTTTGAAGGTTGTTCCGTGATACCGGAAGCCTAAGGAAGCGTTGCCGCCGTATAATTCCGGAACGAACTGGTCAAGTATGGTGTGATCCATGTGCAAAGGTTCCAGGATATTATTCCGGATATAATCCTCATAACCCTGTCCCGATACCTGCTCTACGATAAAACCGGCCAGTGCCGCTCCGTAATTCGAGTAGGCAATACTTTCTCCCGGTGCACGGTTTCGCTCCGGCATCGTTTGTTTTAAGTAGTCTCCCAGGGGTATAACGTTACTGCCGGGCGGATTGAAAAGATTCGAAAGCCTGTCATCAAAACCGGTAGTATGTGTCATAAGATTTCTCATTGTAACAGGCCGATCAAAAGTTTCCGGGATTTTAAAATCCTTCAGGTAGTCATTGACGTCATTATCCGGATCAAGCTTCCCCTGTTCAACCAGCTGCATAACCGCTGTCCAGGTAAAAAGCTTTGTGATGGAGCCGATGCGGAATAAGGTTGATTTCGGATCCGGCCTCTTACTTTTGTCTTTGTCATAAAATCCATAGCCATTTTCATAAATAATCTTCCCATCCTTCACCACCGAAACTACAGCACCTGCTATATGATATTCTTCCAACTGTTTCGGAAGCAATTCATCTAAAAATGTTTTAACATCACTTCCCGTAATTACATGAGGTTCATTATCATTCTCCGCTGCATAAATTCTCTGTGACGGTGCAGATAATCCAAATAAAAAGAGCTCTGCCATAAGTAATATAAATAATACGGAGAGCCTCTTTCTCATATGTCCGTTAACACGTTTACTTATTTGTTGAGAATCCATCTTACCGCTCCTTTTCATTTTATGCCCTTATCATACACGGCAAGATGAAAAAAGATATAAGGAAAGCGGTTGATTTTACTCATAAGTTACTAATACTTTGGTATGAGTTACCGGTCGTTGCTGAAAAGCTCAAGGACAGTCATTCCTTTTGTTCAGAACTTTTTATCAAATACAGCAATTCGATTTTATTCCCTACGCCGGATTTCTGATAAATATTATAAATATGGCTTTTCGTAGTGGAAAGTGATATCGTGAGTTCTTCGCTGATCTTATTATAGCTGTACCCCTTCACTAAAAGCCGGATTACTTCCTTTTCACGGCTGGTAACGGAGAATCTCCGGCAAAATGCATCTATGGACTCCTCTCCGGTTAAATCCCCGTCTGACTGAGCTTCCGTCCCGGAATCCAATATACGTGCAAACTCCCGATACCCAAAATAAATGGAGATGAGATTCCATATGGCATAAAACAGCGGAAGGGATAAGATTCCATATGGAAAGGCCGGGCCTATTCCCGGTATTCTTTCAATAACAATATCAAGGGAAAGGTATGGCAGGAAAATGACCGACAGCAAGGTAAATGCCTTCACGATTCTCTTTTTCCCGGCGTCAAGATCCTTCAAACGACAATACACCAGGATTAACGTATATAAAACAGACAGCAAAAGCGCCAGGCTGCCTATGCTGATCAGATAATACTTATTGAATATGAAATAAAAAAAAGTACTGATTAGAGGTATGCAGGCAAGTAAACCTAAAGCATATCGCCGTTTTGCCTCCGGCCTGTATGACAAAAATTCATGGATAAATACCGGCGTGTAGTAAATTGTCAATGCACAGCCTATACAGGCAAGTATTTTTAGAATGGCGGCGGTATAGTCATTGCCCGCGTTATTCACATTAAGATAAGTGGCTGCCGTCTGTTCAAACAGCACCATAGTTAATGAGAGCATAAACAGGGAGTAATATTTTGCGGCAAAAGCAGCTTTCCGTTTATACAGAAGTAATGATAATGCAATACTTAAAAAACCAATAAGGAATGCCAGGATATGTATAATAAAAAATATATGCTTCATATGATTACCTCTGCTTTTGTCAAATAATAT
>JAEWSD010000137.1 GCA_023398615.1 Bacillota bacterium
CTAATATACATGCTAAGGTATTAAGTGCAGAAGATGAAAAGTACTTACCGATACTCGGTTTATTTGAAAAGCAAAAAGAAATTACTCGTACTGATGTTGAAGAAGTTTTAGGATCTGGCACGACTCATGCAATCAATATTCTCAAAGAAATGCTTGATAAGGATTTGATTCATAAGGTTGGGAATGGCAGATTAACGAGATATGTGAGGAAGTAATTTGTTGATTATAAAAAAGATTTGGAAAATTTTATTTTGGAAATGGGATATCGGAATTGCAGAGTAAAGGCATTACTACAGAAGTAAGACTTTTTGCTGAATTGGTCAAATCAATAAAATATGAAGATATTTTAATATACCTAAGAGAAAAAACCGGAAAAGATTTTATACCAATTTTTATGTCTTTGGAGTATGTTGATATAATGCAATATATGTTGGAAAATAACTGCAAATTAGAACAGGAAATAATCAGCTGGTCAGAACAAGAGTGGTAAGATTCAAGTAGGAATTTCTTGGTTGCCACATTGATACTGTTGAATATTTTTTGTTAAAATTGCAGTAAACAGGCGGATATGGGGTGTATGAAATTGTTTGCGGAGACGATTCGCTCCGGCTGTACGATTTGAGCGGACAACCGATTTAGTTGTCCAATCAAAGCGAACAGCCGGAGTGAATTGTCGAAGCAACTAAAAAATGCATTTCATACACCCCATATCCGCCGTCCCTATAATAACATCCGCCGTCCCCATAATTAAGAAAAAAATAACCTTGGCTAAAATCTAGGAAAGGCACTAATCGTGTACACCTCACATAGACTAATAATAAACACTAATCGTTGAGGTACTCATGCAGTGAAATCTTTTCCGAAACCACTGAGCGCCAAGGAAGAAAAAGAAATCCTGAACCAATGCAAGGAAGGCAGTAAGGAAGCCAGAGACACCCTGATTGAACGAAATCTTCGTCTGGTTGCTCATATTGTAAAGAAGTATAATATGGCGGATAAAGAGATAGATGACCTCATATCCATTGGTACCATAGGCTTGATAAAAGCGATAGATACCTTTGATGCAGACAAGGGAATCCGTCTTGCTACGTATGCTTCAAGATGCATTGATAATGAATTGCTGATGATGCTCAGAAGTGGGAAAAGGCAGGCAAAGGAAGTATACCTGTATGAACCGATTGGTTCGGATGCTGCTGATATTATAGGACTAAATCCACAAATTTCACCAAAACGCTGAAAAGTAACAGTAATACTAAACAACGGGTTAAATATTGGTAAATAAAGTGGTTGCATTTTCTGTTCTTTTTCTATATAATAGACCTGCTTGCTATTAATTGGCGGATTCTATTGTCCGCGGTTACATAAAATAGCATTGTATGATTAGGAAAGGTCGGGTGATGTTAGGGTTGGAGAAAAAGCTTACACTGTATGGCTTTAACAACCTCACAAAAACACTTAGCTTCAACATCTATGATGTTTGCTATGCAAAAAGTGAGAGAGAGCAGAAGGATTATATTGCCTATATTGATGAGCAGTATAATTCCGAGAGGCTTACGAAAATCTTATGTGACGTAACAAAATTGATCGGAGCACATGTACTGAACATATCGAAACAGGATTACGATCCGCAGGGAGCATCCGTAAATATTCTGATTGCCGAGGGAGATCTGTCTTCGGAATTCATCGATGAATCCTGCAACCAGGGAAGATATTCGACGCAAAGGGATACGGTTCATGCCCACCTGGATAAAAGCCATGTTACGGTTCATACTTTTCCGGAATATCATCCGGATAACTCTATTTCCACTTTTCGTGTAGATATTGATGTATCCACCTGCGGCGAGATATCACCGCTTAATGCGCTTGATTACTTAATTGGCAGTTTTGATTCCGATATCATAACCATTGATTATAGAGTCCGCGGATTTACGAGGGATATGCAGGGCAAGAAATACTATATCGACCATGATATTACCTCCATCCAGGATTATATCGATGACGCCACTCTGACGAAATACGATGCCATCGATGTGAATGTGTATCAGTCCAACATCTTTCATACAAAGATGCTGATTAAAGAAATTGTATTGCAGAATTACCTTTTTAACCTGGATGTATATGAAATTCATCCGAAGGAAAGGCTTGAAATAACGAATAACCTGCGTAAAGAAATGATAGAAATATTCAGCGGTATGAATATTTACTAGTGCTATATAGGAGTAAGATTTAACAGGCCGCCGGCCATTATGTACGGTTATTATGAATTTGCAGAAAGAAGTAGGCTATGAATAATATTTTACAGGAAAAGGCGCCGATCCTTGAGGCGTTAAGGAAACATAAATTAAACCGGGTGGTTCCCTTTGACGTACCGGGACACAAGGGCGGAAGAGGGAATAAAGAGCTGACGGATTTCCTCGGAGAGCAATGTCTGAAGACAGACGTGAATTCTATGAAGCCGCTGGACAACCTCTGCCATCCGGTATCCGTTATCCGGGAAGCGGAGCAGATTGCTGCCGATGCCTTCGGAGCCAGGGCGGCATTTTTTATGGTTAACGGTACGACCGCGTCGGTACAGGCTATGGTGATGTCGGTATGCAAGACCGGAGAGAAGATCATAATGCCGAGAAACGTACACCGGAGCGCAATCAATGCTCTGGTAATATGCGGCGCGGTTCCGGTTTATATCAATCCGGGTGTGAATAAGGAACTCGGAATCCCGCTTGGGATGTCCGTAGCCGATGTGGAAAGAACGATTGCCGGGAATCCGGATGCGAAAGCGATACTGGTAAATAATCCGACCTATTATGGGATATGCTCTGATCTGAAAGAGATCGTAAACATCGCACACCGCTATAACATGAAGGTGCTGGTCGATGAGGCTCATGGAACCCACTTTTATTTCGGAGAGGATATGCCGGTGTCCGCGATGGCCGCAGGTGCGGATATGGCGGCGGTAAGTATGCACAAAACAGGAGGGTCTCTTACCCAGAGCTCCTTTCTTTTATGCGGCAGGGGAATGAATCCGGATTATGTAAGACAGGTAATCAATCTTACCCAGACGACGAGCGGCTCCTATCTGCTGCTGGTTTCCCTCGATATTGCAAGAAAAAACCTGAGTCTGAACGGGAAAGAACTGTTTCGTAAGACGGTCGAATATGCGGAATATGCCAGGGGTGAAATCAACAAGCTCGGGGGATATTACGCATTTGCTGAGGAAATATCCGACGGAGACGCCGTCTATGATTTCGACCGTACCAAGCTGTCCGTTCATACCAGGAATATAGGGCTTGCCGGAATTGAAGTATATGATCTTCTTCGGGATGAATACGGGATACAGATTGAGTTCGGGGATATCAGCAACTTCCTTGCGATTATTTCCGCCGGTGACAGGTCCTTTGAGATAGAAAGACTGATTGCGGCTCTGTCCGAGATAAAACGGAGATACGGGAAAGCGGATAAGTCAGGAATGTTCGATCATGAATATATCGGCCCGGATGTAGTGCTTGCACCCTGGCGTGCTTTCTACAGTGAGAAGAAGCCTTTGCCGATACGAAAATGCAGGGGGGAAATATGCGGAGAATTTGTTATGTGCTATCCGCCCGGTATACCGATTCTGGCTCCCGGGGAAAGGATAACGGAGGAAATCATTCATTATATTCTTTATGCAAAGGAAAAGGGGTGCTTCCTTACCGGAACCCAGGATATGGCGGTGAATCACATCAATGTACTTATAAACAATTAAATTAGAGAAAAATAGTGTTCTTAGAGATTAATCAAATGGCAGAAGATGCGGAAGGAGGTACCGATGACAGATTTATGGTATACGGAAGAGCATACGGAGAATGCACGCTTTTCAATTAAAATAGATAAGCAGCTGGCGAGTGTACAAAGCGATTTCCAGCGGATCGATATCTTCCATTCCCCAGAGTTCGGAAGAATCTTAACGCTTGACGGTTACCTGATGGTTACGGAAAAGGATGAATTTATCTATCATGAAATGATAGCCCATATCCCTTTGGCCACGAATCCGGGAATCAGGAAGGTGCTTGTGATCGGGGCGGGTGACGGAGGGGCGGTCAGAGAACTGCTCCGTTATAAGACAATTACCCACATTGATATGGTAGAAATAGACGAACAGGTAGTTAAGGTATGCAAGGAATATCTCCCGTCCACCGCCTGCGGTCTTAACGAGGAAAGGGTGCATCTGTATTATGAGGACGGGCTTAAGTTTGTAAGACGCAAGGAAGCGGAATATGATCTGATCATTGTAGATTCTACAGATCCCTTCGGTCCGGGAGAGGGTCTGTTTACCAGGGAATTCTACGGCAACTGCTTCACTGCCCTGAATGAGGAGGGCATCCTGGTGAACCAGCATGAAAGCGTTTACTATGATTCCTATGCCGCGGCAATGCGGCGTGCGCATCAAAGGCTGAAGGAATGTTTCCCGATAGCAATGGTTTATCAGGCACACATCCCGACCTATCCGTCCGGGCATTGGCTGTTCGGATTCGCCTCTAAGAAATATCATCCGCTTACCGATCTGGATGCGGACAGGTGGAATAAGCTGGGGATCAGGACCGGATACTATAATACGGACCTGCACAAGGGTGCCTTTGCCCTGCCAAACTATGTAAAGGAGCAGCTAAACGATGAATATTCGGAATAAAAATATTCACACCTTTATCGGTTGTGACAAGGAATACGGGGAAAGTAATATTGTCCTCTTCGGAGCACCGTTTGACAGTACGACCTCTTACCGGCCGGGAACGAGATTCGCAAGCTCCGCCATTCGGAATGAAAGCTTTGGAATTGAAACCTACAGCCCGTATCAGGATAAGGATTTAACGGATTACAATATTTTCGACGGAGGAGACTTAGAGCTTACGTTCGGGAACCCGGCCAGGGCGCTGGCAGATATTGAGGCCTATGCTGCTGGGGTCATCGCGGACCACAAGATTCCATTCATGATCGGCGGGGAGCATCTGGTTACTCTCGGTGCGGTAAGGGCTGCGGCGAAAGCTTATGAAGGACTTTATATCCTGCATTTTGACGCTCATGCGGACTTGCGGGAGGATTATCTTGGGGAAATCTTATCCCATGCGACCGTTATGAGGCGGTGCTGGGAGCTGGTGGGTGACAACCGCATTTTTCAGTTCGGAATCCGAAGCGGTGACAGAGAGGAATTCCACTGGGGGCGGCAGCATGTGAAAACCGCTAAGTTTGGTTTTACCGGCTTGGAGGAAACCGTATCGGAGTTAAAGGATAAGCCGGTCTACATGACCGTCGACCTGGATGTATTGGACCCTTCCGTATTCCCCGGAACCGGAACTCCGGAAGCCGGCGGGGTTACTTTCCTGGAGCTGCTTTCGGCGGTAAGGAAGACGGCCGGGCTTCATATCGTAGGACTGGATATGAACGAACTGTCTCCGGTCTATGATCAGAGCGGAGCTTCCACGGCCCTGGCCTGCAAATTATTAAGAGAAATTCTGTTAGTAATCGCATAAACCGTATACACTGGCAATAAAAAATATAACATAGGAAGAAAGCGGCAGGTTTTGTACCTGCGCACGTAAAATTCAGATGCGCGGAAAACTGCGCAGGATTGGAGGTAGAAATGGGAAAAGCTTTGATTATCGGCGCCGGTGGCGTTGCCGGTGTAGTGGTGCATAAATGCTGTCAGAATGCGGAGGTTTTCGAAGAAATCTGCATTGCAAGCAGGACCGTAGCCAAATGTGACGCCTTAAGGGATAAATTAAAGGGCGGGAAAACAAAGATTACCACGGCGCAGGTCGATGCGGATAATACGGAGGAAGTAATCGCCCTGATAAACAGGTTTAAACCGGATATTGTAATTAACGTAGCGCTGCCGTACCAGGATCTTACGATCATGGAGGCATGCCTGGCAGCAAAGGTTGACTATGTGGATACGGCGAACTATGAGCCGCTTGACACTGCCAAATTTGAATATAAATGGCAATGGGCATACCGTGAGAAATTTGAGAAGGCAGGCATTACCGCGCTGCTCGGCAGCGGTTTTGACCCCGGCGTAACCGGTGTATTCTCCGCGTATGCCATGAAGCATTATTTCGATGAGATACATCAGATTGATATATTGGATGCAAATGCGGGAGATCACGGGTATCCGTTTGCCACCAATTTTAATCCGGAAATCAATATCCGGGAGGTCACAGCCAACGGAAGCTATTTTGAGAACGGCAGATTTATTGAGACACCGCCCATGTCCATAAAAAGAGTATATCATTTCCCCGAAATCGGCGAGAAGGATATGTATCTGCTGCATCATGAGGAAATGGAATCTCTTGCCTTAAATATAAAAGGGATCAAGAAGATTCGTTTCTGGATGACATTTTCCGAACGATACCTGACCCATTTGAAAGTACTTGAGAATGTCGGGATGACCTCGATTGAACCAATTGAATTCGAAGGGCATAAAATAGTACCGCTTCAATTTCTGAAAGCGGTTCTGCCGGACCCGGCTTCCCTTGGGCCGAGAACAAAAGGCAAGACAAATATCGGGTGTATTTTTCAGGGCATCAGGGACGGGCAGCCGGGAACCTATTATGTGTATAATGTCTGTGATCATGAGGAGTGCTACAGAGAGGTCGGTTCACAGGCCATTTCCTATACGACCGGTGTGCCGGCTATGATCGGTGCGATGATGGTTATGACGGGCAAATGGAAGAAGCCCGGTGTGTATAACATTGAGGAGTTTGACCCGGATCCGTTTATGGATGCTCTGAATAAGTGGGGACTTCCCTGGAAGGAAAGCTTTTCACCGGATTTGGTTGATTAATTGCAAAGACTACTAACAAAACCTGGAGGCAGATAATGAGTATTGATTTTGCTGAGTTACCCACTCCCGCGTATGTGGTGGATGAAACCTTGCTAAAGAGGAATCTTGAAATCTTAAAATATGTATCGGATCAGACAGGCTGCCGGATCCTGCTGGCCCAGAAGGCATTCTCCATGTATGCGGTCTATCCGCTGATCGGAAGATACCTGCAGGGCACGACGGCAAGCTCTTTGCATGAAGCAAGGCTTGGACGGGAGGAGATGAAGGGAGAGGTCCATATCTTTGCTCCCGCATACAGGGACGATGAAATCCATGAGATTATTTCCCTTTGCGACCACATCGTATTTAACTCCTTTTCGCAGTGGAAAAAGTACAGGACAAGAGTGAAAGCCTGCGGCCGGAGTATAGAATGCGGTATCCGGATTAATCCGGAATATTCGGAGATAGAAACCGATCTTTACAATCCCTGCTTTACCGGTTCCAGAATGGGCGTGACACTGTCTCAGTTTGAACCGGAGGAACTGGACGGGATAGACGGACTGCATTTTCATACCATGTGCGAACAGAATTCCGATGTCCTGGAACGTACGCTGCGGGTAGTAGACAGAAGGTTCGGCCCTTATATCAGACAAATGAAATGGATCAATTTCGGCGGCGGACATCATATCACAAGGGCGGACTATGATCTGGATACCTTGATTCGTTCCATCCGTTTTATGCAGGATAAGTACGGGGTTGATGTTTATCTGGAGCCGGGGGAGGCAATCGCTTTAAACACGGGCTTTCTGGCTTCCAGAGTACTGGATACCCTATGGAACGGCATGGACCTGGCCATCCTGGATACCTCGGCGGCCTGCCACATGCCGGACGTACTTGAGATGCCTTACCGACCGCGGATCATAGGAGCCGGCGAACCGGGGGAATATGCGCATACATACCGGCTGGGAGGACCCACCTGCCTGGCGGGGGATGTAATCGGGGACTATTCCTTCCGGGAACCGTTAAAACCCGGTGATCTGCTGGTATTCTGCGACATGGCACATTATACTATGGTTAAGAATAATACCTTTAACGGTATTGGGCTGCCGGCGATTGCCTTGTACAGTCCTGAACATGG
>JAEWSD010000161.1 GCA_023398615.1 Bacillota bacterium
AGCTGGTGGCGAATGATAACAAAAACACTTCCCACAAAAGCCATATTCGAAAATACACTGAGCGCTGTTATTACAATAATGATACGCTTTGTAATTCCCTGCCGATAGAATCTGTATTTTAATACTCCGATAATTTCCTTCATAGCTTCCCCCGCTCCCAACATATAGAATGGCTGTTTTGCAAGACCGTCTTCATATATTATACCATTTATTCGTAACCTTTCACACTATTTTTACTTGCCTTCCTATCCGCATCATATAAGGGCAATTGAGGTTGCAAGGGCAAATTACAAAAAATGTGCAACTGTGGCCACAGTTTCCCTGCTTGCCGTTTAGCGGAAAGCAGGAAATAGCCATAGCAAGTGTTAATTTACGCTTGACTTATTCCATAAATGGTATTATAATCAAATATGAAATCAATCGGAGGTGCGATATGCCAAAAAATATAAACGAGATTATGTTAAATTCTGTACGTATGAGAATCGTTCAAGCACTTGCAACAAAGGTAAGTATGACTTCAAATGAAATTTGCGAAAAGATTAGCGATGTCCCACGAACAACCCTTTATCGGCACATTAATATTTTATTAGATGCTAACGTCTTAACCGTTATAGACGAGAAGAAGATACGCGGAAGTTATGAAAGAACGCTTGCATTGAATATGGATGAAATCACCCGACATAATTCCTCTGAAAACATACCTCAACAAGCGTTTGGATTTTTGATGAACATTTATACAAAAATCGAGAAATACTTTAACAGAGAAAGCCGTATACCCGGAAATAATAAGATTTTCCTTAATAATACTGTAATGATGATGGACGATCAAGAGTTTGACCAATTTTTATCAGAATTACAAACATTGCTTATAAAATATCACTATGATATGGCAGATGGACGAAAGCCAAGAGATATTTCAATAATATCTTCACCAGTGGAGAATGAGAATGAAAACGAGAAGGGATAAGGTAAAAAGGAAAAGAGGCAAGAAAATGTTGACTATTTTAGCAATAATTTTGGGCGTTATAATTTCGCTCAATTTAATCAGCTTCATTATTAACAAGGCGTTTTTTTTACATGAATTAGATAGCGTTTCACCTTATGGCGAACTGGTAGACGTTAATGGTAAAAATATGCATGTTTATTCTATGGGTGATAGCGAAAAAACTATTGTCGTATTACCGGGATTTGGTGTGCCCTTACCAAGCGCAGACTTTGGCCCACTAATGCGGGAGCTTTCAAAAGAGTACACCGTTGTCTGCATCGAATATTTCGGGGTTGGGTTTAGTGATGAGATTGATACACCGCGAACAAACGAAAATTATACACAAGAAATCAGAGTAGCGTTGTCCGAAACTGGGTTTGCACCTCCTTATGTTTTAATGCCACACTCCGGGTCTGGTATTTATAGCGAATATTATGCCGTTGAGTATCCTGATGAGGTATCTGCAATTATTATGTTGGATACGACATCATCGGCCAAAACAGGAGCAAATGTCCCTCGGTTTGTATCAAAACTTGGCAAGATACAGCAAGCTATCGGCCTTAGCCGCATTTTTAATCCACTCGTAGTATCATCCGTATTGAAAATGACTACCGAAAATGGATATACGGAACAGGAAATAAGCGATTATAAAAAATTCATGAACCATTACTATAACGACACTATGGTAGATCAGATATTCCGGCTCAATGACAATATTCTTGAAGTGATGAGGATGGATTTTCCAGAGGAAGTGCCTGTTTTGAAAATTATCGCTTCTGAAACAACAAAGCAAGTTGGAGAACAATATCAAATAGCTCATTTAAGCAGGCTCGGCGCTAACGCTGAATCTATCACTATTGACGGCTCTCATTATATTTATCATAGTAATCTTGCAGCCGTGGTTGATGCAACAAAGGCTTGGTTATTAAAACACTATAATAACTAAAAAATGGCCAGACTGGTGATTCGTTCACACATATACAAACAAAACGTACAGGAGGGGAAAATGGAGATATCTGAATGGATTTTATGTCCTGTTGTAGAAATAAGACTCGTATAAAGATACGCGGCGATACATTACTTAAAAACTTTCCATTGTTTTGTCCCAAGTGTAGACAGGAAACCTTAATCAATGTACGAAAACTGAATATAACAGTTATCAAAGAGCCAGACGCTAAGACGCAGAGCCGATAACATGTGAGATTGCTCACAGTTATCGGCTCTTTCTTTTATAGTCGCTGAATGCTGCCTTTCGCAAAATATACAAAACCGTTTTTGACGGTAATGTAGTACATACTCGTCTAATGGCGGTTTTGAAATAAAAGTCAAAGCTGCCGTTTTCCTTTGAAAAATAGGATTGCGGGGGTGTAGTAAATACACCCTTTTTTAATCCGCAATAGCAGCGGCTTTGGGATAGGAGGCTTTTACGTATTCCAAGTCGTTATCTTCTGTTTTTGAGGGGCCACCACATTATTGTGGCGGCTGGATGTAGCCGAAGCATACACCCTACATAATTTCAAAAAAGCAGTGGATTAATCATGTATCCAATGACCAATTGGACATTTTCTGTGATTTATTCCAAAGCATGGTATATAAACCATTCAGCGCGAATAATTCATTATGTGTCCCCAGTTCGGCAATCATCCCTTCATTGTTCAATACAACGATCTGATTTGCCTTTCGTATGGTTGCCAGCTTGTGGGCCACCACAAAAACAGTTTTATCCTTTACGAGCTCATTAATCGCCTGCTGAATCAGCTTTTCATTCTCCGGGTCAATATTTGCGGTCACTTCATCGAGCAGGATAACCGGCGCATCCTTTAGTAACGCACGGGCGATAGAGATGCGCTGGCGTTCCCCGCCGGACAGAGTGGCACCCGCTTCCCCGACCATCGTATCATAACCGTTTTCAAGGTGTGAGATAAATTCATGACAATGGGCCTTCTTTGCTGCGTTTACGACCTGTTCTTTCGTCGCCCGCGGGTTCCCGAACAGGATGTTGTTGAATATCGTGTCATGGAACAGGTATGCTTTTTGGAAGACTGCGCTGATATTTTCCATGATCGTTTCGCATTTCAGTGTTTTAATATCTACCCCGCCGATACGGATACTGCCGCTGTTCACGTCCCAGAACCGTGCGATCAGATTTAAAAGTGTACTTTTCCCGCTTCCGGAAGGCCCAATGATCGCAGTCATAGAGTGCTCCGTCGCATCAAAAGAGATGTTTTGCAATACCGGCTTAGTGCCATAAGAAAAAGAAACATTTTGAAAGGAAACATCATATTTCTCCGGTCCTCTTCCTGATCCCTCCGTATCCATGACAGGATAGTCCATAATGGCCTGCATACGGTCAAGACAGGCATTCATAAGGCGTATAAAGCCGGACGTCAGCCCGATCAGCTCGACAGGCGCATAGAAGGTAAACAGCATGGTGACAAAAATCAATGCCGTTTCCAGAGGTAGACTTAAACCTGACAAAAAGTATATGACGGCCGCGAGAATGAGCGCCGTACCGATGTGGAAGGAAATCAAATACACCCCGCTCCAGGGCAATCCTTTCATTTCAAAATCGAACGAAACAATTTCCAGCCTGTTTAATATATCTTCCAGCCGCTTTTTTTGCCTGCCGGCCAATCGGAAGGCTTTGATTACATAAATCCCCTGTAAATATTCCAGCATAATTGAAGACGTTTCAGCATGTGTCTCCTGCCTCTTCCTTGAATATTTCACAAGCGTTCGCTGCATGAACCGATTTGCCCACCATGCCAGCGGATAGCTGATGCAGGCAACAAGAGCGATCCTCCAATCCAGCATGAAAAGAAATGCGGCAATCAGAACGGCGCTTGTAATGGCACCGGTTATCTTGGACACAAAATTCATCGCCATATCTTCCACGAAAACAAGGTCATTGTTTATTACGGAGGAAATATTTCCGGCATCATTGCTGCTGTAAAACCCCATAGAAAGGTGTAATAATTTCTCACCCAGTTTCAGGCGTTCATCACAAACGATTTCATAGCCGGTGCCGCTTTGAAAAACGTATTCCAGCAACTTGAACAGAAAGCGAAACAGCAGCGCTGCAACCGACGCAGCGGACAGCAGCAGTATCTTCCCCGACGATAAACTGTCCGTTATAATCCACCCAAAAGCGGCAAATATAAAAAATATGGATAATGCAAACATGGTGTTTTCCAAAAAACTCATAGCAAAGGAAAAAATCAATTTTCCCCTGTATCTTCCTGATATCGTAAATATCCTATGAATAATCCCTAGCATACGGTATCCTCCTTTCCGGCTCCTATCACCCAATCTTCCGTCTCCGCATAGGAATCGAATATCCCTTGATACTCCGGGCTGCTATTTAACAGCTCGGTATGCGATCCCTGTGAACAAACAGTTCCGTCACGAATAACCAATATGTTATCAAAACCCATGATCGTGCGTATCCGATGGGCAATAACGATTAGCGTTTTACCACGTGCCAGCGTGCCGATGGCTTCCTGTATCTGTTCCTCACAGTCAGGGTCCACACTTGCCGTTGCTTCGTCAAGGATCAATATGGGCGCGTTTTTTAAGATTGCCCTCGCAATACATATCCGTTGGCGTTCTCCTCCGCTTAAACGGTTCCCGGCATCACCGGCCAGAGTATCGTAACCATGTTCCGTTTCCATAATAAAGTCATGGCACCGGGCGAGCCCGGCCGCTTCCATTACTTCGCCGTCCGTCGCGCCCGGCCGGCCGATTCTGATGTTTTCACCGATGGAGACATTGAACAGAAAGGTATCCTGAAATACGAAGCTTACCATACTCATTAACTGATCCGGTTCCATATTCCGTATATCCACGCCGCCAATACGAATACTGCCGCCGCCGATATCCCAAAAACGGCAGATCAGCTTGGCGATCGTGGATTTACCGCTGCCGGACTCTCCGATAATCGCTAAAGACCGGCCTTCCGGCACGGTAAAAGATATATTTTGTAATACATCTGTTTTGCCGTCATAGGAAAAAGTAACCTTTTCAAAAGTCAAATCACAATTTTGCGGCTTCACTCCATCCTGCTTTACGGACAGCTCCCGTTCCGAAAGTATGCTGTGGACATTTTGTTCCGCATGCACAACCACTTTGATACCGTCTGCAAATTCAGCCAGCTTAATAAGCGGTACGGCAAAGCCCATTGATATAAGTACAAACAGAATAAATACAGGGAATTCCAAAGTGCCTTTCATTAGCAGGAAAAGGCCGGCCGGCAGCACTGTCACAAGGGAAGCCTGTATCAGCACCGTGTAAGCGGACATCAGGGGCCAGCTGGCTTTCCACCAGTCCAGCACATAATGCCGGTATTCCTGAATGGCATTCCTGAAGCGGAAAAACGAATATACGGACTGGT
>JAEWSD010000248.1 GCA_023398615.1 Bacillota bacterium
GTCGCAAATCTTGTGTACATAGCTTAAGGCAACAACCTCTTTTCCTCCTGTTATGCCTGCCATTCTGAAGCGGTGCCCGCTTATTGTGCCCTTCTTAACGGTTCCCCAGATCGGATGCAGGTCTTCCGGAGCCGTAAATACCTCATGAGAGGATCGTACCTCATCAAACTTCATCCCCAGACGGTCTCCCATTTCATACACACCAGATACATAATAGCTTACAATACCGGCCTTTAATCTATCCTTCGGGAATACGGCAGGGTCTACGCCGTAGCCAAAGACCTTTACCCAGCTGGAATTATTATGCTGGTCATCTTCGCCGCTTTCTACAACAATCCGGTCAATCCGCCCCATAATGCCGCCTAAAACCATGGGAATATAGGAGGCATAAGCGCCCGGCAGTAAGCCTGACGGCAGATAGGTGACTCCGTTTTCCCTTGCACAGTCGTCGATCATTTTATATAGATCGGGTGTTGTGACATGGGAATAATAGATTGGAAGTGTCGTAATGACATTCTTTTTTGCCTTCAAGGCTTTGCAGATATCCACCGCACTTGGTGTAAATCCGCCTTTTTCGTCACGGACCAGCGGTGTGTAATCCAGTACGACATCTGCTTCCTTCGAAAATACTGCCTCTACATCGTTGCTGACGGTTACTCCTGCTTTGCCGAATCCAAAGATTTCACCGGCATCCTTTCCTACCTTATTCGGGTCCACATCGATTACTCCGACCAGCTCAAGAGATTTCTTTTCCATGATCATACGGATTGCGCAGCGTCCCACATTGCCCAGTCCCCATACTATAACCTTGTAAGTTTTCATATCATGCCATCCTTTCCAAAACATTTTTAGTCTTACATGATTACTATATAACGATCTTCTTCGACACATAACAGACAAAAGGGTCAAAATGTGTCATAATTACACATTTTGACCCTTTTGTATCAGTGCGAGACATATCTGTTCACATCATTTAATACGGTTCAGCCGTAAGGCTGAATAGTAACACTAGTCAAGATGTTTTTCCACAAATTTTCTAAGGGAACCCTGTACGATGCTTTTCCATTTTTCCGCTATTATTTCCGGTTTTATCGAAAAGGAGCCTTCCGCCCAATATTTTAATATACCGATAAATGCATTGTAGTAAAAGGCTATCAAAAACTCCGCGTCCTCCTGCTTTACCGGTTGGTCCTTCCGGATTTCGTCAATCAGGATGATAATCTGGTTTTCTGTCAGTGTGTGCAGGTAATCGATAAAGCAGTTCTGACCCTCCACTTTCATGGCATGGATATAAAATTCCCTGTTTTCATAGATATACCGGCACAGTACTTCCGAGTCCTCCACACAGTCCTTCAGGCTGGTATTCTGAATCAGATATTCCATGATATCTTCTGAAAAGATCCAGTTCACCAGATGGTATTTATCCTGAAAATGGTTATAAAAGGTCTTTCTGCCGACTCCGCTTGCGCCAATGATATCCTTGACGGAAATCTCCTTGAATTTTTTATGTTTCATCAGGTCTTTCATTGCGCCTGCAATGACTCTTTTGGTAATGTTGGAATTTGACATTTCATTCACTCCTCAATAGCTTTATTTTAGCACTGTTATCGGCAGAAATCAACGATTGCACCGTTTTTGGCGGTTCCGGGCTTATGACTTTTCGTATAGAACATATACTTGAATATTTATTCATTACGATTTATAATTATAAGAAACAAACTATAAGGGGGAATTTTTATGAAGCATTTTATTTCACTGCTGGATTATACACATGAGGAGTTAACAGGAATTCTGGATAGGGCCGATTATCTGGCGGAGGCATGGAGAGAAAACAGAATGCCTAAAAGTCTTGAGAATAAACAGGTCGGCCTTTGGTTTTACGGCAATGGGTTTCGGAACCGTCTGGCATTTGAAATGGGAATGAAAACAATGGGTGCATTCGTATCTTATATTCCGGGAGAACTGGGTAAGGAGGAACCTTTGGAGGATATCGGGCATTACCTAAGCAATTGGTATTCTATGCTTATAGTCAGGGCAAAAAACCACAGTGACTTGAGTTATCTATCCGGGCATTCCAAAATACCCATAATCAACGCAAGAACCGATTACAGCCATCCGTGCGAGATTATGGGCGACCTCCAATTCATAAGAAAATACAGAGGTTCACTTGACGGATTGAATGTTTTATTTGTGGGAGAAGTCACTAATCTTTGCATGAGCTGGTTTGAGGCCGCCGCAAGATTTCCGCTAAACGTTGTACAGGCTGCGCCGGACGGATATGCGGCCGGTGATAGGTTAATAAAAGCCTTGAATACCGGCGCCGTCGGAAGTATTGCAAGCAGCAGCGATTTGGAACAATACATTGAAAAAGCGGATTTGGTTTATACGGATTGCTGGCCGGAATCCAAAGAAGCGGAGACGGCTAAAAAGATTAAAGAACAGTTCCTGCCATATCAAATTACCGGAAAGCATTTATCCAGACTGCATAAGAAGGCAATATTTCTGCCATGTCCGCCTGTAACAAGAGGGCAGGAGGTGTCCTGTGATGCCATGAATTCGGAATTATGTATGAATTACCGGGCAAAAGAATATCTTTTACATAGTCAGAATGCTATTGCGGAAATGATTTATTTACATAACTGGCATAACATTTTTTAATTAACTGTACTAGTGAAATATTATAGATCGAGGGATATTCCGTATAAGGGAAATAATATAATAGAGTAAGAATTCGGTGAAAAGCGGGTACTATGACGCCTGAAGATGTCGCAAAGATATACAGCAACGAGTATGCGGATTTTATTATTGATTATAATGGAGATCTGTCAATTTTAGAGCAATATCGGAATAATACGGTGGAAGTAGTTAACTTTTTTCTGGCCATAGCACATCTTCCGGTCGGCATCATGACGGAAAATGTTATTAAAAGAATGGGATATGCCGTACTGCCTAATCTAATCGGTCTGGTGAGCCAAAGAAGCCTGGAAGCATCCGGGATACTCAGGGTTCGCAATGTCCCTGACTATAATTTAAAGGGGAATGGGGTACTGATCGGTATTATTGACACCGGCATCGACTATACGAATCCCGTGTTCCAATACGCGGATCAAACTACAAGGATAGCCGCCATATGGGATCAGGCAATAATGAGTGACAAAATTCCTGCGGGTATGGCATACGGTACAGAGTATACCAGGGAGCAGATCAATGAGGCGTTACAAAGCGGGAATCCCTTTGAAATTGTACCTTCAAGGGATGAAATCGGTCATGGTACGATGATTGCCGGGATAGCCGCCGGCAATGAAGTACCCGAGAGCGGATTCTACGGTGTTGCACCGGATGCGGAGCTTGTTATTGTAAAATTAAAACCTGCCAAGCCTTATTTAAAGGAATTTTTCAGGGTTCCTGAGGATGCTGTTGCGTATCAGGAAAATGATATGATTACGGGAATACAATATCTGGCAAACTATGCCGCGCAGGAAGGTAAACCCTTAGTCATCTGCATTTCCCTTGACACTTCACAGTATGCCCACGACGGAAGAGGTACGACAAGCGGCTGGCTGTCACTGCTGGCAAATCTTATCGGTATTGCAATTATAACCTCTGTGGGAAATGAAGGATTTTCACAAAGGCATTTTTACGGTGTTATTACGGAAACGGCGGGCTTTGATACGGTAGAACTGAATATTGGGCCGGATGAAAGCGGTTTTTCCCTGGAACTGTGGGGGGCATCACCAAATATCTTTTCCATAGACATTACCTCTCCCTCCGGTGAGTACATACCCCGAATAAATATCAAATTAAACGAGAACCGAAAGCTGACCTTTATTTTTGAGCCGACAACCATTTATGTGGATAATCAGATGGTGGAATCCCAGAGCGGAGACCAGCTCATACTTCTTCGATTCACGAGGCCTTCGGAGGGAATATGGAAATTCAATGTCTACGGCAGAGGAATATATCCTATGAATTTTGACGTATGGCTGCCTATGAACAATTTTATAACCTCGGCTACCTATTTCATCCGTTCTGATCCCAATATCACCCTTCTTTCAGTGGCCTGTGCCGGTATCCCGATTACCGTAACCGCTTATGATACCGAGGATGGCAGCCTGCTTATTAACGCAGGCAGGGGGTATACGCGGACAGGTGCCGTAAAACCGGATATTGCGGCTCCCGGAGTCAATATATTAAGTCCCGCTCCGGATCACGGCTTCGCAGAAGTCACCGGAACCAGTGCGGCCGCGGCACATACCGCCGGTGTGGCGGCAATGCTGTTGGAATGGGGAATCGTGAATGGACATTACACCAAAATGAGTACACAGATTATGAAGGTATATATGATACGCGGAGCACGAAGGAAAAGTGACGTCCCATATCCGAATCAGGACTGGGGCTACGGAATGTTGGACGTGTATAATATCTTTGACAGCTTAAGAAGGTGATTGATTGGAGTGAACGGGTCGTGACGGAAAACGAAAAATATAAAATTATTGACAACAATTACTTTGATATCCTTATTAAATATAGTGGCAGCAGGGAGCTCTTATTGCTGCATGATGACATCAGTATTCAGATTTTAAGTGATTACGGCGCAGTCCTGTATTTGCCGGTTTCTGATGATACCACACGCCTTATTGCCGAATACGGTTATTGGGCGATACCGAAATGCTATTCACTGAACAGCAGGCAGAGTCTGGAAGCCTCCGGTGTGAATAGGCTTCGCCGCATCCCTTCCGTCGGTCTGCGCGGAAGAGATGTAATAGTCGGAATTATCGATACGGGAATCGATTATACGAACCCTGTATTTCGTCACGGGGACGGTAGCAGTAAAATTATAGCTATCTGGGACCAAAGCATTGACAGTGCTGACCGGTATCCGAATGCGGTCTATCCCACGCTGTATGGGACGGAATATACCTCGGAACAGATTAACCTGGCATTAAGCAGTGAGAATCCGCGGCAGATAGTTCCGAGTACGGATGAAATCGGACACGGGACTATGCTGGCAGGGATCGCTGCCGGTTCCGAAAACAGGGAAAACAATTTCAGCGGGGTAGTACCCGATGCGGAGCTTATTGTTGTAAAGCTGAAGCAGGCAAAGAAAAATCTGACGGATTTCTTTGCCATACCGCAAGGTGTTCCGTGCTACCAGGAAAATGATATTCTTTGGGCAATACAGTATATTATTGATAAGGCGAGAATACTGAAACGGCCTCTGGCACTTTGTCTGGGACTGGGTACCTCCCAGGGTTCACATGACAACAGCGGGCTTTTAAATACCGTAGTCTCCATATACGGTGATGCCGTTAATGTAGCAGTATCTATCGCCGCAGGAAATGAAAGCAACTCCAGAAGGCACTTTTACAGTCCCGTTGACCCGGCATCCGGCCCCATTCCGGTTGAGTTAAATATCGGTGAGAATGAATCCGGATTCAGCCTGGAGCTTTGGGGAGAGCCTCCTACAATTTATTCGATGGATATCCTGTCGCCGGCAGGAGATTATATTCCAAGGATTTCAGAATTACTTGAAGGAAGTCAAAGGGTTTCCTTTATTTTTGATCAGACCGTGATCTATGCCGACAATATCATGATCGAAGAGGAAACCGGAAAGCAGCTTATTATTCTGCGTTTCAACAATCCGACCGCAGGAATATGGAGGTTTAATGTATACGGCAGGGGCGACTTAAGAGGAGGCTTTCATTTATGGCTGCCTTCGGATAATTTCTTATCGAAAGGTACTTATTTTATAAGATCAAATCCGTATACTACGGTAACATCGCCCGCAAACAGCATAGTGCCAATTACGGTAGCAGCCTATGATCCCAATAGCGGGGCCTTATATACGGATTCGGGAAAGGGTTATTCAACGTCAAACATCCTGAATCCGACACTGGCGGCTCCCGGAGTCAACATCCAATGTCCTGCCCTTGACCACAGCTTTACAACGGTCTCGGGCACCGGTGCGGCTGCGGCACATACGGCCGGTATTACGGCCATGCTGCTTGAATGGTGTGTCGTGGATAATAATTATCCCGGTGTTGACACGGTAGGTATTAAGAAGTTTCTTATCCGCGGTGCAAAGAGAAACGGCAATCTCCAATATCCGAATCAGAGCTGGGGTTACGGGATCATTGACGTTTATAACGCGTTTAATATTTTAAAAGCGGATATTCAGTCGTGATACCATAGGCTGAACTGTAACCATCCGGCTTACTTAATTTTTACGGTTGATAATTTATGGGAATCATTATATGATAGTATATAATATTGTAAATACATAGTTGTCATCAGAGAAAGGAATGCCGCATAAAAGATGGAGACATGGACCTATATGGTAGAAAGAATTGACGGGGATTATGCGTATCTGAAAAGAACGGATATGCCGGAAAACGGTTTAAAGCTGGTAGCACGTGCCTTATTGCCTTCTGAAATAACGGAAGGTACTTTGTTAAAATATGAGCTTTTTGAATATAGCATCATGTAATTTCATAACAGCTGCAAAAGAAACGGCGTGAGTGGTGAAAGCGGGGTGGAAGGATGTCAGGAGAAGCTATTACGGGAGAAGGAATGCCGGATAAAAGGATTCTGCTAGTGGATGATGAAAAGGATATTACGGAGCTTCTTGACGAGGTATTGCAAAGGGAAGGGTTTCATAATATATTCAAAGCTTCCGGCGGGAAGGAAGCCGTCCGCCTGTGCAGAATGTATCAGCCGGATGCGGTAGTTCTGGATATTATGCTGCCGGACATCGACGGAATTGAGGTGTGCAGACAAATCCGGGAATTCTCATACTGTCCGGTAATGTTCCTGTCATCCAAAAATGACGATATCGATAAAATACTTGGTCTTAGCATCGGCGGAGACGATTATGTAACAAAGCCGTTCAGCCCCAGGGAAATCGTGTTTCGTATAAAAGCACAGCTTCGCAGACAGGAATATGCTTCTGCGGTAAAGGAAGGAAGAAAGCAGAAAATCCTTGCCGGGGATCTTGAAATTGATATGGACGGCTGCCGTGCATACAGAAAAGGAAGAGAGCTGGAGTTAACAGCGCGGGAATTCAAGCTGCTTTGCTGCCTGGCTGGGAATCCGAACAGGATAATAAGCAAGGAACGCCTTTATGAACAGGTATGGGGGGAGGATGGTACCGGCTGTGATAACACCGTAATGGTACATATCCGCCATATCCGGGAGAAGCTGGAAGATAACCCCGCCAGCCCCGAGCTGCTGCAAACGGTAAAAGGGCTTGGATACCGTTTTGTGAAGAGGGATGCATAAATGAAAAAATCAGGATATAAATCGGTATTCCATATTTATATTATCTTTGTCCTGCTGTTTATCGGTACTATTACCACCGGATTCGGCATGATTCTATATAATATTACAATAAAAAAACCGAACGGACAGCCCGTACTCAGCAAATGGCCGATCGATTTTACTGATGCGTTCTCCGAATCCATAAAGTTTATCGATAATGAGCCCCATATCAAATCGTCCGGCCTGAAACAGCTGCAGGAAAACAATTTATGGATACAGCTCCTTGACAGTAAGGGCGATGAGATATTTCACTTTAATAAGCCAAAGGAAATTCCGGAGCATTATTCCCCTTCGGAATTCCTCAAAACCGATCGGAACGGAGTCGGCGGTTATTCGGTATTTTCGGGCAGTGTTCGCTCGGCGGGCAAAGAATGGACTTATAGGATCGGCTTTCCGGTAAGGATTGCTCAAGTCTCTGTCTATGTCAATAAGGACAGATTTACGACAGGCAAACCCGTATTACTCGTTATGATGGGCGTAATGCTGGTCTTGCTGGCATTATCCGGGTTCGTATACGGTTATGCCGTTACGAGGCAGATGGCACGAATGAGAAGAGCCATCCGGGAGATTGCTTCCCGAACCTACCTGCCTGTTACGGATAACGGTGCTTTTGGTGAGGTTTATGATGAATTGAGTGCTTTGAATACGGAAATCAGGCTGAGTGATGCGGCAAGGGCAGAGGATGAGAAGCTGCGCGAGGAATGGATTGCAAATATCACGCATGATTTGAAGACTCCCCTGTCCCCGATAAGGGGTTACGCCGAGTTGATTGCTGAGACAGATACCGTAACAGAACCCGCTAAGCTCAGAAGATACGGCGGAATAATCCTGAAGAATACGGCTTATGCCGAGGAGCTTATTAACGATTTGAAGCTTACCTATCAGCTAGAAAACGGAATGGTCCCGCTTAACTTAAGCAGGCAGGATATCGTACGCTTTATAAAAGAGCTTGTGATTGATCTGCTTAATAATCCGGAGTTTGAAGCAAGGAACCTTTCTTTTTGCTCTGCAGGTGAACAGGCAGAGCTTTCCTTCGATGCAACGCTCTTAAAACGGGCGTTTAACAATCTGCTTACCAATGCTTTGGTACATAACGGCAGCGAGACAGGGATTAACGTTTCCGTCGGTACGCAGGGGAGTCTTAGGATCGTGATACGGGATGACGGAAGGGGTATGACCAAGGAGGAACTGGACAGCCTGTTTACCAGGTATTACCGCGGAAAGGATACGCAGACCGGACCGGAAGGTAGCGGCCTTGGAATGGCGATTGCAAAACAGATCATTGAACTGCATGGCGGCAGAATTCTGGCGGAAAGCAAACCCGGTTCGGGTACCTGTATTACGGTTGAGTTTCTCGATATGGAAGGAAGAAAGTAGTTTCTATCTTAAGAAAATTAAGGTTAAATTAAGAGTAACTGAAAGTAAAATTAAGATTGATGGCTTATAGTTTCATATAGGTCATCAATCTTTTTATTTCATTAGGATACGTATTATACCACAGAAAGCAGGTGTAGCTTTGAAGATTCTAATAAAGTATATTTTGAACAATATCAGAGAGCGGAAGCTCAGAACCGCGGTAATGCTGCTTTCCGTCGTACTGTCGGCGGCACTGCTGTTTGTTTCGCTTGCGATAGGGGATTCCTATGGGAAAGCCCAAAGAAAAATGGCAAAAGGCTTTGCCGGTTCGGCGGCCGTATCGGTAACCGCTAAACCGGACACAAAAGGTAATGCGGCCTGGATTACGGAAGAGGAGATACCGCCGCTTGCTTCCATAAAGAATAAGGCGGGTATTTTGACCGCACCGGCTTTATACCGCAAGGATGGTTACTATGAAAGCATTGACCTGATTGCCGCCGAATTAGCTGCGTTATATGCAATCAACAGGCCGCGGCTTGCGGATGGCACGGAGCTTAAGAATTTTACCGGGTACCGCATCGTTTTGCCGGAACGATTCACGTCGCAATACGGTATGGAAGCGGGGGACACGGTTACCCTGACAATCGGCGGGACAAGCTATGATTTTACACTTGCGGCGGTAGCCGCATACGATACGGTCTTCTTAAGAAGTACGAGAGGATCCAATGCGTTGATTCCCAAGGAAACCTTAACTGAAATATTGCGGACCTTTAACGGGAACAGCAGGATACTGCTCGAGCCGGCAGTAGGCGTAAGCCCGGACGAACTGAGGGCCGAACTGTCTTCCATTCTCCCTCCTGACCATTATACTGTGGCTAAGACTTATGATGAGGCACAGGTGACGGCGGAAGCGAAAGAAAAATCGATACCCTGTTATCTGATCAGCTTTTTTTCCTTTATCATGAGTGTGTTTATAATATACAGCAGCTATAAGGTCATAACAACGGAGCGGCTGCCTGTGATCGGAACCTTCCGCAGCATCGGCGCAACCGAAAGATCGGCTGCCGGTATACTGCTGATGGAAAGTCTGCTTTATGGAATCATCGGGGGAGTGCTTGGCATTCCGTCCGGATATCTGATTCTCAGGCTCATCCTTGACGGGTTGGGGCAATCCCTGTCAATGGGGATCGGAATCCCGGCCGTGGTTTCTCCTGCAAATATTGTGCTTTCCTGCACCGCAGCGATTACAGTCTCGATGCTCGGCGCTTTTCTTCCGATACGCGGGGCCAGCCGGCTTCCCGTAAAGGATGTGGTGCTCGGTATGGTGGAGGAAAAAAGTACGCCGAATAAAGTAATACTGGCTGTCGGGACGGTTCTCTTTATCCTGTCCGTCCTTCTCCCACGGCTCACAGGCGACAGGAATGAACCCCTGCTGATGGCGGCAGGTGGTTTTTCACTTCTTGGATTGATTGCGGCGGCAGTAATTCTGATCCCGTTACTTGTAAATGGGGTATCCCGGATACTGGAAGGCATCTATGGTGCGGCTTTCGGTAACGAGGGCAGGCTGGCCGCACGTAATATGAGGGGAAACAGAAATATAAACCAGAATATAACCCTTCTGCTTATCAGTCTTTCCGCAGTAATTGTAATCCGTGTCGTTACCGGCTTTGCAGTCTCCTATATAGGCGACGTATTTAACGGTGCGGCGCTGGACGGGTTCGCCGATGGGGAAATGAGCCGTAGCTTTGTGGAGGAGGTCGAAGGCTTTGAGGGTGTGGAAGAAGTTCTGCCTGTCTATGTAATAAAAGGCGGCATAAGTGCAGATGGCATACCGCTTACCCGCGTGGAAGCCATAGAGGATTTAAGCCGGTTCCGGCACATGTTTAATCTGCAATTAGACCGAAATAGCAGAGAAATGACAGAAGATAGGTTTCACTATTCCAGGAATATACTTATCAATAAAGATTCCCTGAAAAAGCTTGGACTTGGGATTGGAGATAAAATCAGCCTGGATTATAAAGGCAGGAAGTATGAATATGAAATAAGCGGCAGCTTTCAGTCGAGGGCGGACAACTCGGAGGCAGTGATACCGGCATCCTTTGCAGAAAAAGATTTCGGTGTAAAAGATTACGGGCTGCTTGCCTATACGGCCGCCGACCCGGGAGCCGTAATGGTCCGGCTACGGAATCTGTTTGGAGAGCGGTTCAACTGGAGCCGTACAGTCGAGGAATTCTATGAGGATTCCCTGGGTACCGTTAATGCATTTCTGGAGCCGATGAAGAAGCTGACCTATTTTATCCTTTTACTTGCGGCAATTGGGGTTATTAATAATCTGCTTATCAATTACATTCAAAAGAGACGGTCCATTGCAATGTATAAATCCGTCGGCTTAAGTGACAGGCAGAATGTGAAGATGAATCTGGTCGAAGGCTTTACTTCAGGGTTAATCGGTGTTTCCGCCGGGCTGTTCGTATCTTATATGGAAGTAAAGACAATCTTCATTGTGGCAGCTCCAAGGGTTTCTATGGAACCGGAATATGGGGCCGGGAGCTTTATAATGGCCGGACTGGCAGGAATTATGATTACGTTGGCCGGCTCTGTCGTGCCGATCCTTAAGGGGTCCAAAATGAAGCTTGTGGAAGAAATCAAATCGGAATAAGTAAAAAGGGGGCTTTATTTATGGATAGTAATGGCATTGCCGTTGAATGCAGAGGCATTACAAAGGAGTTCGGGTTCGGAAGCTCCGTTACGAGGGTTCTTAACGATATTTCGCTTAAGATTGCAAAGGGCGAATTTGTCTCTGTCATGGGGCCGTCCGGTTCCGGGAAGAGCACGCTGCTTTATATCCTGGGAGGTCTTGACAGCCCGACGGCAGGAAATGTATTGCTTGACGGTGAAGATATTGCAAGGTTTGACGATAAAAAGAAAAGTATTATGCGCCGAAGGGATATCGGATTTGTATTCCAGTTTTATAATCTGATCCCGAATTTAAACGTTGAAGAAAATATCCTGCTGCCCGTTCTGCTTGACGGAAAAAATGTAAAGGCTTACGGCAGGCAGCTTAGTGATATCCTGGAAATCACGGGGCTTGCAGACAGAAAGGAGCATACGCCGAGAGAATTGTCGGGAGGTCAGCAGCAGCGGGTGGCAATCGCAAGGGCACTGATTAACAGTCCCGGAATTATCTTTGCGGATGAACCGACCGGTAACCTGGACAGCAGGACCGGTACCGGAATCATGAAGCTTTTGCGGGAGATAAACCGTGAGAGCGGGAAAACGGTTGTTATGGTAACGCACTCTGCCGATGCGGCCTCCTATGGCGGACGGATTATAAGTGTCAGGGACGGTACCCTTGTCTGATTTGCTACAGTTCGGCCGAATTGTAACTCTGATTCCTGTAAATGTAAAATAAAATATTGTTATTTGCCCTGCTTCCTGCTATCATGATTATCATAATACTGCTTTTATTTGCACACGAAAACCGGGAATGCGTATAGGGATGCGCAGGAATAGGAGGGCTTATGAGCAAACGGGATGATATTCTGACGGCCACACTCGATTTGATCTCGGAGGAAGGGCTGCAATCGTTAACTTTTTCTAAATTATTCAGGCGTGCCAATGTTGGTTCGGGTACGGTGTATCATTATTTCAGCAATAAGGAAGAGCTGGTGGGTGCTTTGTATATCAGGACGATTGATCATTTCAGTGATGTCATGCTGCAGCATTATAACCGGTCTGAAAACGTATATGCCTGTTTTAAACGGCTGCTGGCAAACATGGCCGGTTTTGCTCAGAATTATCAGAGAGAGCAATGGTTTTTAGAAAATTATTCACATTCCCCTTTCCTTTCCGAAGAGATCAGGAATCGTGACATTCCGGCAATGGCAGAATGTATGCTTTTGATTCACAGGGGGACGGAGGAGGGTCTTATCCGGAAGATGAATCCGCTGATGTGTGTACAGATGATAAGCGGAATGCTGATGGGTGCCGTCCAGGGCGCATTACTTGGAAAATACCGGATCGATGACAAAGAACTTGAGAACGTTATTGAAATCTGTTGGAGGGCATTTGTCATTTAATTCCCTATTGCTAAGATTTCCCTGCTTTTATAATGTTAAGTTTTAAAATCACAGTTGCCTTCATATGATTAAATGATTATTCTGTTCGGCCGTTCGCGGCGGAAGGCATCAGTATGGAGGAAATTTATTTAAGGAAGCTTGAGAAACGAGAGCACATTGAAAGGATTATTATTATTGCGGCTGTTCCCGTTTTACTGTATTTGCTGGTTGCGTTATATTTTGCCGGGCATTATCAGTTCCATACGCAAATAAATGGTGTCACCGTATCGCTGAAAGCAGAGAAAGCCGCGGAACAGGTAATCAGGAATTTTGCTGCCGGCTATGAACTGCTGGTAACGGACGGCAGGGACGGAACGGAAAAAATATCCGGACAGGATATAGAATTGCAATATAATGAGGATACCGGCATTGATATCATTTATCATAAACAAAATTCATTAGCCTGGATTATATCTGTGTTTAAGGAGCAGAATTACTATATTCCAGGTTTATATGTTTATAACGGCACCCGGCTGCGGGACAGGGTAAACGGGCTGCAATGCCTGAACAGGACAGCTGCCGAATCACGGAATGCGGACTTCAGGTATACGGAGGGCACTTATGAATTGGTGAAGGAAGTATATGGGAATAAGATAGCGAGAGAGGAATTTTACGATTCCGTTAAGCGGTATATAAAGGAAGGAAAGACAACGTTAAATGCGGAGCTTTTTTATGAGAAACCGAAGTACACCGTAGGTTCCGATAAAACCTTAAAAACCAGAACCCTTTTGAATAAATATGTATCGACGAAGATTACCTATCGGTTCGGCAATAAAACCGAAGTGCTGGATGGGACGGCAATCAATAAATGGCTGAGTGTTGATGACGATTTAGAAGTGGAAATTAATAAAACCGCTGCGGCCGGCTATATAAAAGCCCTGGCCAAAAAATACGATACCGTTGGGATCACAAGGACTTTTAAGACTTCTATTGGTAAAACGATAGAAGTAAAAGGAGGGCTTTATGGGAGGAAGATTAACCAGGCGGAAGAGTTAAAGGCTTTAATAAAGCATATCCGGTTTGGGGAAGTGACGGAAAAGGAGCCTGTATTTACCCAGAAGGCATTACACGATGATGAGGATGAGATCGGTAATACCTATGTTGAGATTAATATTACGCGGCAGCATTTATGGTTTTATAAAGACGGCAAGCTTAAGGTTCAGGGCCCTGTAGTAACAGGAAATCCCAATAATGGAAATGCCACGGTAGTAGGTACTTATATGTTAAACTACAAGCAGAAGGAGGCGACCCTAAAGGGGCCGGGCTATGCGGTAAAGGTAAATTACTGGATGCCGTTTTACGGAAATATGGGAATTCATGATGCCGGCTGGAGGCATGCTTTCGGAGGGGAGATCTATAAAAGAAGGGGGACCCACGGCTGTGTGAATGCCCCTCTGTTTCTGGCTAAAACCATTTTTCAATATATAGAAGACGGTATTCCGATCGTCATATATGAAGAGTAATTTACCAGGTATCATCCCTGTGTTTTCTTAATGCCTCTGCCATTCTTTGGGTAATCTCAGGCATAACGGCATCTTTCCCTTCCGGTTTCCAGTCTACGCCGTAGACATATTTGATGAAATTCAGCGGTTCCTGCTGTGCCCATATCTCGTCATGCTTGTCCGGAGGCAATATCCGGGCCGGTATTCCCACGGCAACCCATCCTATAGGAACCGCCGTATATTCCGGTAATTCTGTTTTAATATGAACGATGCCGTTGATACGGACCTCCGAGCCTCTGCACAGCCTTGCGCCGTGGAAAACGGAAGCCCCCGTCGCGATAAATACACAGTCCTCTACGGTACATCCCACTATATGTGCATTCGGTCCGATCAATACGTTGTTTCGGATGCTCAGTCCGTGACGGGCCGTGCTTCTTAATACAGCATTTTCAAGAATGATACAGTTATCGCCGATTTCAACAGAGCTTCCTTCGGCAATCACAGCTGCTCCATGCATGATTACCGTATTTGCCCCGATTTTGACGTCGCCGCATATTGTGGCGGTCGGAGCAACATATGAACTTTCGTGAATAACGGGAGACTTTCCTAAATGGTTCAAGATCATGAAATTACCACCTTTCTGTTTCGGTAATGGCCCGGCGAAAATCCCGTATGTCTTTTAAACTGTTTGTAAAAATTAGACAGGCTTTTAAATCCGCTTCTATAAGCAATCTCCATAATATCCAGGTCGTCCTGCGAAAGCAGGGTTAATGCCTGCTGTATTCTCAGACCGGTTATATACTGCGCAGGTGTGAGTCCGCCGAACTGTTTAAACAGTCGGATGATATGATTTATGCTGACGCCAAGCTGTTTTGATAGTTCCTTTAAATCAACTTCCTTCTCGTAGCTTTTAGCGATACTGCCCCTTAACCGGATAAAAAGCTCAAGGCCCGGTTCATAAACCGCTTTGTCGGGACGGCACCTTTTGCATATCCTGAATCCCGCTTTCATTGCGGCCGGTGCATTTTCAAAATAGGTTACATGATTTTTCGCAGGAGTTTTAGAGTTGCAGGACGGACGGCAGAAAATTCCGGTAGTCTTTACCCCATAGAAGAATATTCCGTCATAATTCTTATCACAGTTAACTACAGCCTGCCATTTTTCATCATCGGTAAGTTCATATCGGCACATCGTACGGACACTCCTTGTATTATTCATAGTATTTTCCTTGCCTGGATATATTGTACACAAAAGGTTAATAAATTTCTTCCACTATTTTATCATGTAATTCGGATATATGGTATTTGGATAAAATATGGTATCAATTGAAGCATGAACTTTATGATATGGCTTGTTATAAGATTTTGCTATAACAAGCTATATTTATTTTGAAATTTACTATAACCGTAACATTATATATAATGAAGGAAATCAATATGACGGACAGATATGTGTCTGCAATCGTCCAACATCAAAAAATACAGGAGGAATTATCGTGAATAACGCAGTAATTGGTTTTCCGAGAATCGGAAAGCTTCGTGAGTTAAAATTTGCTTCCGAAAAATATTTCAGGAAAGAAATACCGGAGGAAGAGCTGCAAAAGGCAGCACAGGAACTTAGATTGGAGCATTGGCGCATGCAAAGGGAGAATGGGGCCGATTATATTTCGTCCAATGATTTTTCGTTTTACGATGGAATGCTTGACCTGGCAGTATTGTTGAATGCCGTTCCAAAGGAATATAAGGAGCTGGAATTAAGTAAATTGGATACCTACTTTGCAATGGCCAGGGGATACCAGGGGGAGTACGGAGACGTAAAGGCCTTCGCAATGAAAAAATGGTTTAATACCAATTACCACTACATCGTGCCGGAACTGGACGATGATACTGAGTTATGTCTAGCCGGAAGCAAGGTATTCGATGAGTACCGGGAGGCAAAGGAGCACGGCTTCGAGACAAAGCCCGTATTAATCGGTGTTTTTACATTCCTTAAGCTTTCACGTTACAGGGGCGGCAAAAGGGCGGAGGATTACCTGGACCAGGCGGCAGACGCCTATTCGGACATAATCGGGAAGCTTGATCAATTGGGAGCGGAATGGGTACAGTTTGACGAACCTGCGTTGGTTACGGATCTGACCGGTGACGATATCCGGTTATTCATTGACTTGTACCGCAGGATTCTGGGCGGGAAAGGAAAGGTCAAGGTACTGCTGCAGACCTATTTCGGAGACATAAGAGACTGCTATGGGGAAGTGACTGCTCTTGGCTTTGACGGTATCGGACTGGACTTTGTGGAAGGTATAAAGTCACTGGAATTGGTGAAAGAGTATGGGTTCCCGGAAGATAAAGTACTGTTCGCAGGTATCGTTAACGGCAGGAATGTATGGAAATGCAGCTACAAAGATGTGCTTATGCTGTTATCCGAGATCAGAAAATATGTAAGGCATATGGTAATCGGAACCTCCTGCTCGCTGCTTCATGTCCCTTATACCCTGGAAAACGAAATCCATTTGAAAGAAGAGGTAAAAGGGCATTTTGCATTTGCCAAAGAAAAAGTAAGGGAGCTTAAGGAGTTGTGCAAGCTTTCCGATGACCCCAAGTTCGAGGAAGCGGAAGAATTTATAAACAATGAGAAAAGCATTGGAACCGAACGGTTATTTACGGATATGGAGGTTCAAAAGTCGGTAGCACGATTGACAAAAGAGGATTTTATAAGAAGCGTACCGAGAAAGGAACGGGAAGTCATACAAAAGAAGGCATTGTCCCTGCCTGTCCTGCCCACAACGACGATCGGCTCCTTCCCGCAGACTGTACAGGTTAAAAGAAACCGGACACGGTACCGGAACGGCGAAATTACAAAAAGCGAATACGATGCGCAGGTTCAGTCATTTATTAAGGAATGCATCGGAAAGCAGGAAGAGATCGGTCTTGATGTTCTTGTACACGGGGAATATGAGAGAAACGATATGGTGGAATTCTTTGGCGAGAACCTGTCCGGCTTTGTATTTACGGAGAAAGCCTGGGTGCAGTCCTATGGTACCAGATGCGTAAAGCCGCCGGTTATATTCGGCGATATAAAGCGTATACGGCCGATCACCGTGGAGTATTCGAGGTACGCCCAAAGCCTTACGGACAAACCGGTGAAAGGTATGCTTACGGGACCTGTGACGATTCTTAACTGGTCATTTCCGCGGGAGGATATCGCGTTAAAGGATATGGCATACCAGCTGGCGCTGGCAATCAGGGACGAAGTATGTGATCTGGAACGGGCAGGCTTGCGTATTATCCAAATTGACGAAGCGGCGTTAAAAGAAAAATTGCCTCTCAGGAGGGCAGACTGGTATAGCGGATACCTGGATTGGGCAATCCCTGCCTTCAGGCTTTGCCATAGCAGGGTAAAGCCTGAGACGCAGATTCATACCCATATGTGCTACAGTGAATTCGAGGAGATCGTAAAGGAGATCGACAGCATGGATGCCGACGTAATCTCCTTTGAGGCTTCCCGCTCAAAACTCACAATTATTGATGCATTAAAG
>JAEWSD010000028.1 GCA_023398615.1 Bacillota bacterium
ACAAGCTTAAAGCATATGGAAAAAACCAAATCCCCATATTCATCAATTAAATGTTCCAACAAATCATCACAATTGATTTTTTCCACCCCCTCTGCCTTTATTCCGACTTTTGCCGTAGTTTATAACGTTCCTTTCGTTCACGGCTTAAATATCATACATAAACATTAATAGGTATAAAACCTTTCGTCTGACCAGGCTCCATTTTTATCATTTTACCTCCGATTGCAAAAAAATGATAGTAACCAAACACACCTGATAGCAGTAAAGCTATAAATGTCTGCTGAACTATAACATAGATCCAAATGCAATAACTGTTTTCTTACGCAATCTTACCTTCCTTTCTGCTTAATAAATACGTTACTATTCGGCCTTACGGCTGAACCGTAACAAATGTGCAGAAATCATGCAAAATGCATAATTTCGCACAGACATGTCTCTGGTTTTCTGTGACTTTCGCTTCGCTGATCTATATATAGATCTACTCACAAAAAAACGCCTCGCAGTACTATAGGCTGAACTGTAACATCTTGCTTACGATATTCACCTGAACTGTAGCAAATGCTTTTCATATAGCTTCTGGACCGACATAAGGATACCGTATTTCGCATGATACCATGTCAGACCGCCCTGGAAATATACCGCGTAAGGGGGCTCAATCGGTGCATCGGCACTTAATTCGATGCTGGAACCCTGTACAAAAGTACCGGCCGCCATGATGACATCGGAATGGTATCCCGGCATTGCCCAGGGCTCCGGACTGACATAGCTGTCGACGGGGGCAGCCGCCTGAATCCCTTTGCAGAAGGCAATGACTCCCTCTGCGCTGCCCAGAGTTACAGCCTGGATGATATCGTAACGCGGTTCGGAACCGTCGGGGATAACCCGGAAGCCTAATTTTTCATATATATTTGCGGCGTAAACGGCTCCTTTTAAAGCGCCCGATACCGTCTGCGGCGCCAGGAAAAGTCCCTGATACAGAAGGCTGTTGATACCGAGGGTGGCTCCCACCTCCCTGCCAAGCCCGGGGGCGGTAAGACGGAATGCGGCATTGTCGACGTACTCCTCTTTTCCCACGATGTAGCCGCCGGTAGGGGCCAGTCCTCCGCCGGGATTCTTGATCAGTGAGCCGACACACAGATCCGCGCCGACATCCGTCGGCTCAATGATTTCCACAAATTCGCCGTAGCAATTGTCTACCATACAGATAACATCCGGCTTAATTCCCTTTATTAACGCAATCAGTTCTCCGATCCTTTCTACGGAAAGGGTCGGCCTTGCGGCATACCCTTTCGATCGCTGGATCGTAACCAGTCTTGTCCGCTTGTTGACGGCACCCCGGATTCCGTCATAATCAAAGCCGCCGTCCGGGAGCAAATCAACCTGCGCATAGCTTACCCCATATTCGGCAAGCGAGCCCTTCGATTCCCTGATCCCGATCACACCCTCCAGCGTATCATAAGGTTTCCCGACGGGGGACAGTATCTCGTCACCCGGCCTTAAGTTCCCTGATAAGGCAGTGCTTAGAGCATGGGTTCCGCTTATCAGCTGCGGTCTTACCAGCGCCGCCTCCGCATGGAAGACAGAAGCATATACACGTTCCAGGGTATCCCGGCCTAAATCATTATAACCGTAGCCCGTGGTAGCGGCAAAATGGATGTCGCTGACACGGTTATCCTGCATTGCCTTTATCACCTTCAGCTGGTTGTATTCGGCCGTCCTGTCAATCTCTTCGAATCTTTCCTTCAGTCCGGCTTCGATACCGCTGCAAAAATCTAAAATACGGTCCTCTATCTTTAACGCTTTGTAAAAATCATTTAACTTACGGTTCATTTACTTCCTTTTCCGCATGAAACGGAATTCCTTTCTCTCTTAATACCTCCAGTAAGGCGTCCAGTAATACGGATTCCTCGCTGCCGTATTCCTTTTTATTGATCCAGGTAACATCTCTTTCCCTTTTAAACCAGGTAAGCTGCCGCTTCGCAAAATGCCTGGTATCCCGTTTTATGACCGAAACGGCTTCCTCCAGGGTACACTCGCCTTCCAGATAAGGAATGATTTCCTTATAACCCAGCCCCTGCATGGAAACAAGGTCTTTCGCATAACCCCTGTCCAGCAGCCGCTTTACCTCATCCACCAGCCCCTGCTCCAACATTTGATCCACCCTGCGGTTGATCCTGTCGTAAAGTACTTCCCGTTCATTGTTCAGGACAAAATAGCAGAAATGAAAAGGGGATTCCTTACGGCGCTGTTCCTCGTTATGCTCCGATATCCTGCTTCCGGTCTGTTTAAAATATTCCAGTGCCCGTATCACTCTTTTTATGTTATTGGGATGAATGGCTCCGGCGGAGGCCGGGTCCGCTTCTTTTAATTCGGAATGCAGGAAAAAGGCACCTTTTGCTGCCGCAAGAGCCTCCAGCTCCTTCCGGTAAGAGGTGTTCTCTCCGTTCTCTTTAAATTCGATCCCGTAAAGGACTGCCTGAATATAGAAGCCGGTACCGCCGACAATAATCGGAAGTTTGCCCCTTGCATAGATTTGCGCAATATACCTGTCCGCATATTCCTTGAACCTGACCACATTGAATTCCTCATCCGGTTCCAATTCATCGATAAGATAATGCCGTATTCCGCTCATTTCCTCCGGTGTAATTTTGGCGGTTCCGATATTCATATATTTATATACCTGCATGGAATCTGCAGAAATGATCTCTCCGTTTACGGCTTTGGCCAATTTAACGGAAAGCTCTGTTTTCCCGACTGCCGTAGGTCCGGTTAATATGATAAGAGGCTTTTTCATAAAACACTTCCTTTATAAAATCCTGTCCTGCAATGGCTCAAATAATACGTTTGAACTTCTTCTCTATCTCATATTTGCTCATGGAAATAATCGTTGGCCGTCCGTGAGGGCAATGGTAAGGGTTCTCGAGGGTTAACAGCTGTCCGATTAAGGCTTCGGCCTCATCGCGGGATAACCGGTGGTTTCCCTTTACCGCCGCCTTACAGGACATGGAGGCCACTTTCTCCAATATTATTTCCGGCGTTTCATTATATACCTCATCCACTAATCCGTCAATCAGTTCTATCAGGATTTCGTTTTGTGCCAGGCCGTACAGATCGGAAGGAACCGCCCGCAAGGCGTATTCTTTTCCGCCGAATTCCTCAATTTCAAAGCCTATCCGGCTTAACGGTCCGGCAAATTTTTTCACCGCTTCCTCCTCACGCATATTCAACGATATGATGACCGGCGGATCGATGAGCTGTGAATTGTACTGTTTTTCCCTTAGAGCCTTCATTGTTTTCTCATAAAGCACCTTTTCATGTGCGGCATGCTGGTCGATCAGGAACATCTTATCCCCGAATTCAACGATCCAGTAGGTTGAAAATACCTGTCCGATGATACGGTGGCGGATTATCGCTTCCTCCGAAAGGAAGGACAGCTGCTCCGGCTTGCCTGATAGGGCGGGCTCTTCCGTCGGTGCCTGTTTAAAAAACGGAACGAATTCCGCATCAGACGGTGCCGTTTCCCTCTTCATGGCTTCGGGCACCGGCTTATAATCTGCCGTCTCTTTTACAAGGGTATCGGCATTCGAAACTATATTATCTAATTTACCGATCTCGGTTGTCCGGATCAGCTCTTTTCTTTCAGGATTGCTTGTATTAACGGCACTGCCTGCTTCCTGTCTGCGTTTTACTTCAAACGGTTCCGGTATGTTCCGTACCGCCGGGGCCTGCTGCTTCTCTTCCGTAAGCCTTACCTCCGGTATCAGCTCCCGGCCCTCAAGTACACTTCTTAAGGCCTGGTAGATGAGCCGGTATAGCTCCTCCGAGTTCTTAAAGCGGATTTCCAGCTTTGCAGGATGGACGTTTACGTCAATTAATTCACTGTCCATCTGAAAATGGAGAGCCGTAAAGGGGTACCGGTGGGACATGGAATAGGATTTATAAGCTTCCTCAATTGCCTTGCTGATGATGCTGCTCTTAATATATCTCCCATTGATAAAATAATTCTCGTAGCTGCGGTTACCGCGTGATACGACCGGCTTTGCAATGAAGCCGGTTAAGCTTACCTGCGGTATATCTTCCCCGACAGACAATAAATGGGAGGTGATATCTCTGCCGTATACATTGTATATGATATCCTTTAAGTTTCCGTTGCCGGAGGTATGAAGCTTTATCTGCGTATTATTGATGAATTTAAAAGAGATATCCGGGCGGGATACCGCAAGCCTTTCCATTAGTTCGCTGATATAACCCGCTTCGGTTACCGGGGATTTTAG
Source organism: Bacillota bacterium (assembly GCA_023398615.1). Taxonomy (GTDB): domain Bacteria; phylum Bacillota; class Clostridia; order Lachnospirales; family Lachnospiraceae; genus Anaerocolumna. The sequence continues at coordinate 4,275 of JAEWSD010000028.1, forward strand.
AAATTTCCTTCTGGCAGGCGTGTTATAAAACAGATTGCGTATAATGAAGGTTGTTCCGTCCGGGCAGCCGATATGTTCCAGGCCCTTTTCCTCTCCTCCCGATATCCGGTAATGGATTCCGGTGAATGCTTCCGCCGTCTTCGTAACCAGCTCCACCTGTGACACGGCCGCGATGCTGGATAAAGCCTCCCCGCGAAAGCCCAGGCTTGAGACATGCAGCAGATCCTCGGCCGTTTTTATCTTGCTGGTGGAATGGCGCAGGAATACCAGCGGGATATCCTCTTCCTCGATTCCTGTCCCATTATCCGTGATCCGGATGAAACCGGCTCCGCCTTCCTTGATTTCCACCGTGATCGCATTCGCACCCGCATCGATGGAATTCTCCACTAACTCCTTTACCACGGCGGAAGGTCTTTCGATTACCTCACCGGCAGCGATCTGATTGATTGTATTTTGATCCAGTACTGTTATCTTTGCCAAAAAAACCTCCATTCTGCCGCAAAACCGCGAATTTGGGCGGCAGCACAAATTCGCCGTGTGAAAATCTTAATTTTCACACTTCTATTCTTAGAAACGGTTCTTCACCTTAAGCTGCAACTGATACAGCTTGTTTAAAGCGTCTACCGGAGTAATCCGGTTAAGATCCAGCTCCCTTAATTCCAGTATGACATCCTCATTGGAATCATAATCGAACAGGGACAACTGGTTCGGGAGATCATTGCTCTTTTTGTGACTTTTCACAGTAGCAGCAATTTCCCCGGCGGATTCCTTCAAGCTGTCCTCTTCCGGCTTCCGGTAGTCCGGTTCATGAATTGCCTTTGCTTTTTCCGCAATGTCATTCCTGCTTAATTCATCTACAATTTCACGTGCTCTTTTCAAGACGCCTTCCGGAACCCCGGCCAGCTTTGCCACCTGTATGCCGTAGCTCTTATCCGCCCCGCCCTTTACGATCTTGCGGAGGAATACGATATCCTCACCCTGTTCCTTTACCGCAATGCAGTAATTATTTACGCTGTCTATCTTGCCTTCCAGCTCCGTAAGTTCATGGTAATGAGTTGCAAACAGGGTCTTGGCACCTAAGAGCTTCGGGTTGCTGATATGCTCCACTACCGCCCAAGCAATGCTCAGCCCGTCAAAGGTACTGGTACCGCGGCCGATCTCGTCCAGGATTAAAAGGCTGTTTCCTGTTGCGTTGCGAAGGATGTTGGCGACCTCCGTCATCTCCACCATGAAGGTGCTTTGCCCGGAGGCTAAGTCATCGGAAGCGCCGACCCTGGTAAAGATCCTGTCCACGATCCCGATATCTGCGCCGAATGCGGGTACGAAGCTGCCTATTTGTGCCATCAGCACAATTAGGGCGGTTTGCCGCATATATGTGGATTTCCCGGCCATATTCGGGCCTGTTATTATGGATACCCGCTTCTCCGTATTATTCAGGTATGTATCATTGGCGACAAACATATCGTTTGTAATCATGCGTTCGACTACCGGATGGCGCCCGTCCTTGATATCGATAATTCCGTCCGTATTGATAGAGGGACGGACGTAGTTGTTGCGTTCCGCCACGAAGGCCAGAGAGGTAAACACATCTATTTTGGCAATCGCTTTTGCCGTCTGCTGAATCCTGCCCACCTCATCGGCTATCCGGTCACGCACCTCGCAGAACAGATTATATTCCAGAGTAAAAAGCTTGTCCTCCGCACCGAGGATCACGTCTTCGAGTTCCTTTAATTCCGGAGTTGTATAACGCTCTGCATTCGATAAGGTCTGCTTCCGGATCCATTCGGGCGGTACAAGGTCCTGGTAGGAGTTTGTCACCTCCAGATAGTATCCGAATACGCGGTTGAATTTCACCTTAAGGTTCTTGATGCCCGTTTTTTCTTTTTCCTTTGCTTCCAGTTCGGCAAGCCAGGTCTTCCCTTCTGTCTTGGCCGTCCTTAACCGGTCCACCTCCCCGTTAAAGCCTTCCTTTATAATTCCGCCCTCTTTCACGGCGATCGGCGGTTCCTCCTCGATTGCCCTTTCGATTAAGGAATGGATATCGTCCAGGGGATCCAAAGCTTCATAAATGCCGTTTAACAGAGCGGTATTCGTATGCTTAAGCAGGTACTTGATATGCGGCAGCATGGACAGGGAGGACTTGAAGGCTATCAGATCACGCGGATTCGCACTTTTATAGCTGATACGGCTGATCAGGCGCTCCAGGTCATAGATGGGATTCAGGTATTCCTTGATTTCCTCTCTTGTAATGACATTCTCATTCAATTCGGCAATGGCATCCAGCCGTTCATTGATTTCCGTTCTGTCAATCAGCGGCTGTTCCAGATAGTTCCTTAGGAGCCTTGCCCCCATTGCAGTTCTTGTTTTATCCAGAACCCAGAGGAGGGAGCCTCTTTTCTGCTTTTCGCGCAGTGTTTCAACCAATTCCAGGTTGCGTCTCGTAGAACTGTCAAGCAGCATATACCTACTGGTAATGTATGGGGTTATCCTGGTTAAATGGGCAAGGGAGTTCTTTTGTGTCTCATACAGGTACTGCATAACGGCGCCCGCCGCTATGATTCCTATGGTATAATCCTTTAAACCGAGCCCGGAAAGGTCCGTCACGGCAAAATGCTTCTTTAAGGCGTCCATACACAGCTCATCGTCAAAATACCAGGGTTCCAGATCGGAAACGGAGATTTGGAGCCGGTTTCTCAAATCTTCGATATCTATGCCGCTCATCATAAAGGTGCTGTTGCAGATAATCTCCGAGGGATTAAACTTATTGATTTCGTCAATTAATTTTCGGTCGGAATCCACTTCTGTTACATAGAAATCACCGGTCGACACATCTACGGTTG